>NZ_JBLWTA010000004.1:0-361360 GCF_048270365.1 Celeribacter sp.
AACAATGAACGCCCGAACATGGGCAACGGCGGGATGACACCCGCACAGAAACTGAGAATGGCCGCGTAAATTCTACGGCCAAGCCCCCGTAAAAACGGGGGGATTACCCCGGGGCATTTAAAAGACGCGATGGAGACACGAGCGTATTATTTGAGTCGCAATCCAATGCCGACGAGCTTCTGTTCAGAAGAAGGAGGCGACCAATGAAAGAAACAACTCAACGAACAAATCGAAGTGTAGGATCAAGCACTGTAAAAAGATAAGGCACCGATATGAAAAAGGTATTCTCGGCTATACTGTTGCTTCTCGCCATAGAGGTTGGAACCAGTTGGCTCATACAAGCAAAACGCCCAAACGCGCTTGGGTTATCCTTTTCGGACAATGTCGTTTCCCCATCCATTACCCGACTTGTCGAGAATGGGCGCACCATTGTTCAACGCTCCGCTAAGGGTCGCAATGAAGGCGGCGCGGCTAACTATCCCAATGCCTGGAGCGATAAGATTTATTACGAAGTGACCTGGTATGATATTTTAGCTGATCAGGCCTATACGCTGGATTTTTCCGTTTCAGCATCTGAGTTAGCTACGCTTGATCCAGAAAAAAATCACGCCACAATCACAATAGAAGTTGGCCCGGGCGCGGATGTCTTGGTCACGACTGCACATCCTACGGTCGCCAAACTGATTGCGGAACGGCGTGGCGTGGAGCTTGGCGAACTGAGCCATGAAGAGGTGCTTCCCGTAGTGCTCCGTGAACTTTGCGCCCATTCGCTGCCGGCCAGTGATCCCGTGGCGAGAGAGTTAAAGGCGGCTCATGATCCAAACGACGAGCATTTTAAAGACGCCATGCGCGGTAGAGATTATGTTTTGCAGCATGAAGGCCCAGTTTTATCCCGCTGCTCCAAGGAAAGAGACAGCTGATGACAGAAACAAACCAAACACGACTTCATGCAGCTCAGCAAGCCGCTCAGGCATCCGCGACAGAAGCAGGATCGGGGCCGACCGACACCATCGCTGCAAGTTGTGATCTGATCCGGGCCGGAGTGTTTTTTGACGGCACAGGGAATTCCCGCGACCATGTGCCGGTCAATGGCGTCACGTGGCACACGAATGTCGATCTCCTAGAGAGACAATATAGAGCGACAGAAAATCCAGATGTCGAAAACATTGACGGCCAGCCGCGCAATGTTTTGTATCTTAGCCGCTACATGCGCGGAATTGGCGTCGATGAAGATGGCACGACCAATGACTTTCTCTCATTTGATGATGGGATTATGTCTGGGCCCAGGGGTATGGGCTGGGGCACCGGACCAGAGGGGGTTGAAAGTCGTGTCGCGCAAACGATGGATTTACTTACACAAGACCTCCACAGCAAAACTCTAGGCATGCAGCCCTGTGATATTTGGTTTGATGTCTTTGGGTTCTCGCGTGGGGCCATCGCCGCCCGCGATTTCGCAAATGGCGTTCTGGATGAAGAGATCGAATTTGGATCCTCCAAATTTAAGGTCAAGTTCATGGGGCTGCTCGATACGGTTTCCTCTATGGGAGAAGGGGGCATACGGGTAATTACGAAGGTGTGACAATCGATACATATCGCAACGTCGCCGAAACCATTTTTCACATCACTGCCAAAGATGAGGTCCGACAGTTTTTCCCGCTGACCTTGGCTAAGAAAGGCAGGCGCATTCAGATGGTTGGCGCACACTCTGATATTGGTGGCGGGTATATGCCAAATGCCAAACCAGGGGGCGGGGCATTTAACATAAAGGAATATCAAGGTGTGCTTGATGTCTTGCGTGAAAAATTCGGCTTTTCCAAAGTCGATGAAACACGCGCATTAGATACCTACAAAAATCAGCAGGGCGATACCCTATTCATTAATTATTTCAGCCAGGCAAGAATACCGACAAGCTTTGCCTTCTTTAACAAAGCTGAGCATGGATTGCAGTTCGTTTCTCTACGCCTGATGCTTGATGAAGCCTTGGCGGCGGGCGTGCCGTTTAAGAAGAGCCTTGGCAACAATATTGACGGGATAAATGTCGCACTCTCCGATGAATTGCAGAAATATTACGAGGCGCTTAGTCATAGCGACACAGAAGCAATTGAAGAATTGGAAATGCATATACGCCAAAGATACGCGCATATGTCATTTCGCAATGCATCCATCGCAGGTGTGGTGTACGCGGCACTTCCAGAGAAAAATGGTGAACGCAGAATTACTATAATGTGACCACCATACCCGGAGTTACTCCTTTTCAAACCCTCCTTGACGAGCCGAATACGCGGCGAAGATGCCCCAAAATACGATTGAATTTTATGCACTTGCCTTGGGAGCAAAAGAATTCGTCATTAGGGGCAAACGTTTTGCACAAGTGGCTATGCAACAATGACGATTTCTGGTGTTTTCACAGCCCATAGCGGCAAAACTATGCGTCATCGCTCCAGAACTGGGGCAAGCCCCATAGTTCTGCCGCTGGCTCATATAACAAACACCTTTCCTCGCTTCATATTTTCGGGGTTCGAGCATCGTACAAGCTCAATCCCTTGTGAATCTTTTTCGTAAGTGTGGGCGGGAAGTGTGCGTTCGCCGCGGTTGCGAATAAAGAAGGCTGCTGTACCCATTGCGGACATTGGCATGCATCAAAGATGCAAAAAGCGGGATTAGCATGCCAACCAATTCGCTCAAACGAGCCGGACCTTAAGCTAAATCACCCGATCCAATAGCTCGCTGTTTCGCAAGGAGGCCGGAAACACTTGCGACTTTGGCTGCGTAAAGCTGAGCCAGCATGACCTCTTCCGCATCAGAGGTCATGCCTTTCGCTCACCTCCGATCAGTCAGTGCCCCCATCACAGGACCTCTCGTAGTCCACAGGCGTTCCAAGCCAGCCCGCTTCGCGCTCGGCCCAATATCTGTGCCGCAACTGGCGGCCAATCGTCGAAGCCAGCGCCCGGCCATCCAGTTCAGAAGCCGGCATGACGCCGCCTGCCGTGGTGGTCATGAAGATTTCGTCACAGTGCTCCAATTCTTGCACGGATATCGGCCTGACCTCTGTTGGGATGTTCAGCATAGCGCACAGTTCCAGCACGGATTGCCGCGTCATGCCTTCCAAAGCGCCACGATCGGGGGTCACAACCGTGCCCGCCAACACGGCAAACACATTATAGCCCGGGCCTTCGGTCACATAGCCGTCCGCATCGAGCAAAATCGCCCCGTCGAGCCCCTGATCCTCGGCCTCGAACAACGCTTGCGTCATATCCCCCCAGTGAAAATTCTTGGCGGTCGGGTCCACCGCCTCCGGGGCGATCCGGCGGGTCTTGGCAATCATCATCCGCGCGCCGCGCTCCTGCAGATCCGGCGGCATGATCCAGGCAAAGCCGCGCGCGAAAACCGCGAGATAGTTCTGGGCATTGGCCGGATGGCTTGCGACACCGCGCGGCGCCTTCCCCCTGAGGCAATCCATGCCCACATAGGCCGCTTTCAACCCCGACAGGGCGACGACGGCCAGAGCGACGTCATGGATTTGCGCGTCACTTTCCGGCGGATCGAGGCGCCAGCGGGTCATCGAGCGACGAAACCGGGCGATGTGGTCATCGAGACGAAAAAATGAGCCCTCCCAAACGCTTGCCACATCATAGACAACATCTGAGCGCCGGTAGGCCCAGTCAGTGATCGGAATCGTGGCTTCCGACAAGGGAACAAAGCGCCCACGCATATAGGCCGCCCCCTCTTTAAAGTCCGCCTTGCGGGACCAGGCTTCGGCAAAGGCTGTTTGGAGGCGTTCATCTCCAGCAAAATCGAGTGTCATTGAGCAAGGTCCCGGATCAGCGGATAGAGAATATCGAGCATGGCATGCGCGTCGGATTCGGTTGTGATCAACGGCGGACAAAGCGCAATCCGTCCATTGCGCGCACGCAGGATCAAGCCTTTCTCCAGAGCCGCACGCACCACGCCTTGCAACATCGCATCTTCAGGGCGCTCACGCGTTCCCGGCGTGCCGACCAGCTCCAAAGCCATCATCAAGCCGATTCCCTCGACCTGCCCCACATAGGGCAATGGCAGGAATTCCGCGCGCAGCCGCGCCATCATCAGTGTCGAGATGCGCGCAACATTGCCTTCGATCCCATCTTGGTCATAGGCGTCGAAGGCGGCATTCGACGCCGCCATGGCCAGCGGGTGACCGGAATGCGTGAACCCCGGCAGCTTGGCCCCTGCCAAAACATCCGTGATGCCTTGCCGGATCACGACACCGCCACAGGGCACGTAGCAGGAATTGATGCCTTTGCCGACCACAAGCATGTCGGGCACGATGCCCCAATGCTCTGCGGCAAAGCGCGGACCGGTCCGGTGGAACCCGGTCATGACCTCATCGAGGATCAACAAAACGCCGTAGTGGTCGCAAATCTCGCGCACGCGTTGCCAATAGCCCGGCGGCGGCGGGACATAGCCGCCGACCCCCAGCACCGGCTCGGCAATAAAGGCCGCCACGCTGTCGGGCCCCTCCAACTCGATGGTCTGAGCAAGCTGCTCTGCGGCGCGCGCGCCATAGTCTTCGGGATCCATGTCCGCGCCATCGCGGAACAGGTCGGGGGCCGGGATATGCACATGACCAGCAATCAACCTCTGCATGGAGCTTTGCCCGCCCATGGCCATCCCCGTCGCAGACACCGCGCCCGAGGTGGCACCGTGATAGCCCGTGTAGCGCGAAATGATCTTGGTCCGGTTGCGACCCATACGCGACCAGTAAAGCCGGGTCAGCGCCAGCGCCATTTCGATCCCTTCGGAGCCGCTCGTGGTGAACAGCACCTGTTCGAGATCGCCCGGCGCGGCGGCGGTCAGCCGCTCGGCGCATTCGATGACGCCGGGGTGGCTGAATTGATAGAACATCGACAGGTAAGGCAGTTCAGCGACCTGGTCTTGGACCGCACGCACCAGCCGCTCATGGCCGTAGCCAAGATTGACACAGTTCAACTGAGACCGGCCATCAATGAAACTGCGGCCCTCTGCGTCAAAAAGGCGGATGCCTTCTGCGCGATGGATGATGAAATCAACCGGCTCTTGCACGGCGTGATTGGGATGCAGAACATGGGCGAGATCGCGGGCGATGTCTTGGTTGAGATCGCTCTGATGGGCGCCGAAGGGGATGTTCATGAATGTGCTCTTTTCTTTTGGTCTTGATCTTGTGCCGGGGCAATCAGGCCCTGACGGCACCACTCGTCAAAGATCGCGAGGATCGCCTGACTGAACTCCGCGTCATTGATGTGATGATCGACGCTGTGCATTTCGATCGCGCCTGACAGGGCGGCACTCAGGGTGGCTTCGAACTGGGCAAGCCCCTCCGGGTCATGCATGTCCTGCCCCGGACGATCCCATTCGTTGACGCCCAAACGCGGCATGACAAAGGCCGTCGGCCCCTGACTGATCGAGAGCTTTTGCGCAATGATTTCAGCGATCCTGATCTTGTCCGCCGCCCCGGTAGCAATGCCTCCGATCAAACGGTTGTGCGCGTGAAAGCCCACCTCAGAGGACCGACCGGAGCCGTCCCACGCGCGGTCGTCCACGCTATCGATTGCACCGGGGGCGACGATCTGGGGCACGCCCAGCCGTCCGGCGGTTTCCAACCGATCCGCGCCGGAATGCACCGGGCTGCCCAGAGCGTGGTTCGAAACCTCGATCAGGGACAGATCGAGCACGGCGGCAAAACGACCCTGCGCCACGAGGCCCTCCAAAGTGCGCCCGCCCATTCCAACGGTGTGAAAAATCACCACCTCATAGCCACGCGCCTCCAACTCGGGCTTGAGATGTCCGATATAGCGCAGACAAGACCCGCCCAGAGACGAGATCGCGATGGCACGGGCGTCGGATCGCAACACGCCACACATCGCAGTTGCCGCGCCAACCACCGCACCCGCAGCCTGATTCAGCACCGCCTTGCAATCAGAATTCAGCCCCCATAGGCCACCGGCCCAGAGGATCATCATCAAATCCGGCGCGATGCGCTCGGGCGGGATGATATGCGAAAAGGCAACCGATGAGACGATCAGCTTTGGCACACCGATCGGCAAAGCGGACATGACCTCAAGCGCGAGATCCGTGCCCATCGTGCCACCGATCGCCAAAGCGCCGTCGATCTGCCCCGCGAGATAGAGATCAGACGCCAGCCGGGCCGCGCCCTCGGCCATCACTTCCATCGCCTTGCATTCATCCCCGAGCGCCGCCACCTCGGACAGGCGCATCTCTGCCCTCTTCGCAACCTCATGATTGGCATGATCGACGGGCAGTTTCGGCACCCCAAGCACACCGACATCCATGATGAGCGCCCGGTGTCCCAGGCGCGCAATTTCGGTTTGAAGGTAGCTGAGCTCATCGGCTTTCGTGTCGGCTGTGCCAATCAGCAGGATACGTTGCATCGTCTGTGTCACAGTCATTCTGCAGCATCCAGTCCCACCACAGGCGTGCGCCCCAGCATAAAGCGCTGGACGAGGTAAAAGGCGATCCCCGCCACGATCCAGGCCGTTCCCATGATCAAGGACTGGCTACTCAACCCGGTGAACACATAGGCCACAACGAGAAAGCCGATGCCGGGCAGGATCCAGTGCCGAACCAGCTGACGCGAGCCGCCACGAATCCCGTAATGCATGATGACCGAGGCATTGACGAACATGAAGGCCATCAGCGCTCCGTAGTTCACCAGCGAGAGCAAAGTGTCGAGATGCGCCCCGAAGCCCAGCGAGAGCACCGCCATGATCACGGCCATGAACAGGATCGCCACATAGGGGGAGCGAAACCGGCTATGGACGCGCGACAAAATACCCGGAAGTTGGCGGTCGCGGGCCATGGCAAAGAGCACACGGGACACGGCAGCCTGCGGCGGGATGGTCGAGCCAAAGCCGGTGCCAAGACCCACGGCGAGCGTCACAATCAGACCGACGAAGGGCATCCGGGCGTTGATGATCTCAAAAGCGGCGGCATCGGGGGACAGGTCCTCCAAGCCTTTCGACAGATCGGAAAGCAGCCAGCTTTCGACGATGAAAATGCTCGCCATCACCACAAGACAGAGGATCGTCGCCCGACCAACGGCATTGCTATGCCCCTCTTTGAGCTCTTCGGACAGTGTCGAGATCGCATCGAACCCGAGGAAGGACAAGATCGCGACGGAGGCCCCGGCGACGACCAGATTCATCTGCACGCCACCTTCGGGCAAAAGCGGCGAAAGGCTGAGACTGACGGGCGTGGAGGGCGACAGAAGATAGATCACGGCGGCGATGACGAAAATAGTCACGGCAATCATCAAGGCGCCTGCGATCATCATGTCGGCGCGGGTGGTGAATTTGATGCCACAGAGGTTCGTGACGGTCGCGATCACCAAAAAGAACATGACCCAGCCCGCGACCGGCACGGCGGGGATGGCGGCATTCATGCTTAGACCGGCGATCAACAGCATCAGAGAGGGCAGCAGGACATAATCAAGCAGGATCGACCAGCCCGCCGCAAAGCCCAAAAAGGGACCAAAGGCCTTTTGCGCGTAGTTGTAGACCGACCCCGCCCCCGGCGCGGCCCGCGACATGGCGGCATAGCTCAGCCCCGTCAGCACCATGCCGATACAGCCGATCAAATAGGACAGAACCGCCATATCGCCGGAGCTGTCCTGTACGAAACCATAGACAGCAAAGCCCGCGATGGGGCTCATAAACACGATACCATATAAAAGCAGATCAAGCGTGCCCAAGCTGCGCTTGAGCTTTGGGCGCTCGGTGTCAGTTGTCTGTGTCAAATCCTAGTCTCCCGTTGTCGCCTCAGACATGGCTGCCGTGTCTTGTCCCGCGCGCGGGACAAGCGAGGGCCTGTCTGAGCTTTTTGCTTTTTGCGTTTTGTGCCCCGGAGCGTGGGGCACGAGAAAACGGTACGAGGCCTATTTATATAAATGAAATGAAAGTTTTGAATTGCGGTATTCGCGATTTGAATTCCGCGGGCGCGCGCGTCGCACTCAAAGGAGCGTCACGCGGCACGCGAGACGCCCCGTCGCGATTATAGCGTCGTCAAAAACCGACGCTCACGTCCCTCAAGCACGGCGCAGGTCAACACGCCCTCATAGGCCCGCGTGTCCACATTGGTCCGGTTTGGACGTATCGTCGGCAGGTCCGAGGGCGTGTGCCCATGGATCACATATTTCGGAAAATGCCCACGGTAGTCGAGAAACCCCTCCCGGATCCACATCATATCTGTCGCGGTCTGCTCTTCGAGACGGACCCCCGGACGCAGGCCGGCATGGACGAAAATATAGCCATCCCGAATGTAGCAGGTCTGCAATTCCTCAAAGAATATCATATGCTTGTCAGGAATTCTCTCCCGCAACTTCTGCGCGATCTGCGGGAGGCGTTGAGGTGTGATCTCACCGGTTTCGACACCGTAGGCCTGCGCCGCCTCGGCCCCACCATGCGAAAGCCAACTCTGTCCCGCATGCTGATCCCCGTCTCTCAAAAAGCGCAGCAACAGGTCCTCATGGTTGCCCCGAAGACAGATCATGGGCACCCCCTCATGAGGCAGCTCCTCAAGAAGGAAATCGATGACGCCATCCGAATGCGGCCCGCGCGATATATAATCCCCCAAAAAGATAAATTCGCAGCTGTCCGCTGGGAAACGCCGGATGTCTTCGCGAATGCGGGCCATGAGGGCGCGCAAAAGATCGACCCGCCCATGGATGTCACCAATCGCATAGCTCCTATGCCCTTGGCGCAAATGCAGATTTGACAGGCGTCTTGCTCGTTTTATAGGCATCACATAACCTCCCTGAAACATTCGGCGATCTGGTCTCGCATCCAGCGATGCGCCGACTGGTTGGTCATATGTTTGTGCCACACCATGCGACAGGGCACGGGTTCCTGATCCATCGGCAGGGCAAAGGCCCGCAGCCCATCGAGATTGGCATAGGTCTCCGTATGGCTTTTCTGAACCCTTTGCAGCACATAGGTCACCATATCGGTATCGCGCAACACATTGATTGCGGCGAACAAATGCGGCACGGTCATCATCGTATTGATGTCGATACCCGCCTCGATGAGCACCGGGAAAATCCCCGTTTCCTGCTCTTTCAAAGACCCGATTGCGATCACCGGCAGTTCTGACAGACTTTCGCGCGTGATCTCTCTGTCGAACAGCGGATGGTCATGGCGCGCCAGTCCGCAATGGGAATCCATCAGGAGCGTAACACTCTCAAAACCAGGCGGAACCTCACCCGTCGGTCCGATCAGAATGTCATAGGCCCCGTCCCCAAGCCGTTTGAACAGGTCATGGCCGTCATTTGAGGAAATATGCAGCCGGACCTGCGGCGCGCGGTCGCGCAGCCTGCGCGCCAAAGGAGTGGCCAAAACTGTCGAAGCGTAGTTGTGAAACGCGATGTTGAAGGTGTTTTTCGCATCAAAAGGGTCAAACGCCGTGTCATCCAGAGTGACTTGAAGCTGCATAAGCGCCTCGCGCACCGGCCCGGCAATTTCAAGCGCGCGCGGCGTTGGTTTCATGATGCCTTCCGATCTCTCGAACAGGTCATCCCCCAACAAACTGCGCAATTTATTGAGCGCATGGCTGACCGCAGGCTGCGACAGCGCAAGACGCTCTCCGGCGCGAGTCACATTGCGTTCTGCCATCATGACATCGAAAACAAGAAGAAGATTTAGATCGAAGCGTCTTAAGTCCATACCGTTCTATCCGGTTGTCTGCGGGGCCCCTATCGCACCACACAGGGTGTTGCGTCATGGTCACCACAAATCAGGTCACATGTAGGAAAGCGGAAAATCTCCGCCGTGTTGCCGCGCTCCTCGGCAACACAATGCATCATAGGTGGCTCCAAATCAGACGCAAGCGATTGAGCGCCAAAAGAGCCGGGTCACATCGGCAGGAAAAAGGAAAATGCTGCCCGTATGTTGAGTCGTGCTGGCCCGTCCCAACTGATTTCGAGAGGATGCCGCATTCTGCCAAGGGCATCCGGCACACCCTCCCTTACTCCGGCAGCCGCCACGCAAAGTTTGAGCAGAACTCCAAGTTCACAGCATGATTGCTCTCGCGTGAACTTGTGAGAATTTCAGCATCGAACTCACGCGGAAACTCTTTTTCGGGCAGGAGTTTGGCAAGGTTCCTCGCAAGAGGCCTCAGCCGTCCCAATCCGAGCCGATTGAGCCTCTGAAGCGCGCGAATTTCCCCATAGGTCGGCGAGACATTTCGCTGACGTACCTCACGTGCCGCGTCACGCGTTGCCGGCGTATCCTCTTCAATTTGCGCCAGAAAATCGATAAGGATATTTCCCTCTGGAAAGTTCTTTCTCGAAAAAGGAATTGCGCGGATCTTCTCAGCTCCAAAGGCATCCGCCCACAGAGACAGCGGTCGATAATAGTCGAGCCAGAATCCGTCAGCAATCTGATCGCGCATGAAGTCTTCAAAACTTGACGCACTCGCCCTTTTGCCTTTCACCCATTGCGCGTAATAACTTTTGAGAAACGAGACCTGATCGCGCAGATATACAATCACCGTCACGTCTCCAAAAACGTCATAAAGCTGGTGCTTAAGAGCCTGTATGGCCTCCGCATCGTTGCCAAAATCGGAATAGATATGCTCACATGAGGCCAGAAAACGGTCGCTATTCTGCGCCGCTATTTCAACAGCTGCGTCTCTGAATACCGTGTCGCGCACGGTTTCAAAACGCGTATGGTTCGGTTTGTTTTTCCGACGTAGGAATCGCTCTCTGGCAAGTGTGCTGTTGGATGTCATCGCAAGTTTCCACGCCGTCTGCTCGCCGAAAGCCGCAACAGAATGCACTGAGAGCAGAGTCGTATTCACGAACCTCTGAATCGACGTACTGGCCGTTTTCGGTGTACCGATGTGAAGATAAAGCATGAGTTTTCCCGGCTGTTTCCGCCCTGTCGCCAAAATGGTCGACACAGCACATCAGTAAAGCGACGTTCTATCTAAGCTGGTAGTCAAATCGTTCGATCAAGTCACCGAAAATGGCATGAATCATCTGTTTGACCTCGGGCTGATCGGAGAGAATGGAGGCCGGAGTTGTCTTTTGAGGACGAATGTTGCCCTTCGCATTGATGGAGTGAAATGTGCTCCAAAGGCCTTTTAATGCAGGCACTTGGCTTTCAAGTTCCAGGATGTCCGGCTCAAAATTTTCAAAACGAATATAGAAATCAATGACATCCTTACCATTCAGATAATATTGATCCATGTATCTCCGAAGAACACTTTTGTTGCGCTTGACCCACGCCTGAAGGCTCGGGCGTTCCTCTTCATGTCTCGTTTTCCAAAAATAGAGAGAGACGATCATATCGAAGGGATTCCGCACGATAGAAACCTTATATGCCGCATCAAAAACCTCACGCCCCAAGCGACGACGCATTTTTGCAGCACCGATATGATTGTAGTATTTCTTTGGCTGGATCCCTTTGCGAAGAAGGTTCACAACATCCTTGGGCGTATATTCACGCGGCCGTTTCAAATAATTTTGACAGGTTGGAAAGCCCAGTGTCCGACGCGTGTTTTCATCCACGTTGGAAATCGGAGTGATGATATCGTCTTTTTCGGCGAAACGTGAAAGCGCGATTTCAAATGATGTCCCGGCTGTCTTTTTCGGCTTCAGGAAAAGAACATTCGATGATTTCAAAAAGATCACGGGCTACGTCCCCAAGTCGCGCAGAAAGCGCACGATAAGCCAGTCTTTTTAAGAGTCATTTAAGTATTTTTTCAACAAAAAACGTAAACGTTGCATCTGCCCCCAAATAGCCTCCGACGGGCGACATCACACCCTGATAGCCTTCCTCCAAACCAGAAGACGGCAATATGTCAGAGCAACCGAGCATTCGAAACCACTACGGTTTTTTCACATTCATCTGTTCCTTCAAGGTTGGGCAGACTCTAGGTGAGGGATTTCGCGGGCAGAAACGCGCTTCATTCCCGCCAGAGACTGTCCAACGGATGGGGCTCACGTCTTCGTTTCAGGGAGAGAGAGCTTCAGGCGGTCTGCGCCGGTCAGGATGTCGAACCGTCCGGCTTTGCAATTGGCGATCAAGGTCATGCCCGCAGCCTCTGCCGTTTCGACCGCGAGCAGGCTTGGGGCGGAGACGCCGATCACCGTCGGGCAGCCGATCATCGCGGATTTTTGCACGAGATCGACGGAGAGCCGCGAGGTCATCACGATCGCACCACTCTCAGGGGCGATGCCTTCGCGAAGCAGGGCGCCGCAGAGTTTGTCCAAGGCATTGTGCCGCCCGACATCTTCACGCGCAAAGGTGATGCCAAGGCCGGGGATCAGAAAGCCCGCGGCATGGGCCGAACGGGTCTGGTCGTGCAGCGGCTGAAAGGCGCGGAGCTGATCCGGGGCTTCGGCCACCTCTTGCGGGTCAAGTGTCACACCCTTGCCGAGGGGCGGCAGAGTGCGCAGCGCTTGATCGAGGCTGTCGATGCCGCAGAGCCCGCACCCCATCGGCCCCAAAGCCGCACGACGGCGAGACAAAAGCGCCTCGGCGGCCTGTTCCGCCACCCAGAACCGCGCCTCGAGGCCCTTGTCATGCGCGATCACCTCGAACCGCTCGATCTCGGCCAAATCGCGCAGATAGCCCTCCGTCAGGGCAAAGCCATAGGCGAAATCTTCGATGCCTTGCGGCGAGGCCATCATCACGGCGACGGTCGTGCCGTTGAACACGATCGCGACCGGGGTTTCGACCATGAGGCTCCGGCTCTGCTCGCGCAGGCCCTCGGCGGACCATCTGCGCGGTGCGATGGGACGGGTGGCCATGCGGGAAAGCGTCGGGTCAGCCATGTGCCGGGGTCCGATGCTCAAACAGGGCGCGGCCCTTTTCCGTCAAATGGTAGAACACCCGCGAGGTACGGATGTCCTTTTTCTGGGTCTCGATCAGGCCAAATTCCTGCTCGAGGCTGGTGCATTCCCGGATCACCAAAGCATGAGCCAGATCGAACAGACGCGCAAAGCCGCGGCTGTCTTTCGCGATCCCTAGATGAGAGGCCGCCAAAATCAGCGGCCCCATCGTGCTCAGGTAAGAGTGCTGCGCGTTTTGCGCAGCCCCGAAGGCGGACTCAAGGGCGTCTTCTTGCGACATGGTGATCCGGCTCTCACGCGCCCTGATGCGGGGTGATCTTGACGATCACCGACTTAGACGTCGGGGTGTCGCTTTGATCGCCCACGGTTTGGTGCGGCACCAGCTCGTTCATCTCCGGGTAATAGCCCGCGATACAACCCTTTGGCGTGTCGTAGGGAACGACGCGGAACCCAGTGCAGGCGCGGTGACGACCATCCTCGAAACAGCCCGTCAGATCGACGAGATCGCCGGCCTTAAGACCGTTTTTCTCAATGTCCTTCGGATGGATGAAGACCACATTGCGGGCGCCATAAACGCCGCGATAACGGTCATCCATACCGTAGATCGTGGTGTTGTACTGATCATGCGAGCGGAAGGTCTGAAGCACGAATTTTCCGGCCTCCGACTGAATTTGCTGCCATTCCGTCTGGTCGCGCAGATCGTCGATGGCAAAATTCGCCAGCTTCGTCGGCGTGTTCCACTCGCGTTCGCTCGCCGGGTTGCGCAGCCAGAAGCCACGCGGTTTGCGCACGTCGTTGTTGAAGTCGCCATAGATCGGCAAAACCCGCGCGATCATGTCCCGGATCAGGTCGTGATCTTCGGCCATTTCACCCCATTTGACCACATCGCTGCCGATGGTGGCCGCCGCGATGCCCGCGATGATGCCGATCTCGGATTTGAGCGTCTTCGAGGCCGGAAGGTTGATCCCGGAGGAGCCGTGCACCATCGACATGGAATCCTCGACCGTGATCATCTGGCGTTCGCCTTTCGAATTGCGGTCGATCTCGGTGCGGCCCAGACAGGGCAGGACATAGGAGGCCTTGCCCGGCATCAGATGGCCGTGGTTCAGTTTCGTCGCGATGTTCACGGTCAGATCGAGGTTGCGGAAGGCATCGGCGACCAGAGAGCTGTCCGGCACGGCGCGGGCAAAGTTGCCGCCAAGCGCGACAAAGGCCTTGGCCGAGCCTTCGAGCATCGCGCCAATCGTATGGGTGACGTTATGCCCCGGCGCACGGGACAGGGTGACACCCAACTCTTTTTCCAGCGCCACAAAGAAGCTCTCCGGCGCCTTTTCGTTGATCCCCACGGTGCGGTCGCCCTGCACGTTGGAGTGACCGCGCACCGGGCAGAGACCCGCGCCTTCGCGACCGATATTGCCCTTGAGGAACATGAAGGAGGCAATCTCGCGGATGGTTTGCACGGAGTGCAGGTGCTGGGTCACGCCCATCGCCCATGTGGTGATGACACGTTCGGCCTTGAGATACATCTCGGCGGCGGCGGTGATTTCGTCGCGCGACAGGCCGGATTGCTCTTCGATCAGCTCCCATGAGGTGGCGCGCACGATGTTGCACCAGCCCTCGAAGCCAGAGGTATGTTCGCGAATGAAATCGTGATCGAGGATCGGGGCCTCGCCTGCGGCCTGTACGCGGTCTTCGGCCTCCAGAACGATTTTCGACATGCCACGGAAAATCGCCATGTCTCCGCCCAGACGCGGACGGTAGTAATCGGTCGAGGTCGGCTCGGCGCCGCCGGTGAGCATCTCGATTTTCTTCTGCGGGTCAGCGAATTTCGTCAGACCCTTTTCCTTGAGCGTGTTGAAGACACAGACTTTTGCTCCGCGCTCCACCGCTTCGCGCAGGCTGGCAAGCATCCGCGGGTGGTTGGTGCCGGGGTTCTGACCGACGCAATAGACCAGATCGCATTTCTCAAAATCTTCGAGCAACACGGTGCCTTTGCCGATGCCGATGGCTTGGGACAGGGCGACGCCGCTGGCCTCGTGGCACATGTTGGAGCAATCGGGGAAATTGTTGGTGCCGTAGAGGCGCACGAAGAGCTGATAGAGGAACGCGGCCTCGTTCGAGGCACGGCCAGAGGTGTAAAACTCGGCCTGATTGGGGTCCTCAAGCGCGTTGAGCCCCGCCGCGATGCCAGCAAAGGCCTCGTCCCAGCTGACCTCTTCATAGTGGTCAGTCTCCGGGTTATAGCGGATCGGGTGGGTCAGGCGTCCGGCGTGTTCCAGATCGTAATCGGTCCAGCCCTGCAGCTCCGTGACGGAATGCTGGGCGAAAAATTCGGGCGTGACACGGGCCTTCGTGGCCTCCCATGCCACGGCTTTCACACCGTTTTCGCAAAATTCAAAAGACGACCCATGCTCGGGATCGCCCCAGGCGCAACCCGGGCAATCGAAGCCGTCGGCCTGGTTCAGGCTCAAAAGCGTCTTGGCGCCGCTGACGGGACGCCCGGTGCCCATCAACTGGCGGCCCACGCTTTTGAGTGCGCCCCAGCCACCTGCGGCGCCGGAAGGTTTTTTAATGCAGTCGTGCTTGGTCATTGTGCGTATCCCATGCTTTGCGCTTGTTTTGGGGGACATGACGCGGGGCCGCTCAAAAGAGCAGCCCCGCGCGATCTCATTTCAGAGTTTTGAGTGCTTACTCAGCAGCCACCGCTTCCGGGTGTGTCCGG
This sequence comes from Celeribacter sp., assembly GCF_048270365.1. Classification (NCBI taxonomy): domain Bacteria; kingdom Pseudomonadati; phylum Pseudomonadota; class Alphaproteobacteria; order Rhodobacterales; family Roseobacteraceae; genus Celeribacter; species Celeribacter sp. The sequence goes on from NZ_JBLWTA010000004.1 coordinate 15,549, forward strand.
CTGACGTGGTGCTTTTCATGCACCGGACGGATCAGCAGGTTCGCGAAGAAGGCGACGACCAGAAGACCGGCCATGCAATACATCGTGGTGTTGTAGAGCGTGGAGGTCGGGTCGATGGTGCCCGCCGGTGCGATTTCCAGAAGGTTCGCGATGGTCACGGTTTTGGCCGCCACGAGATCGCTCAACTGTGCCACAGGCGCGCCGAATTTCTCGGCGAAGGTGGCCGGATCGACCTGTGCCGCGAGATCGGCGATGGCATTTTCACGCGACACGTTGCGCAGCGTGGTGATCGCGAGCGGACCGAGCACACCGGCGGTGGCCCATGCGGTCAGAAGGCGCCCGTGGATGCCGCCGACGTGGAAGGTGCCGAACACATCTGCGAGATAGGCCGGGATGGTCGCGAAACCGCCGCCATACATGGTGAAGATCACCATGGTCGCCGCGTAGAAGCCGATGAGCGCAGGGGTGCCACCCATGGAGGCCCAGAACGGGACGGAGAGGTAGAGCGCGGTGCCCAGAACGAAGAAGATGTGGTAGGTGGTCTTGCGCCCGATGAAGTCCGAGGTGGAGGCCCAGAAGAAACGGCCAACCATGTTGAAGACGGAGATCATGAACACATAGGTGCTGGCGAAGGCCGCGGTGACGAGCGGCAGGTTGCCGAAGATTTCGTCCATCATGGTTTTCGCCACGCCGATCACACCGATCCCGGCGGTCACGTTGAAGCAGAGCACGATCCACATCAGCCAGAATTGCGGCGTCTTAAGCGCTTGGTCGATGTGCACGTGGTTGTCAGAGACCATGCCGGAGGCCGTCTGTTTCGGCTCCCAACCCGCCGGTTTCCAGTTTTTCGCAGGCACGCGGTACTGGAAGGAGGCGATTTGCATCACGATGAAATAGATGATGCCCAGCGTCACAAAGGTCGCCGCTGCGCCGGTGTCGCCGGTGCCGACCACATAGACGCCCGCGTCGCCACCGAAGGGTGCGGCTTGTGCGGCAGTCGCGACGATGACTTCGACGGTGCCATTCGCGGTTTCCGCAAAGCGTTTGCCGCCTTCGGTGATCAGCGCCACAGCACCTTCTGCACCGAGGAATTCAGGAGCTTTCTGGAAGGTGTTCAACAGCCAATCGATCAGGACTTTCCCGACCATTGCGCCGCCGCCGAACCCCATGATTGCCATGCCGGTCGCCATGCCGCGACGGTCCGGGAACCAGCGCAGAAGCGTCGACACAGGCGAGACATAGCCGAGGCCAAGACCGATGCCGCCGATGGCGCCATAGCCCAGATAGATCAGCCAAAGCTGGTGTGTGGCGATGCCGATGGAGCCGATCAGGAAGCCGCCGCCCCAGCAAAAACCAGCGACAACGCCCACGAAACGGGGGCCGACTTTTTCGAGCCATTTGCCGCCGAAGGCCGCAGACAGGCCCAGAAAGACGATGGCCACGGAGAAGATCCAGACCACAGACGACAGCGACCAGTCGCTCGCGGCCGGGGCCAGAACGCCGAACTCGCGGGTCAGCGCGGGGTTGAACAGCGACCAGGCGTAGACCGAGCCGATGCACAGGTGAATGGCGATGGATGCCGGCGGCACGCGCCAGCGGTTGTAGCCCTCGGGGGCGACGATATTCTCTTTACGCAGGAACCCAAGCGGCCCGGCTGCTGAATCTGACATGTGACTGTCCTCCGATCAAATGGGGCTCTTTGGTCCCCTTATTGCGCCTGTCCCGCTGGGGGATCACGCGTCACTCCGCGACCAGATGTCGCGCCGTGTGTCGGGAATTGCCATTCCATGTCTTGTAGTGTCAAACTAAAATAATATTTAGAAACAGTGCGTTATAAGATTTATCTGCAGCGCAGAAATGTCGAAATGACCCATATTGCCCCCCTTGCACCGAGGGGCGCCGGACAAAATGTCCACATTTGTATACCGCTTCAGATGTCATCCGGACAGAATGACGCGGCCGGGCACCAGACAGAAAAAATCGTGCCGCGCCCGCATATGCTCTCTACGGTGATGTTTCCGCCCGCGCGTTCCATCAAAGCCTGGCTGATCGACAGCCCCAATCCGGTGCCCTCAGCCTGTTTCGTGGTGAAAAACGGATCGAAAATATGGGCGATTTGATCGGCGGGAATCCCCGCGCCGGTGTCTGACACACGGATTTCAACGCCCGGCCTGTCGTCGCGCAGGCTCTCTTGAAGCTCGACCGTCAGCGTGCCGCCTTTGGACATCGCTTGGGCGGCGTTGATGAAGAGGTTGACCAGCACCTGTTGCAATTCGTTTTCAACGATCTCGATGGGGGGCACATCGCGGTCGATGCGCCGCGTCTCGATATTGTGTTTGCGCAGATCGGCGGCCACGAGGATCAACGCACTGTCGACCGCGTCTTTGACGTTCACCAAAGAGGAATGATCCGACATCTCGCCTGAGCGCGAAAAGCTCAACAGCTTGCCGACGATGACATTGATGCGACGGGTCTGGGCCTCGATTAAGTCCAGCTCCATCGCGACCTCGGCCTTCATCTCCTCGGTGAGGCTCATCCGCAAAAGCTCCATATTGCCCTGAATGACCGCAATCGGATTGTTGATCTCATGCGCCACACCGGCGGTGATCTCCCCCAAGGAGGCCAGCTTTTCCTTGAGGATCAGTTGCGCATAGGTTTCTTCGAGCTTTTCATTGGCGGCGCGCAATTCCTGCGTGCGCATATCCACCAGATCGTTGAGCTGATCGTTATATTGCCTGAGCGCCTCGTCGCGGTCTTTGACCTGATCGAGCAGGCGGTCGAGGTGGCGGGCCACGGCGCCGATCTCGTCCTCGGACTCCATCTTACCGATCCGGGCTCTCAGATCGCCGCGCTCCACCTGCTGCATCGTCGAAGTCATGCGCTCCAGAGGCGCGAAGACATCGCGTGCCATCCGCAAAAAGATCGGCACCGCCAGCAAGAGCACGGCAAGAAACGCCAGCCCAAGCGCCAGAACCGTGCCGTTGCGCTGATCCCTGTAGGGTTGTTCGAGAAAGCCGGTATAGAGCATACCGACCCGCGCGCCGGTCACATCGCTCAGCGGCATATAGCCGGAGATATACCAGTCATTGACGACGAAAGCGCGGTCGAGCCATGTTTCGCCACGCTCGACGACCTTGTGCCAGACCACTTCGGTGACACGCGTGCCCAAGGCGCGCTCGCCTTCGAAGAGGCGCACATTGGTGGAAATGCGCACATCATCGAGAAAGAGCGTCGTGGTGCCCGCATCCGACGGCGCCGCCACATCCCCGCCATAGACCAGCGCGTTCATCCGGTCGATCACATCGAGATTGCGGTTCAAAAGCCGCCCACCGAAGAGATAGCCGCCCTCTATCTGATAGGCCGCCCAAAGGATCAGGCCGCGTTCCTCGAAGGCGCGGTCTGTCGGGCGCGCCGCATCAGTGTCGCGGATCGGCAGGCGGGCACGCTCCGCGAGACCATCCCCCCAAAGCGCCATCTCTGCGGGAGAGGCGACGATCAAACCAGATTGCATGTCACGGTCGCGATCGCGCTGGAGCAAGGCCTGCACCGGCTCGGGCGTGCGAGCGCCATTGGTTTCCATGATCAGGAAATCCAATCCGATCTGATCCCGCCTGCGGTCGAGAAACTCCGCCAACGCCCCCTCGCCCTCAGCCCTCGCATCGGACAATTGCCGCGCGTTACCGATGGCCGCAATGCTCTGGGCCTGCGCCTCTTCGATCTTGACGAAATATTGCTCCGCGATGCGCAGGTCGCTGGTGACTTTCTCGGTCAAAAGCGCATCGAACCGCCCGAGCCAATGCCACATGGTCGCACCCAGAAAGATCGGCAACAGCACAGCAATCGGCAGCAGTGCCAGCACCAGAAGTTTGAGCCGAACCTGGGCTTTGAGGCGGGCGATCAGGGCGGTCATGCGCGCATCATCGCGTTAGAGGCCCCAGGCCTGACATTTGCGATCAATGGTCTTGCGCGCCACGCCAAGGATGCGCGCGGCTTCGGCCTTGTTGCCGCCACAGGCTTGCAAGACATTGAGAATGTGACGCTGCTCCACGGCTTCAAGGCTCTCGGTTTCAGCGCTGCCGACATCTTGGAGGGCGCGTTCAAAGCCGCCTTGAATGATCGCGCGCTCCACCACGTTGCGCAGCTCCATCACATTGCCGGGCCAGTCATGCGCCATGAGACGGCGTTTGTCGCTTGCCGATATGTCGGGCGCCACGGCCCCCATGCGCGCCGAGAGCGATGTGAGAAAGAACTCCGCGATTTCGATGACATCGGAGGGACGTTCGCGCAGCGGCGGAATCCAGACCTCATGCACATTCAATAGATAGAACAGATCGGTGCGGAAGCTGCCGTCTTCGACCGCCTGTTTCATGTTGCCTTTGGAGCAACAGACGACACGAATGTCGGTCTGAAAACTGCGGCCACCGCCGACCGGCTGAAACCGCCCGGTGCTGAGCCATTCGACCAACAAATTCTGCCCCGCAGGCGGGAGCAGATCGACGTCTTCGAGAAAGAGAACGCCACCTTCTGCCGTGTTGAGAATACCTTCGCCGGAGCTGACGGACCTGTCGACACGCCCAAACAGGCGCTCGCGAAAGTCTTCGAAACTGATCCCAAAACAGGGCAACCATGCGAAAGGCTTATGCGCACGGGGCGAGACGCTGTGCAGCATCCGCGCGGCGATATGTTTGCCGGTGCCGGTTTCCCCCTCGATCACCACAGGCGCGTTGATCTGGGCGGCGCGTTCAATGGTGTCGCGCAGGGTCTGCGCCGCCTGTGACGAGCCGACAAAGGTATCGCGCTGCCGCAGCAAATCGCTGCCCGCCGCCAATTCTTGACGCAGCACGGTATTCTGCCGTTTTAGCGCGGTTTTGGCGAGGCTTTTGGAGATCGCGTTCAACACCTGATTGGAATGGAACGGTTTCAACAGGAAATCGCTGATGCCCAGACGCAGGGCTTCGATCGCGGTGTCGAGATCGGCATAGGCAGTCATCAGGATGATGTCGGAGCGCAACCCGATCTGCCATTGATCCGCCAACCATTCAAGCCCGGTCATCCCCGGCATGATGTTGTCGAGCATGATGACATCATAGCTTTCCCCGTCGAGATAGGCAGACGCCTCGGCAGGGGTCGCGGCCACATCGACGTGGCGACATTTGGTGGACAGCGCTTTTTTCAGGAAATGGCGCATGCCCAGTTCGTCGTCGACCACGAGGACGGAGGCCTTGGCCAAATCCGGTCCGAAAGCTGTGCCCGCCTCTTGTCCCATGTCTTGCTTTTTGTGCGTTTGATCCGTCATTGCGCCCCTCTTTATCGCGTTTTGCGCAGAACGGTATCCTCCTTTTTCGGCAGGGTGTCGGATCAATTGGCGCACAGACCCGGTCGTCGGGTGGAACGTTGCGGAAAAGAAGGATATCCCGGTTTGACCATTCGATCTAAAACGACCTGCATCCTAGGGTGCAGGTGTCGTCGGACAGATGTTTGCATTCCGGGCAAGCGTCGGGACGTTTCGACGGGCCAGAACCGAGACAGGCGCAGGGGCAGACTTGGTTTATTGAGCCACGCGGCTTGAACCTTGGGGCGCATTCAGGTCTACAGCCCGGGATAGATCAGGGCCTTTGGAATCAAAACCATGACCTCACACGACGGCCAAGCGGCCTCCATCATATTCGACACGGTCGGAAAATCCTTTGCCAAACCGGGCGGGGGAACCGTTTCCGCGATCAGCGATGTTTCCCTGACCGTCGAGGCCGGGACGATCACCGGCATCATCGGCCGTTCGGGCGCGGGCAAGTCCACGATGCTGCGCATGGTCAACGGGCTGGAGCGTCCGACCTCTGGCAAGGTGCTGGTCGGAGATCAGGACGTGGGCACCGCGCGCGGCGCCAAGCTGCGGGCCATTCGGCGCGACGTCGGGATGATTTTTCAGCATTTCAACCTCTTGTCCTCGCGCACCGTCTCCGAAAACATCGCTTTGCCGCTGGAAATTGCGGGCATTGGAGGCGCAGAGATCAAGACCCGTGTGGCCGATCTTGTCGACCGTGTCGGGCTGACGGCGCAGGCGGATCGCTACCCGTCCGAATTGTCCGGCGGCCAGAAACAGCGTGTCGGCATCGCCCGTGCCTTGGCGACCGAGCCGAAAATCCTGCTCTCTGACGAGGCCACTTCGGCGCTCGACCCGGAGACCACGCAAACCGTGTTGTCGCTGTTGAAAGACATCAATCGCGATCTCGGGCTGACCATCCTTTTGATCACCCATGAAATGGCCGTAGTGCGTGACATCGCCAGCCATGTCGCCGTGATCGAGGGCGGACAGATCGTTGAGGCCGGCACGACCTATGACGTTTTCACCGCGCCGCAACATCCGACGACGCGGTCTTTCCTGTCGGGCGTGACGGGGGTCACTTTGCCCGCCTTTATCAAAGATAAAATCATCGCTGAGCGCCCGACGTCGGGCGGCGAGGAGGTGGTACGCGTGACCTTCTCCGGCAAACATGCGACCGATCCGATGTTGGCGCTTTTGACCCGCGATCTGGGGATCGAGGTCAATATTCTCGCCGGTGCGGTCGAAGAGATCGGCACCCAGCCCTTCGGCAATCTTCTGGTCTCGCTCGACGCCGCCAAAGGCGATGAGGCGCGGGCCTATCTGGAACGTCACGGTCTTTTGACGGAGGTGCTTGGCTATGTCGGCTAATCTCATCAACCTGTTGATCGAAGCGACGGGGCAGACGCTTTACATGGTGGCGATCTCGACCCTTCTGGGGACCCTGTTCGGCCTGCCTCTGGGCGTGTTTCTGGCGATCTCTCAACGCGGGGAGCTTTTGTCCTCGCCTTGGGTGAACAAGGTGTTGGGCCTTGTGGTCAATGCCACCCGGTCCGTGCCGTTCATCATTCTCGTTGTGGCGATCATCCCTTTCACCCGCGCCATTGCGGGCACCTCGATTGGCACCACCGCCGCGATCGTACCGTTGACCATCGCGGCTGTGCCCTTCATCGCGCGACTGGTGGAAAATGCCATTCGCGAAGTCGATGGCGGGCTCATCGAGGCGGCGCGTGCCATGGGGGCGACCCCGTTCCAGATCATCCGCAAGGTGCTGATCCCCGAAGCCTTGCCTGCGATCACACTGGGCCTCACGCTCGCCGTGGTGAGCCTCATCGGCTATTCCGCGATGGTCGGCGCCGTGGGCGGCGAAGGGCTTGGCGATCTCGGCATTCGCTACGGTTACCAACGTTTCATGCCCGATGTCATGGCCGTGGTGGTCGTCATTCTCATTGTTCTCGTCCAGCTTGTGCAGTCCATCGGTGAATGGATTGCCGCCCGCGTGGACAAACGTGCCCCCAAGGGGCGCGGTCAATAACCCTATCCGAACCGCATCATAAGGAGTTTACACATGCTGCGCGTTGCAACGCTTTCCTCCGTTCTGGCCCTCATGGCCTCTGTCGCTATGGCCGAAGAGATCAAAGTCGGTGTGTCCCCCGGCGAACATGCTGAAATCATGGAAGTCGTGGCCGAGGTTGCCGCCCCGATGGGCCTCGACATCGACGTGGTGGAATTCTCCGACTACGTGATCCCGAACACCGCGCTGGCCGATGGCGACATCGAAGCCAACTCCTTCCAGCACGTGCCCTATCTGGACAACCAGATGAAGGACCGCGGCTTTGAACTGGTTGTCGTGGGCAACACGATCACCACGCCGATGGGCATCTATTCCGACAAAATCGAAGACCTCGCCACCCTCGAAGACGGTGCAAAAGTCGCGATTCCGAACGACCCGACCAACGGCGGCCGTGCTTTGTTGCTGTTGCAAGACCTCGGTCTCGTGACGCTCGCGGAAGGCACCGGTCTCGTGCCGAGCCCGCTCGATGTGCAGGACAACCCAAAGGGCCTCAAGTTCCTCGAACTGGACGCCGCCCAACTGCCGCGCACCCTGTCGGATGCCGACATCGCGATCATCAACACCAACTACGCCATCGCCTCGGGTCTGAGCCCGAAAGACGATGCCATCGCGATGGAAAAGGCCGAAAGCCCCTATGTGAACGTGATCGTTGTGCGCAAGGGTGACGAGGACCTGCCCTGGGTGAAAACCCTTGTGGACGCCTATCACTCCGATGAGGTCAAAGCCTTTATCGAAGAGAGCTATGACGGCGCGGTGATCACCTCTTGGTAAGAGGCCTTTTTGGCATGACTCAGGCGACGTCCTGACCGTTTCGCCTGTCTGAATATCGAAACGCCGCCCTGCATCGGGCGGCGTTTTTTTCATCTGCGCAAAGGATCGGCATGCGGCGCGAAAAGCAGGATCGCGCAGGCAAAAGACCAGCATGGGCAATCAGCAAACGCTTGCCCATACCAATCATTTTATGCGTCCTGGACAAGCACCGGCGTAAAGTAGGTCTTGGACCGGCCACCCAGCGTGATCGGATCGATCATCTTCACGCAGGTCTGATAGTGCTCCGTCTTGCGATGCTCATCGAGCGCCGCTTCGCTTTTAAAGATTTCGTAGACAAAGAAATTATTCTCGTCTTCGGGGTCATGCAAAAGATCGAAACGAATGTTCCCGGCCTCTTTGCGGGTGCCTTCGCAATTGATGGTGAAGGCTTCGAGAAACGTGTCCCGCGTGCCTTCTTGCACTTTAACATTCACGAGTTGAATAAGCATGTGTGAGCCTTTCGAAAGATAATGTTGGGGCGATCAGGTGCCCGGCGCTTGCCACATTGACGTGGTGATTCCCGACGTGACCAAGTCACGCTGTGCGGCGTAGGCCCGCTCCCAGCGTGTGCCCGCTTCGTCGTAGAGGGGTTTGAGGTCTGCATTGGGGGTGAATTCGGCCTCAAGCGCAGACCAGACGGCACCACCTTCGGTCAACGACGAGAACAGTGACGCCCCCGTGGCCGCCGCGATGGCACAGCCCTGCGCGGTGGCTTCCTTGACCTTCGGCGTGACGACCGGAAGGCCGGTCACATCCGCCAGAATTTGCGCCCAATGCGCAGATTTCGACGCACCTCCGGCAAAAACGATGCGCTCCGGTTGCTGGCCGGACAGCTCGAACACCGCTTTCAGATTGCGATAGGCCACGATGGCGGCGTTTTCCTGCAAGGCACGGAAAATGGCGGCGGGGCCGGAGGTCTCGGGATCAATCGAAAGATTGAGCAGAGAGGGCGCCGCGTGGAACCATTCGCCATAGCGCATCACATCCGAAAAGATCGGGATGATCCCATGCGCCCCCGGCGGAACGGATTTCGAGGCGGCCTCCAGCTCTGTGTAGCTTTTGCCTTGCCCGAAAGCATCGCGGAACCAACGCATCACGGCGCCGGTGAAAAAACTGATCGCTTCGGCTTGATTGAGACCCGGCACGACATGCGGATTGATCCGCAAATTCATCGTCGGATCGCGCAGAGACAGCGGCACATTGACGACCTGTTGCCAGAAGGTGCCGCCCAAAACCGCGCAATCGCCCTCGTTGACGACGCCAAGCCCCAGCGCGCCGGTCTGGCAATCACCGCCGCCCGCGACGACCAAGGTGCCCACAGCAAGGCCGGTCACCTCGGCGGCTTTTGCATGCACTTGGCCGACGACTTCGCCCGTCGAAACAGAGCGCGGCATCAGATCCGCCGACAGCCCCGCAACCTCGAACGCCGCCGCCACGGGCGCGCGATCCGTCAGGCCGATGAGGCCGGTTGTGCCCGCATTCGACGGCTCGGACGACAGCGCGCCGGAGAGCCGATACAGCACCCAATCCGACAGCATCGTGAGCGCACGGGCATTCTCGAACACCTCGGGCATATGGCTGCGCAACCAGATCAGACGCGGCAAAGCGCCCAGCGCATAGGTCTGACCCGACAGCGCGTAGATGTCTTCTTCGAGACCGGGATGATCCGCCTTGAGGCCGCGCACTTCGGCATCCGCGCGCGCATCCACATTGGCGCAGGCCCAGATTTCGTCGCCCTGCGCATCGTGCAAAACAAAGGCCTCGCGCATCGCGGTCGCACTCACCGCCTTGATGTCTTTCGGATCGACGCCGGTCTTGGCGATCAGCTCACGGCAGCATCGTGCGAGCGTGCTCCAGTTGCCTTGGGTGTCGAAATCCATCGAGCCGGGAAACTGCGGATCGCTTTTGTGCCACCATTCCTGCCCGACGGCGCCGACCTCGGCACCGGTTTGATCGAACAAAACGGCGCGACCGGAGCCGGTGCCTGCGTCGAATGCGAGAAAATATTGCATGTTTACCCTTCCACGGCGTCGAGCAAAGCCAAGGCGGTCGGCTCGTCGGTCACCAGAATGTCGATGATTTCCCCGCGCAGGGCAGAGAGGATTGGTCCGGTCTTGGTGGGGCCACCCGCGGCGGCAATCACTTTCTCGGAGGTTCTGAGCTGTTCAAGGTCGACCCCGACGACGCAGTCATGCAGCGGCAGGCTGATGTCTTGGCCGGTGCGATCGTAGAAGCGGCACAAAATGTCGCCACGTGCGCCGAGGCGGCGCAGCGGGTCGATTTCGCCGGGCGCGAGATAGCCCTGATTCACAACAGTCGCGGTTTCGCTCAGCCCACCGATGCCCACAAGTTTATACTCGGCCTCCAGCGCCTTCGAGATCAGCGAGGACACAGACGGCTCCTGCATCAGCGCCTGCGCCAGTTCGGGGGTCGAAACCACCAGCGGGGCCGGGATGATATTGACGTTGCGATGCCAATTGGCCTCACGCATCCCCTCGACATAGGTCTTCACGCCCCCCGTCAGAGAATAGAGACCAACGCCGCGCTCTTGCGCCGTGTAGCCGAGCATTCGGATCGAATGCGCGACAGTTTCGCCCCAGCCGACCGACAGACTGTCGCCGGGCTGCAGTTTTTGCATCAAATACTGCGCCGCCGCTTGGCCGACACGCATATTGATGTCTTCCGAGGTGCTTTCGGGAATGACACGGCAATCGCTGAGACCGAATTGCGCACGCATGCGGGTTTCAAGCTCAAGACAGCCCTGCTCCCGCGAATTGATGCTCAGCTGAATGAGACCAGAGGTCCGGCCTGCTTCGAGCAGACGCGAAACCTTGATTCGGGACAGATTGAGGAGCGCACCGATCTCACCTTGGGTCAGGCCGTCATTGTAATAGAGCCACGCAACACGCGCGAGCAAAGCCGCGTCCCCGTTGGTCTCGTTCATGTCCGCCATCCTCTGCGCCCTTTTCGGCCTCGGTAAGTTTATTTATTTTTCGCAAATACATTTGATCATGTCAATATGCCTATTTTTACACCAAAATTGCCGCGTTGCGGCGAATTTATGGGCAATTTACGTATTGACAGACCGGCCTCGGGCTGAGCAGATGATATTAACTGAAACATCTGATCAGTGACTCGCGCCGCCAAACCTGCGGCCTCACCCTCAGATGCAGGTCTCGATGGCGTTGAGGAGGCGACATGAAACCGACCCTTGCGGAGCTTGTCTCCGTCTCGAAAAACTATGGTCCGGTGGCCGTCCTGAAGGGCGTGGATTTTTCCGTGCGCGAAGGAGAGGTCCATGCGCTTTTGGGTGGAAACGGCGCAGGCAAGTCCACATTGATGAAGATCCTGGCCGGGCTGGTGCCGGCCACCGGCGGCCAAGTGCAGATCGGCGGCGCAGCTTTGTCACCCGCCACCCCGGCGCAGGCGCAGGCCATGGGGCTCTACCTTGTGCCGCAAGAGGCGCATATTTTTCCGAACCAATCCGTGCTCGAAAATGTCTGCATCGGCCTGCCGCAGGCCGCCAGCGCCTATCGCAGCCGCGTGAAAGATCTGATTGCCCGCATGGGCGTGACGCTCGGACTTGAGACCAAAGCGGCGACCCTTGAGATCGCGGATCGGCAAATCGTCGAGATTCTGCGCGGACTCATTCGCGATGCGAAAGTCCTGATCCTCGATGAACCGACCTCCGCGCTCACGCCGCATGAGGTGGAGACCCTGTTCACCCGCATGAAAAGCCTGCGCGAGTCCGGTCATGGCCTCGTGTTCATCTCGCACAAGCTGCACGAATTGCGCGCCGTTTCCGACCGGATCACCGTTTTGCGGGACGGCTTTGTCGTGCATAGCGCCGAAATGGCGCAGAGCACAGATGCGGAGATTCTGGCCGCCATGAGCCCCGGCGTGACCGCGCTCAACGACCGCATCGAAGGGAAAATTGTGTCAGAAGAGAAGGTCCTGCAGCTGTCGCACTTGAGCGGCGAGGGCTTTGTCGACATTTCTCTCGAGGTGCATCGCGGTGAAGTTCTGGGCCTGACGGGTGTTGTCGGCGCGGGCCGAACCGAACTGGCCGAAACCCTCGTCGGCCTCAGACCGCGTTCTGGCGGGGAAGTTCTGCTCGAAGGCCTTCCGTTCCACGCGACCAAACCGAGCGACGCCGTCAAGCAAGGCATCGTGCATCTGTCCGAAGACCGCCAGCAATACGGCCTCTTCCTCGAAGCGCCGCTCTATTGGAACACCTCGTCTTTCGTCTACCACCGTCTGCCCTTCTTTTTGCGGCCGGGGCGCGAACAGACCCGGTTCGAGACCTATCGCAAAAGTCTCGGCATCAAATGCGCCAGCGCCGATCAACCGGTGAACAGCCTGTCGGGCGGCAATCAGCAAAAGGTGCTTTTGTCGAAATGTCTCGCCGCTGAGCCAAAGCTTTTGATCCTCGACGAGCCGACCCGCGGCGTCGATGTCGGCGCGCGCAACGACATTTATCGCATCATCGAAGACCTCGCCGCCGCAGGCACCTCCGTCATCGTGATTTCATCCGATTTCGACGAGGTGGTGCGCCTGTCCGACAGGATTGCGGTGATGGCGGGCGGGCATCTGGCCGGAGAATTGCCCGCAGGGGCCTCGACCGACGCCATCGGACAACTGGCCTTCGAGTCCAAGGAGACCACCCATGCTTAACTGGATCGCCCGCGACCGCGTCGCGACACTTTTGCTCGTCACCATCGCGGTGCTTTTGGCCGTTGGTGCGGCGGCACCGGGATTTCTGGCGCCGAGCACGGCCACGATGATCTGGTCGAACGGGCTGGTGCTCATGCTGATCGCCTTGGGCGTCTTTCCGGTCATTTTGACCCGCAATATCGACGTCTCCGGCGGCTCGGTTCTGGGGCTTTCGGCGGTCACACTTGGACTGTCCCTCAATGCCGGGCTCGCCATGCCGGTGGCCATTGCCCTGACCCTTGGCGCGGGCCTTGCCGCCGGCGCAGTCAACGGGGTTTTGGTCGCCGTGCTTGGCGTGCCATCGATTGTGGCAACGCTTGGCACACTGGGCCTCTTCCGTGGCGTGATGCTGATCGCGACAGGCGGAGAATGGATCGAAGAACTGCCGGAAACGCTCAAGGCGCTTGGCGCGAAATCCATCGGCGGGCTGTCCGTGATGGGCCTTTGCACCATGGTTGTGATCGTCGCTGTCTGGGCCTTTTTACGGGCACGACGCGGGCGCTGGGTCATGGTGGTCGGCGACAACCGCGCGGCGGCACGCCACCTCGGCCTGCCTGTGAAGCGGATCGAATTTCTCGCCTTTGTCTGGGGTGGTGGCATGGCCGCGCTTGCGGGCATCACCTTCGCCGCGCAGATCGGATTTGTGCCAAACCAGGCCGGCACCGGCATCGAGTTGCGTGCGATTGCGGCGCTGGTTTTGGGCGGCATCAGCCTTTTGGGCGGCGTCGGAACGGTCGCTGGCGTGGTGATCGGCGTGATCTTTTTCACCTCGATCGACACCGCGCTCGTGTTCCTCAAAATCCCGGCCTATTGGAACGATCTGATCGGTGGCGCCATGCTTTTGACCGTCTTGCTGATCGATGGCCGGTTGCGCATTGCGCTCGAAGCCCGAGATCGTGCCGCCCGCTATCACCGAGGCGAGGCCCCAACACCCCAATCCAAAACGCTGGAGGATGCGGCATGAAAAAGCTCATTCTGCGCTGGGAAGTTCTGCTTCTCGCCCTGCTCGCTCTCGAACTCATCATCTTTGGCATGATCAACCCACGCTTTTTGCGGCCCAGCTCGCTTTTGTTCGGAACATCGGATTTCGTGCAGGTCGGGATCGTCGCCGTGCCTTTGACCCTCGTGATCATTGCGGGCGGCATTGACGTGAGCTTCGCCTCCACCGTCGGGCTTTGCGCCATCACCTTCGGGATCGCCAATTTCTTTGGCCTGCCTCTGGCGGCCTCTTTGACGGTCGGCTTTGCCACCGGCGCGTTGGCGGGCCTTTTGAACGCCACGATCATTCGCCTGACGCGGTTGCAACCTTTGGTCGTCACCTTGGGCTCTCTCTATATGTTCTCAGGGGCTGCGACCGTCTTGTCGGGCGTTGTGGGCGCGAATGGCTACGAGGGGATCGGCGGATTTCCGGCCGCCTTCACCGGGCTTGGCTATGCGCAAATGTTCGGCCTGCCGATGCCGCTTTTTGTCTTCCTGTGCTTCTCTGCCGTGCTTTTGGTCTTGCTGCACATGACGCGCTTTGGGCGGCTGGTGTTCCAGATCGGCCAAAACGAAGACGCCGCGCGTCATTCGGGCATGCCCGTGTTCCGCGTCCAGATGTGGACCTATGTGCTCACCGGTCTGGCCGCAGCACTCGCAGGACTGTTGCTGTCGGCCTATTTCGGATCGGCGCGCGTCGATCTGGGCGGCGCAACGCTGTTGCCCGCAATCACGGCGGCGGTGCTCGGCGGCGCGTCGATCTATGGCGGCAAAGGGTCTGTGCTGGGCACGATCATCGCCACATTCGTCATCGGCTACCTGCAACAGGGCCTGCAAATGAGCGGCGTCCCCAGTCAGATTTCCAGCGCGCTGTCCGGGGCGCTTCTGGTGATTGTCGTGGCGTTCCGCCATGGCTTCGCGCTTTTGAGCGCATTTATCCCGGTGCGCCCAGGTCAGACCAACTGACCCGTGCAAATAAGTTCAAATGGAGGAGGAAACACCATGCGTAAATCGGTAAAATTTCTTGGCGCGATCGCAGCCGGGGTGATGGCGGTCAACGCCGCCGCCGCGGAGGACATCGCGTTCATTCCCAAACTGGTCGGGGTCGGCTTTTTCACCTCGGGCGGCAACGGCGCGACGGCGATGGGCGAGGAGCTTGGCGTCAATGTCACCTATGACGGCCCGACGGAGCCCAGCGTCTCCGCACAGGTTCAGTTCGTGAACAACTTTGTCAATCAGGGCTACGGCGCCGTCGTGCTGTCTTCTGTGTCGCCCGACGGTCTTTGCCCGGCGCTGAAACAAGCAATGGCGCGTGATGTTCTTGTGATGACATGGGATTCGGACGTCAGCCCGGAATGCCGTTCCTACTACATCAACCAAGGCACGCCTGAGCAGTTGGGTGGTCTCTTGGTCGATATGGCCGAGGACGGTCTTGAGGGCAAAGAGGACGCGAAAGTGGCCTTCTTCTACTCGTCCCCGACCGTGACCGACCAGAACGCCTGGGCGGAAGCGGCCAAAGCCAAGATCGCCGCCGAGCATCCGGGTTGGGAAGTCGTCACCACGCAATACGGCTACAACGATGCGCAGAAATCTCTGCAAACGGCCGAGAGCATCCTCTCCGCCTACCCGGATCTGGACGCGATCATCGCCCCCGATGCCAACGCGCTCCCGGCCTCCGCGCAAGCCGCCGAGAACCTTGATCGTGCAGGCGACGTGACCATCGTCGGCTTTTCCACCCCGAACGTCATGCGCCCCTATGTCAAACGCGGCACCATCGAGCGTTTCGGCCTGTGGGATGTGACGCAACAGGGTGCGATCTCCGTCGCCGTTGCGGCTCATGTGCTTGAAAACGGTCCGCTGAATGTTGGCGACAAAGTCGAGGTGCCGGGCATCGGCGAGGTCGAAGTGTCGCCCAACGCGGTGCAGGGCTATGACTATGAGGCCGATGGCAATGGCATCATCCTGTTGCCGGAGCGCACTGTTTTCACCGCCGAAAACATCGACAACTTTGACTTCTAAACACTAACACACACGTCAGGCGGGGGCGTTCGCGCCCTCGCTCTTTCATGGAAGGAACCACCTATGCAGTCCCGCTGGAATGACACCGAAGCGCAGAAATTTATCGAGGCCGCCGAGGCAGAGGGGCAGCCCGCTGCGCTTGGCCTGCGGGTCTACACCTCGCGCCTGATCGGGCAAGACCCCGATCTCGTTTTGCATGGCGGGGGCAACACCTCGGTCAAGGTCAAAGATGCCGAGGGGCAGGATTTGATCCATGTGAAGGGCTCCGGTTGGGATTTGGGCGACATCGAAGCGCCCGGCCTTCCCGCGATGCATCTTGAACCGCTTTTGAAAACGCGCGAGATCCCGCATATGTCGGATGAGGACATGGTGGCGCTGTTGCGGGCCAATCTTTTGGACCCAAGCGCGCCGACGCCTTCGATCGAGGCGCTGCTGCACGCCTATATGCCCCACGCTTTTGTCGATCACACCCATGCGACGGCCTCTCTCGCGCTGGCCGATCAAAGCGACATGGAGCCGGTGATGCATGAGATTTACGGCAACCGCGTGGCCTTTGTGCCCTATGTCATGCCGGGCTATAGCCTCAGCCACGCCTGCAATGATGCGCTGAACAAACACCCGAATGTCGAGGGGCTTTGGCTGGCGCAGCATGGGCTGTTCACCTTCGCGGAGACGGCGCGCGAAAGCTATGAGCTGATGATTGAATTCGTGACGCTGGCCGAGGACTATCTGGCCGCGCGCGGCGCAGTGGCGCTGCCGCCGCAAGACAATGATCGTGACGCGCCCGAGGCCCTGACGCAGGCGTTGCGCGACGCTCTTGCCGCTGACGGCCATCTGGGCGATGCCCCCGCGCTTGATTTCCGCTCCACCCCGTCCATTCGGACCTATCTGGCGCGCGAAAACCTGATTGAACTGTCGCAACGCGGCACGGCGACACCGGATCACGTCATCCGCATCAAGCCTTTCGGCATGATTCTGGACGCCAATGACGGCGCCGAAGAGATCACCCGCGCGCTTGCGGACTACGCAACCCGCTACAAAGCCTATTTCGACCGCAACGCCCCCAATGCTTCGGAAGAAAAGATCATGCTCGATCCGCTGCCGCGCGCGGTTCTTGTGCCCGGCGTTGGTCTTTACGGTCTGGGCGCAAATGAGAAAGCCGCGAAGATTGCCGGTGATCTTTTGGAGCAAACCACCCGGATCGTGAACGCTGCCGAGGACTACAATCGCTTCACCCCGATCTCGGAGGCCGATCTGTTCGATATGGAATATTGGTCACTGGAGCAGGCAAAACTGCGCAAGTGAGCGAGACTTTAACGTCAGAAAGGCCACAACCTTCGCGTTGTGGCCTTTTGCATGAGACATCCTCTTTGCGTGCATCAGATCATTTGCGTCGAATGACATCGGAAAAAGAGGCCTCGCCGGTATCGTTCTGCGCCAGCGGCGTGATCAGCGCATTTTCGTCGCGCTCCTCGGCCGGTGCGGCATCGATCACGCCCAGATCGGTCAGGTAATCCGGCAAACGCCCGGAGAGGATCAGACGTTCATCCATCGGCAGGTCGGGTTTCAGAGCCAACGCCAAAGCCCAGACGCTCGTCGTGCAATTCGCGGTGATCGTGTTGTAAAAGGACGGCTTTTCTTCGAGGCGCTGCGCCAGTTCGACATAGGACAGGAACATGGTCCGGCGTTGCTCGGCGCTCAGATGGACCGGGTAAAGCCGCACCTGTTCCTTGCGGTAATTGGTGCGCAGCTTGACGATGTCACGCTCGGTCGCGGCGATCAGAACAAGCTCGAATTGACGGAAAAACCCACCGAGTTCGTTGAATTCTTCATTCGCCTCACGACGAATCTCGACGGAAAACACCACGTTTTCACCCGAGGCAAAGCCGAAACTCACCAAGAGATGGGCAATATCGGGATTGTCCCAGACCGAGGTGATCATATCGACCGTCTCAAGATCGTTCAGATCGTAGTCTTCCGTGATCCAACGCGGCGTGGCCTCGGTTTTGCTCTGCCACTCGAAATCCCGGATATTTGCCAGCCGGACGTGATCGCCCTCGACTTCGGCCCGCACGCCTTTGGACACATCCATCGCCCAGTCGCGCGTTTGTTCAGGCGTGATGGTCTGATACCACCCCGCCACCGCGAGGCCGCCCAGCGCCAATGTGGCCCAACCCAAACGACGCCCCCGTTTAAACCGCAGGATCAGCGCCGTGAGAGCCATCGCAATCAGGGCACCAAGCGCCCCCACACGCAGCCCGCCGGTGAGATGCAACCAAAGCGCGGTCGCGCTCCAGGCCGTGCTGGCCAAGACGATCAGAACAAAGAGGACATGGGCCAGATATTTCATCGAACGGGTCATGGGAAAACTCGCATAGCAAAGAGATTGGCAGGCGGCCCAGAGCTTTCGGGGCCGCCCGAGAAAGATCACACGTCGGTGTCGCCGCGGGCTTCGGCCAAAAGGCGTTCAGTGCGGGCATCTTCGAGTTTGTTGTAGATGCGCTCGCCTTCCTCTTTATCGCGCAAGGCCTTTGTGATCGAGGCCGTCGAATAGACCAGCATCAGCGCCGCCATGGCGTAATAGCCTTTCGCGGAGAAACTTGCCTCCAGCGACCAGATGCCGCCGGCCATCATCAGGGCCGCGATGGAAAAGTTGAAATAGGTGAAGAGGTTCCACGCGTTGGACACTTTGGGGGTATAAGATTTCGACATTTTAGGTCTCCGTTGAATTTTGGTGTGTTCGGTTGGTTTTGACAAATGGGTTTGGATCAGGCGGTTTTTGCACGCAGACGATCAAGCACATGGGCGGCTTCCGGGCGCAGCGGCGCACCGCAGCCAGCGGCGGCGAGGCGGGCCACTGTGCCTTCTGCGGACGGGCCTGTGGTCAGATCACGCAGGGCAATATCGACAGCTTCGGCGTGCTCTTGACGAGATTGCAAACGCTCCAAGGTGGCTTCGGCTTCGCGAAGGCTTGAGACAACGCCGTCCGGCATAGTGCCGCGCAGTTTTTGCGTGCGGGCAGCCGCATCGGCGATTTGCTTGCCGCGTTGCAAGGCGCGCAGGCGCTGCTCAGAGAGGCTCACCTGTTCGCGCAGACGGCGGATTTCCGCATCATAGTGGGCCGTGGCCCGCGCCGAGGCGGCGGCTTCGGCTTCCAATTCGGCAATCGCAGAGGCGGCCTCGGTGGCGAGGTCTTCACGATCCTGACGCAGCGCTTCGACGGCGCGCAGTTCGAGATCATTGATCTGCCCGGCAATCTTGGCCGCGTTGTTTTTCTCACGCTCGGCATAGGCGATCACCACGGCCACCGCGCGTTTTGCGCCCTGAAGCTCATCGGCGGCATCGCGCAATTGCTGGCGCAGGATGGTCAGGGCATTGGCATCTTCAATAGCCTCTGCCGCGTCATGCGTGCGGGCCCGGATGAGGGTCGTAAACATCTTGAACATCGTAAGCTCCTTCTCTATGAACGTTGTTCATGAAGCCTGTATGCAGCAATCGTGAACGTTGTTCAAGATAAAAAATGAACATCGTTCAAAAAAATTCGAGGAATAAGATGAGCACCGCACGCGAAGCCAAAAAAGCCGAGTTGAAAAAGCGCCTGATCGACGCCGCAGAGGCGGAAATCATCGAACACGGCTTGGCGGGGTTGAAGGCACGGGCCGTGACCGCACGGGCAGGATGTGCCCTGGGCTCGCTCTATACAGTGGTCGAGGATCTCGACATGTTGGTGATCGAGGTGAACTCGCGCACCCTCACCGAATTGGCCGAAACCCTGACCGAAGCGGTCACGCAGGCGGGCGACACGCCGCAACACGCGTTGCAGGCCCTCGCCCTGCGCTACGCAGATTTCGCCATCGCGCATCAACCGCTTTGGCTCTCACTCTTTGAACATCGTCTGCCCGAAGGTCAGGACATTCCGGAATGGCACAAACAGGAACATGCGGTCCTCGTCGAAGTCATCGCGCCGCATCTCGCGAAACTGCGCCCGGATATGACGCATGAGGCCCTGATCCTGCGCACCCGGACGACCTTCGCCGCGGTTCATGGCGTGGTCTACCTCGCCTTGCAGGGCCGCTTTGTCGGCGTGCCGATGGAGGCGTTGAAATCCGAGATTGCCGGTCTTGTGGAGACGCTGACGGCGGGGGCCGCGCAGATGACCAAAGACTAGAGACTGCCCTCTTGATAAATTTTGCGTATATGCAATAAATATCCACATTTGACACACTGAAGAGAGTCGCGATGTGGACATCTGAGCTGCGCACCACCGACACCCCCTCCGAAACCGCTCCCCGCGAGCCGCTGTCCGACACGCTCAAACGGCTGAGACAGGACCAGACCCTGACACTGGCGAAACTCGCTGCGCAAAGCGGGCTGTCGGTTTCGACCCTGTCGCGGATTGAAAACGGCCAGCTGTCGCCAACCTTCGAGACGCTTGAGAAATTGTGTTCCGGGCTGGGGCTCAGCTTGAATGCGTTTTTCAACGCGGGCCAGACCTCCTCGCTGTCCGGCTGGCGGTCGCTGACCCGCAAAGGACAGGGGCGCCTTGTCGAAACGCCACATTACCGGCTGGAGCTGCTGTGCGACGACGTTGTGGCGAAACAAGCACTGGTGTTTCGCGCCGAAATTCTTGCCCGCGATCTGTCCGAGTTTGACGCGCTGCAACGCCACATGGGCCAAGAGCAAATCCTTGTCCAATCCGGCCAGATACGGGTCTTTACCGAACATTACGCCCCCGTCGATTTGCAGCCCGGCGACAGTTTTGCCTTCGACAGCGCCATGGGGCATGCCTTGATCAGCCTGAGCGAAACACCTGCCGAGGTGCTTTGGATCAGCACCTCGGGGGCCTGAGCGATGCAACAAGACAGAACCATCGTCATTGGCGCGGGCGCCGTGGGCATCATGACCGCGCGGGCGCTGATGCTGCGCGGCAAGACGGTCACTGTGATCGACCGCCTCTCCGGCCCCGCCGAATTCTGTTCGCGCGGCAATGCCGGGTTGATGGCGGTCGGACATGCCAAGGCCTGGGCCGAACCCGCCGCTCTCCCGGCCATGATGCGCGCACTCATGGGGCGTGAGCCTTCGGTGAAAATTTCGAAACTTCTGGACCCGGCGCTGTGGCGATGGGGGATGGAATTTCTGACGCAGTGCACATCACGCGCCAACGCCGCCAACACCCGCAAGCTGCAACGCCTCGCGCGGATGAGCCGGGACATGCTTTTGCCCGCCGAAACTGCGATGGGTCTCCCGGGGGAGACGCGGCACGACGGGGCGCTTTATCTGTTTCAGGACAAGGCCCAGTTTCAAAGCTATGCCGCCAAGATCGGCTCTGGTCAGGAGATCGAGGTGCTCGATCCTTCGGCCCTGATCGAGCTTGAGCCGGGCCTTGCCGGAATGAGGGATCGACTGGCAGGCGGGCTGCGCAGCCATATCGATTCCGTGGGCGACTGCCACCTGTTCAGCGCGCGCACCGGGGCATGGCTTGATCGAGAAGGCATCGCGTTTCGCTATGACACCAAGGTCACGGGGTTTACCTGCAAAAACCACCGGATTTCGGCCGTAGAGACCGATGCCGGGCCGATGGAGTGCACAGACGTGGTGCTTGCCACCGGGGTGGAGACGCCGGATGTGACCCGAAACCTAGGGTTTGTGCCGAATATCTATCCGATCAAGGGCTATTCCGGCACCTGGCGCATCACCGATCCGGGCGCCGTGCCGCAACTGCCCTTTGTGGATGAGACCGAATTGCTGGCCGTGTCGAATTTCGGCGACCGGCTTCGGGTGACCGCGATTGCCGAATTTGCTGGACGGGATCTTTCTCTGCCGGAAAAACGGATCACGTTTTTGAAAGAGTACGTGCAACGGAATTTCGGCACGGGCGTCGATCCGGACCATCCAGAAATTTGGTCCGGGCTGCGTCCGACCACGCCCGCCGGGCCGCCCTATCTCGGGCGTGTGCGCGCCTATGACAATCTTTGGATCAATGCGGGGCACGGGCAGTTGGGCTGGACCATGAGCCTCGGGAGTGCGGAGCTTTTGGCGCAGGCGATGATGGGCGAAACACCCGTGCTGAACGGTGTATCCGCGACGGCGAAATGGCTCGCCGCACTTTGAACCCTACAGACCGAATGGAGAGACAGATGAAAGTATTGAGTGCCGAAGAGACCCGTGAGGCGCTGCCGTTCGACGGGCTGCTCGCCGCCTTGGATAAGGGGTTCAAAACCGGGGCGGAGGTGCCCTTGCGCCACCATCACGCGATGGGGGAGGACACGCTTTTGCTGATGCCCGCGTGGCAATCCAAGGGCTGGGGCGGCGTCAAGATCGTGAATGTGCATCCGGGCAATGGCGCGCGCGGGCTGCCTGCCGTGGTGTCGTCCTACATTCTGTTCGACCGCGAAACCGGGATGCATAGGTTGATGTTGGATGGCACGGAATTGACGGCGCGGCGCACGGCGGCGGCCTCTGCCCTTGCCGCGAAACGTCTTGCCCGTCCGGACAGCCGCAAATTGCTGATCGTGGGGGCAGGTGCCGTTGCCGCCAATCTGGCCGGCGCCTATCACGCCGCGCTGCCAATTGAGGAGATCACGGTCTGGGCCCGCAATGCCGCCGCCGCCGAGGCTCTGGCGCAGCGGTTTGTCGCGCAAGGCTATAAGGCAAAGGCCGCCGCCGATCTTGAGACTGCGGTGTCTGCGGCAGATATCATCTCTTGCGCCACGCTCGCGCGTGACCCAATCCTCAAGGGCGTATGGCTCAAACCCGGTCAGCATGTGGATCTCATCGGCTCCTTCACGCCCGCAATGCGCGAAGCCGACGATGAGGTGATGCGCCGCGCCAGGATTTATATCGACACCGAACATGCCAAGATCGAGAGCGGCGATATTGCCATCCCTCTTGCGACAGGCGTGATCACGGAAAGCGATATTGCGGGCACATTGGAGGGGCTCTGTCGCGACGATCTTTTGCCACGGCAAAGTGCAGAGGAGATCACCCTGTTCAAAGGTGTCGGCTCTGCGATCGAGGACCTGTCTGCCGCGCTTCTGGCGGCGGATCGCGTACTCAGCTGATCCGGCCCCGAATGCAGAGAGGGCTTGCCTGATCTGGCGCGCAGGCGTATCGAACAGCGCATGTTTACAGTCTGCGCGCTCTATCACTTCACCCGCTTCGAAGACCCCGCCGCCCTGCGGTCGGGTCTGTTGGATCTTTGTCTGGCCGAAGGCATCACCGGATCACTTTTGTTGGCGAAAGAAGGGATCAACGGCACGGTGGCAGGACCCACGCCCGCCGCGATTGAGCGCCTCGTTGCACATATCCGCAGCCTGCCGGGCTGTGATGATTTCGAGTATAAACTCTCGACCGCCGCCGAGCAGCCGTTCAACCGGATGAAAGTGCGGCTCAAGAAAGAGATCGTCACCATGGGGCAGCCCGATGTCGACCCGAAAGCCCGGGTTGGACACTATTGCAGCCCCGAGGAATGGAACGAATTGATTTCCGCGGATGACGTGGCGATCATCGACACGCGCAACGATTACGAGGTGCAGATCGGCACCTTCAAAGACGCCATTGACCCGAAGACCAAGAGCTTTCGCGAGTTCCCGCAATGGTGGGAAGAGAATAAGGATCGGTTCCACAACAAACGCATCGCGATGTTCTGCACCGGCGGTATCCGTTGTGAGAAATCGACGAATTTCCTGTTGGGACAAGGCATCGAAGAGGTCTACCATCTCAAGGGCGGTATCCTGAAATATCTCGAAGAGATGCCGCAAGACGAGAGCCTTTGGGAAGGCGAGTGTTTTGTCTTTGACCAGCGCGTGTCCATCGGGCATGGGTTGACCGAAGGGCCGCATGAGCTGTGCCATGCCTGCCGTCGTCCGATCCTTCCCGACGACAAGCTGCGTCCTGAATATGAAGACGGCGTGTCCTGTCATCAGTGCATCGATGAAACGGATGACGACCGAAAGGAACGCTTCCGCGAGCGCCAGAAACAGATTGCACTGGCGAAGGCGCGGGGCGAAAAATATATTGGTGCGTAGACACGCATTTGATCCAAGTGAAACGACCGGAGGACGCTGTGTCGAAATCGGTATTTCAAACGCTGAAATATGTGAGTTTGGTTGCAGCTCTTGCACTCGCACAGGTTTTCCTTGTCAGTGAAAGGGGGCAGGCCATGAGCCAATCTCAACGCACTATTCAATTCACATGTTCCGCAGAGCAGACAACAGAAGCCTCCACCTGTGACTGGGCCAGAGAGGCCCTTGAGCATGTTCTGCCAAACGGGGTTGCCCAGACAGATCAGCCGGCACAGGCCCGCCTCGACGTCACCTTAAGAGAAACGCCCCTCGGCCTCGCTATGTCCATGGACTATGAGCCCGCCGATGGCGAGGGTGTGTCAGAAACGCGAGAGCTGTCGGTCATGGACCGACCAGGAGGGAACACGGAAGGACTTTACAAGCGCTTTTTCGAACGCAGCTTTGCATCGCTTTTCGAATAAAACCTGCCCCCGTTGCGCAGATAAGACTTCAACATTCAAAAACATTTAAATTGTCCGTTTAATATCTCGCCAGAAAAGAAAGAAGCATTTACTAATTCAGGCAGGTCTATTCATCGCATGTGGGGTGTGGGAAACGACCGAGGGTTTAACGGCGTACTGCTTGTGTGGAGTAATTGAGGGAAAATTTATGTGTGGAATTTGCGAGGCTTTTAGGCCGACTGACGATGACTGCGTGTATGAAGACAACGCGACCTATGCGACGATCACCGAAGGGTCGGATGCCGCCGCGGGAACGAATACAAACTACACCATGAGCGTCGGGGATACGTTTTCCGGCACATTGTCCTCCAACAGTGACGTGGATTGGGTCGAGATCAACCTGACCGCAGGTGAGACCTACACCATTTCAATGACGGGGTCTTCTACTCTGACGGACACCTATCTCGATCTGTACGATGCAGGTGGGAATGTGGTGACCTACGATGACGACAGCGGTCCGGGGCTTTACTCGGAAATTACCTTTGCCGCGACGTCGAGCGGCACTTATTACATTGGCGGCGCGGCTTACCCAAATGCTTCAAACTATGGTGCCTACACGATTGATGTGGAGACGACCGAACCCGTTGCGGAAGGCTCGCTCGACGAGTTGGCAGATTATCTGACCGATGGCTTCTGGAGCGACTATGGCGGGGACTGGCGGTCGTTTAACACCTCAAGCTCGAATGTGATCACGGTCAATATCAGTGACCTGAACGCGACTGAGCGGGACCTTGCCCTCGCAGCGCTTGAATCGTGGGAAATGGTTGCGGATGTCTCCTTCTCCGTCACGACCTCAACCGGCGCAGACATCATGTTCTACAATGATGACAATGGTAATTCGACATCCCTGAACGCATATTCCACCTCCGATCTGAGCGGAAATACGATCAACTCTTCCGACGTTGTGATCACCAGTGGCTGGGTGAATTCCTACATGGGCGATGAAATCGGCACCTATGGGTTTCAGACATATATCCACGAGATCGGTCACGCCTTGGGTCTGGGGCACCAGTCCGCTTACAACGGATCCGCAAACTTCCCCTCAGACGCAGATTTTGCCAATGACAGCTGGCAAATGTCGATCATGTCGTACTTCTCGCAAAGCGAAAATACGAATGTGTCCGCCAGTCTGGCCTATCTCGTCACCACGATGATGGCCGACATCCGCGCCATTCAGAACCTTTATGGGGCCGCCGGCGCGGGCTCAGTGACGTCTGGCGACACCATTTGGGGCGTCGGCACCAATCTCAACAACTATCTCGGTGATCTGTTCAACGACTGGGAGAATGGGACGAATACCGTCTATTCCGGCGACCCAATTGCATTTACGATTTACGATGCCGACGGGACCGATACGCTCAACTTGAGCATCTCCACCTCGGATGACCGGATCGACATGCAGGACGGTACGTTCTCTGACGTGGATGGTCTGATCGGCAATGTCGGCATCATGGTCGGCACTGTGGTCGAGAATCTCTATGCTGGCTCAGGAAACGACGACATCACCGGCAATTCGGCCAACAACGAGATTTACGGCGGTGCAGGGGATGACACGATCCGCGCACTTGATGGAGACGATATCGTCGATGGCGAAGGCGGCTCCGATATCGTTTATCTCGGCGACGGCGCAGACCGTTTCAATGGCTCTTCCGACGTCGACGGGGACACGGTGTATGGTGGCGCGGGCAGTGATATCATGTCGGGCGGCTCGGCGATGGACGAATTGCGCGGCGAAGATGGCTGGGATCGCATCTACGGTGGCGATGGCAACGACCTGATCGTCGGGGGCCAAGGGAATGACCGTCTCTATGGCCAAGACGACAACGACAGCATATATGGCGAATCTGATGATGACATCATGTACGGCGGCAATGGTGCGGATTGGATGTCCGGGGGAACCGGCGACGACCGCGTGTCGGGTGATGCCGGTGACGACGAACTCTATGGCGGAGACGGCAACGACTACGTCTATGGCGGGACGGAAAACGATACGATCTACGGCAACGGTTCCACGGATCGCCTCTACGGTCAGGACGGCAACGACACGATCTTTGGCGGGGCCGGACGGGATTATATCTACGGCGGCGACGGCGCCGACCGCGCGTCTGGCGAAGATGGCAACGACATCATGTTCGGCGGCGCCGGATATGACCGCCTTTGGGGCGGAACCGGTTCGGATTCGATCAACGGTGAGGCGGGTGTCGATCGTCTCTATGGTCAGGACGGTGACGATACGCTCTCTGGTGGTGAGGATGCCGACTATCTCTATGGCGGCAACGACAACGACACCCTGTTCGGAGACTCTGGCGCGGACATCCTAAGCGGTGACGCGGGTGTCGATCAACTTGACGGGGGCACCGAAGGGGACCGACTCTATGGCGGTACGGGGGATGACACTCTGATCGGGGGAGATGGGTATGATCGCCTCTACGGCCAGGACGACAACGACATCCTCTATGGCGGTCAAGGCAATGATTACCTCTACGGCGGCGATGGAAACGACACTCTTTATGGCGGCACCGGGGATGACACCCTGGTGGGCAATGTCGGCGAGGATACATTTGTCTTTGATGAGGTTGCTCTGGGCACAGATATGATCAACGACTTCACGTTGACCGAGGATACCCTGTCGCTGTCCAGTGATATCTGGGGAGGCACCACCCTTACGGCCAACCAAGTGGTCTCCACCTACGGAGTGATCAGCAACGGCGATCTGATTCTGGATTTTGGCGACACCACTATCATTCTAAGCGGCGTCACAGACACCGCCGGTCTGGCCTCAGATATCAGTATCATTGCGTAATTCGAAAGCTCCGGCGCGGCCTTTTAATGTCGCGCCGGGCGTTCATATCTTGTCGGCTCGTCTGACCGATTAAGACCAGTTCAGACAAACACGAAATCCAGATCACCCACCTCAGAGAGCGAGACACCGCTCAGAGACAGGAGCCCCTCTCCGCCCGCGACGGAGATGACCAGATCGCCCTGATCGTTGCTGGAGAAACTCAAATCGCTCTCGACAACACCTCGCGCAAACTCCACGTCGTCTAGGCCGAGCTCAAAGTCTGAGATTGTACTTTGACCGGACAGGTCATCGAAAACGAATCTATCCGCACCAATGCCGCCTTCGAGAAGGTTAATCCCTGCGCCTCCGGAGAGACGATCATTTCCCGCGCCGCCATAGAGTGCGTCATCACCGGCGTCTCCAAGCAGGGTATCGTGATCATTCTCACCATACAGCGTGTCATTGCCATCACCGCCGTAAAGGTAATCACGCCCATCGCCGCCGAAGATCGTGTCAGCGCCCTCTTGACCGTAGAGACGGTCCCACCCCGCCTCGCCGTAAAGAGTGTCATTTGCGAGACCACCCCAACCGCGATCCCCATGTGCACCGCCGTAAAGAGTGTCATTCCCATCGTTCCCGGAAAGAATATCGTCATCATCGCCGCCGAGGATCACGTCATCTCCGTCGCCACCGTAAAGGTAGTCACGCCCCGCCCCACCGGAAATATAATCATTGCCGGCTTGGCCATAGAGCCGATCCCAACCATCGTCGCCATAAAGCTGATCGTCGTCATCGCCGCCGTAAATCCGGTCACTGCCGGACCCGCCATAAAAGATGTCTTGGCCGCCACCACCGGCAATCACATCCCGACCGCTGCCGCCATAAACCGTGTCGCGGCCATGGGTGCCACCCTGGCCATCATCGAAAAACCAGTCATCTCCATCCGACAGATAGACGGTATCACGACCGCCTCCCCCATATACACGATCGTTTCCGGCCCCCGCGTCTATGAAATCGTATCCGGCATCTCCGTAGATTTCATCGTCTCCGTCACCGCCGTACAGCATATCGTCCCCATCGCCGCCATAAATAAGATCATTGCCTTCGTACCCGATGAGAACATCATTGCCCTCTTGTCCAATGAGCGTGTCGCCCAAGACACTTCCCTCGATATGATCATCTGAAGCGCCGCCAATCATCGTCCCGACCGAATCGATGGCCGGACGATCCGGCCCGAGAAATGCGGTCGCAATAATGTCATCGAAATCAATGTCATAGCCATCATCGGACAACACATCGATGTATTCCCCATTGATGATCAGACGTATGCCGCCAGAAAGATAGGACCAGCTTACAGCATCATCGGAATAGGCCATCGTGTAGTCGGAGAGATCGAGACGATCATCACCGATGTTAAAATCCGTGATCGTATCGGTTTCGCCATCCTCGCTAGTGACAAAAATGTCATTGCCATAGCCACCGGTGAGGCGGTCTGCGCCATCACCATCGACCAAAATATCGTCACCATTTCGTCCATTCAGCGTGTCATTACCCGCGCCGCCAGACAACACCTCGCCGCTAGCGGTTCCGTCAATTATGTCCGCACCATCTCCGCCCCAAAGGGGCGTGGACCAGCGGTCCGCGTCGAAAAACAATCTGACTGTCCCCGCCTGAGACTCTGAGGAGACATAGATCGACACACCATCAAGGTTGACATCAATAACCAGACTACAGGGATCGTACAGCGGCATCGAGGCGTAGGCAGAGAGGTTCTCAAGTAAAATGAGCTGTCCATTTTCGTTCATGGTAAAGAGGCTCAGGCCATTGTCCGCACCGGCGGCGACGACAAACACCATCCCGTTCAGGGTGAAGGCTTCCACATGAGATGCCGCTCTGAACTGTGTCTCTCTGGTATCTAGTACGTGGTCGACCGCATCGAGCACGCCGTCCTCATCCATGCTGAACACGGTTAGGGAACCCGATCCGGGCGAGGCCACGACAACATATGTTTGTCCACCAATCTCAAGCGTTGTGAAGTCTTCGGGCAAACCCATGCCGATCTGATCAATTGCGCCCGTCTCGCACACCGGCGTCGCCGTCTCAGTAATCGGATCATAGAGGTAAGATAGCACATTTCCGTCTGACTGATCCAAAGCCAGAATGATAATTCCGGCATCGGTTTCGATATAGTCGATCGCGGAGATGTCGCCTTGGAACAGAACCGTAGACTGTTCTGAGACAAGATCGCCGCTCTCCTGTGCGACATGAAACATACGTACGTAGCCATCGGCGCCGACGCTGATCAGGCTGGCCACATTGCCGCCGTCTGACAGAGTCAGGAAACTGCGAACATCGGCCATTTCCGTGGCCGAGCTTGGCAGGATTGTTGGGGACAGGAGCGCGCCACTGTCCGTAAGTTCATAGGCGAAAACGTCGCCCGATTCAGAAGCGCCTACAAGCACATAATGCGTCCCACCGATATCTACGATAACAGATTGCGATGTCAGCAGGCTGCGCAATCCAAAACCGAAGCTCTGCGTGTCGATCAGCGTTAAACGCCCATCCGCCCCCACAGAATAGCTTGCCATACCACCGTTTTCGCCAGATAAGGTGACAAGAAACGACCCGCCAGAAGTCTCGTATAATATGTATTCGGATATATCGTGATCATAGATGACATCTCCGACTGTTTGCGTGCCTTCATAAAGAAAAGACGACATGGCTGACCCCATTTTTACCCATGGCCGACTTTAAAATACTGTGGTTACGCAAGCCTCACTCAACTGCGTTGCAAATGTGGCATTCCCAGAGAAGTTTAAGAAAATGCCATGACTTGGCGCCGCTGCCTGCTCGGGCTAATGTGGACTGAACTGGAGATCAGGAGAGCGGATATGGGATCGGCGGTAACCATCATAATGCCTGTCTTCAACTGTGCCCCCTATCTTCCCGAAACGCTTGAGTCCGTGATTGCGCAAAGCCATGACAACTGGACCCTGCTCGCCATTGACGACAAATCCTCGGACGACAGTGCCTCGATTGTTGCGCGCTACGCGGCTACGGATTCGCGCATCAGGTTGCTGCATCACACAGAACAAAAAGGCGCAGCGGCGGCGCGCAATACCGGATTGGCGGCGGCACAAACGCCTTGGATCGCGTTTCTCGATGCCGATGACATTTGGACTGAGACCAAGCTCGCTACGCAATTGAGTTGGCTCGAGCGCCAAGGGTATCGCTTTGGAGCGACAAGCTACGGGGTCATTGATGGGGATGGGCGCCCCTTGGCGACCCGGCGCGTTCCGGCGCAGATCGACTATAAACAACTTTTGCGCGGCAATCCGATCGGGACATCGACGGTTATGATCCATCAATCTGCTCTGAACGGGGTGCGCTTTCCCGATCTGAGGCGCCGTCAGGACTACGCACTGTGGCTGCACTTGGCACAACGGGGTCTAAGCTGCCACGGCATAGATACCCCGTTGACGCTTTACAGGCGTCGGCCGGATGCCTTATCGGCCGCAAAATTGCCCTCGGCCTTGGCGACGCGCCATGTCTATCAGACGCTCCCAAACCTATCGCGTCTGGGCGCATTGAAAGCCTATAGCACCTATTTGTGGCGCACCGGGCTCAAGCATCTCGGATGGGTCGATTATTGACGCTCTGCGTTCGAACCGCCCACAAGCCTCACGGTTTCCCACAAGGTCACACCCCACAGGACATAAAGCACCAGAAGCGCTTTGGCCTTGCGTCCGCAAGGTGCCTTTTTGCGGAGAAAGCGCCAGGTCTGGCGAAGCGGCGGGACACAGGAAGCCAACATCCACAGCATCCGTCGCCCAACTGTGCCGGCCCGGATTTGACCACCCCGCACCCGTCTTGCTTTGGTGATGACGTCACGGGCGGTCGTACGGGCCGGATGTGTCACACGAACCTCATCGGCATAGGAAATCCCGAACCCCGCTTGGCCGGCTTTGCGGCAAAACGCGGCGTCTCCTCCGGAAAACCGCGTCACATCAAAGCTGCCGACGGCCTCCAACACTCTACGCGCGACACCCAGGTTGGCACAGGCCCCATAGCCTCTCGAGACGTAGTGTTTTTGCGGGATGCCTCGGATGATGTCATATGCCGCCCAAAGTGTTTCATGGGCAGGCGTGTCTATGTCGATACGCCCCGCACACAGGTTTTTTGGGGCCTTCGTCAGCCGCACCAACAAGCATTCCAGCCAATCTGCAGCGGGCAGACAATCAGCATCGGTAAATGCAACAAATGGCGTGGTGGTAGCCTCGATCCCCGCGTTTCTTGCGGCATAGGACCCCGGCGTAAGACAAACGATCATCCGCGCATTTTGTGCAGTCCCGGCGACATCAAATCCTTTGGGCGGTAGCTCATTTGCGACAACAACAATCTTGTATCGAGACTGTGAAAGTGTTTGCGCATCCAGAGCGCACAAGAGGCGAGACAACCCGTCCCACTGACGATATACGGGAATTATAACCGATATATCAGCCATATCTTTCACTGTCTTCGTCCTTGCTCAGCATTTGTTATCTATTGGCAAGAAATATCAAGGCCGATAGCTTTCGGCCCAGAGGATAAAGGAATTCAACCATGACAGAAACAGCTTTCGAGCGCGTGAACGCCGCACAAGCACTCAAATCGCGTGGCGATTTTTCTAATTGGTCCTCTGTCAAAGATCGTCTGACCCCACAGGCATGGCCGAGCCTTTCTCCGTCATTTAAAGTCCCCTCCAAGGCAAAGGTCTTTACTATCGGAAGCTGCTTTGCCCGCAATATCGAAGAGCATCTTGCGCTCTTGGGCTTTCAACTTCCGACCTTGGACTTCTCTGTCCCTGAAGAAGAATGGAGCGGCAAGAGACGCAACGGCATTCTCAACAAATATACGCCCGCGACAGTCTGTCAGGAAATCGAATGGGCTGCCGCAATCTATGAGCGCGGCACAGGATTTGTCCCGCAAGATGCGGACCCGATGCGTTTTGACACCCGTGATGGCAAGGTGATTGACCTTCATCTCGGCGGCTTCCTACCCGTCACCGAAGAGCGGTTTATTGCCCGCCGCCACAGCATTTATAAGCTTTATGTCGAGGCTTTCTCCTCTGATCTCGTTGCACTGACATTCGGCCTGACGGAAAGCTGGGTAGATCGAGACAGCGGGCTTCATATCCATCAAGCGCCTGCCACACGCGCCACGCTGCGGGATGCAAAAAACTACGACTTCGTCAATCTCGATTACGAGGCCTGTCTCGACTATATGAAACGCAGTGTCGAGACCCTACGGCGCCTCAATCCCGATGTCATGATCATCACCACTGTCTCTCCGGTGTCCCTCAACGCGACATTCACCGAGGCCGACGTCATCATTGCAAACAGCCTGTCAAAGTCGACATTGCGCAGCGCTGTTGGAAAAATCGAGCGGCTTTACGAGTGGCTCGACTATTTCCCGAGCTATGAAAACGCGACACTTTCGCCGCTGGAAGATGCCTATGAAGCAGATCTGCGCCATGTTCGGGACGGTTTTGTCGGCAAGATCGTCAAACAATTGATCGCGCATTATTTCGAAGTCACCGACATCGTTTCTAATCTGGTGCAATCCGCCGCGGTCGCCCTCGGGTCCAATCTCAAGGCTGAGGAAACCGATGCTTTCATCACACTTTGCGATAGCGTGACACAGTTTGAAACGCTCTCGGACGATCAATTGAATATCTACCTGCGCAGCCTCTGGCGTCTGAACCAGAAGAAAGCCATCAAGGCTGTCGCGAAGGAAATCATGGCGCGCGAAACCCGTTTGCACCGGCATCTGCGGGCCATTGCCCATATCTTTCCGCGGTGTGGCCTGGAGCACGAATTGCGCACCTACGCCAAGGATATTCTTGCCGGAGATCCGAACAATCCGATTGCCCTCAAGTGGGTCGCGTAAGGCCTATTTCTCGTGATATGGGCAGACTCTTTGGTCTGCTCATGGCGCCAGAGAGTCACTGTTTGGAAAAACGTTCCATCAGATCGAGATAAGCATCCGCAACGCGGTCCGGGTCGTAAGCCGAAAGGGTCTCAGGCCCATGAGACGCAGCTTTCGGCGCATTGATCGTCTCCGAAATAGCCTGGATCAGGCCGTCTTTATCGCCTAGGGGCACCAGATGGCCCAAGCGGCCATGATCCAGAATTTCCGCAGGGCCAGAGGGACAATCCGTTGCCACGACAGGACATCCCGCAGCGAGGGCTTCCGCGATGGCTAGGCCAAATCCCTCCCAACGAGACGTGGACACAAACACGTCGGCATTCGTCATATAAGGCTCAAGATTCGGAAGGTGCCCAGCAAAACAGATGTCTTGGGCATAGCCGGTTTTTACCGCGAGGATTTCAAGCGCGCCACGCAAGGGACCATCACCGCAAATGAACAATTTGAGTGGCCGCTGGGCCCGCAACTCCGCGAAAACCCTAAGCAGAAGCGCATGGTCTTTCTGGGGCACAAGTCGCCCCACCGACAACATAATCGGTACGTCCTTTTGAAGCCAGAAAGGGTGATCTGGACATAACGCTGGGGTTGCGCCCAATGGAGCAACAGGATTGTAAATCACCTCTATCCGCGCTGCCTTTGGCACATAGCGCATCAAATCCCGTGCCACCCCCTTGGACACCGCGACACATACATCTGTGAGTGGGCTAAGCCTGTATGCACAGCGCATCAAAAGCTTCATCGGCACGCTTTGATGCGCCAATTCCATCGTTTGTTCGGTGTGAAACGTCCATATCAGACGACAGTGTTTTTGACGCGACAAAAGCTTTGCAGCCAAAAACAAAAGATCTGTATAGACCCGCCCTGAAATCACAGCATCCGGGCGATTTTCAGACAGGTAACGCACCGCATGCGGCAAAGATTTACGAGTGCGTGTGCCAAGCCGGACAACATTCAACCCATCTGGCAATTCCAAAGTAAGCTCTGCATGATTGGTCAGGACCAGATCGACCCGATGACCACGCGCCAGAAAGACCTTTGCAAGCACGAGCAGCACCCGACGTATGCCACCGTTCGTCATCGCGCCCGCAACTAAGCAGATATGTTTCTGCGCATCCACAGCTCAGTTTTTTGCCAAATGGCGGCTGAGATGCAAAAGGAATTCCGTGTGCAAAGAGTCGCCGAAAAGGTAGTCAGACTTCAAAGTGTCGGGAAATAGGGGCTCATGCGACGACAAAAGTGGCAAGAACTCCCTTTTGAGCAATTCGTTCGCATCGGAGAAACTCCGATGAAACGCCTGCATATCCTCAAAGTCTTGATAAAGGCTCCGTTTTGGCATTTCTTTCAGCATGGCCTTGAGACTGCCGCGGGAGATTTTATCGACCAATTCTCTTAGACCATTCGTCGATGCGCTGGAATCCGCCATCATGCGTTTCAAAACCACCAAATCTGGTGGCAGTGAAGCATTCTCGCGCGGCGCAGCCTTCAGCCCCGAGAGATCGACATCAATCAAGGCACCAAAGCTTTTCAGGACATCCTCACTCTGGACAAGATCCTCAAATCGAAGCAGCCGGAGTATTCCAAACCCTTCACGCCACGCGCGTGCCTGACGCAGATAGTCAAAGCGTTGCCAGTGTTTTTCGCGAAACGTTGCAAAGTTCGCATTATATCTGCTCGTTTTGACATGTTCCTGATAGAGGGACATGCCATAGTCGACCTGCCGGCGTACCGCCATGACAATTTCGATATTGTCGTGATCGAAGTGTCGTCTCAGGTTATTGATATAGGCCTGGCGCGCCTCCCAATACGGCTCTGGCTGCCCTGGAATTTTGCGTGGATTGCCGTCTTTGGTCAGATCGATGTGACGGAAAAACGCCTCGGCGCTCAGGATGGTGACGTCATAATCCGCGGCACGGCGTGACACTTCAGCGAAAAAGCGAATGGCCTGTTCACGGGACATGTCCGGGTGCGCTTTTGAAAACGCGTTTGCGATCCCGATATGGGCGTAGTGCCCTTTCGCACCAATCAGATCGTAATCTGGGTAGAAAACGCCCCGCTCGAGCAAAGCCTGCC
This sequence comes from Celeribacter sp., assembly GCF_048270365.1. Lineage (NCBI taxonomy): Bacteria > Pseudomonadati > Pseudomonadota > Alphaproteobacteria > Rhodobacterales > Roseobacteraceae > Celeribacter > Celeribacter sp. The sequence continues at coordinate 50,806 of NZ_JBLWTA010000004.1, forward strand.
GATTTCTCGACAAACCACGTTGGATCGACGTTGTCGCGGTCTTATGCGTTCCGATGTGAATAATAAGACGGCCCATATTCAGACCTCCGCCTGTGTTTTTTTGCCGTGGATGACCTCTTCCCAAAGGTCGAGCACCTTGTCTTCTCTGAAGCGCTCAAGTTCCTCAAGTCCTGCTTGACTGAGGCGTGCGCGCGTTTCGGGATCGCGCATGAGATGCGCGAGCGCTTGCGCTAGATTTGCGCTGCGGCTTCCCTCCGAAGGCACAAAAATGCCACTTACCTGATCGCGCACGATGAAATTGAAGCCTGAACAATCCTCAAATCCGACGACCGGCAATCCATGGGCGAGGGCCTCTGTGATCACCAGTCCGAAGCCTTCAAATTCGGCCGGGTGGGCAAGGATCGCACTTTCGAGATACACCCTTTCCATACTCTTCGAGTGACCGCGCAAATGGACCTTTTCGGACAGCCCAAGCTCTTTGATCTGTTGCGCGAGCTGCGCCTCAATCGGGCCAACCCCGTAGATTTCACAGCTCCAATCCGGGAATTCTTCTTGAATATCTAGCCAGGCCTCGATCAAGAGATGATGCCTTTTGACATCCGCCAGACGCCCAACGGAGACCACTTTTTTCGTCCGCTTCGCCGTCGCGATCTTTTCGGCCTGCACTGTTTTGACCGCATTGGGCATGACCAAAAGACGATCGCGCAACGCAGGATCGAACCAATCGCAAAACTCCGGTAAGAGCGTCCCGATCCCGTCGAAATGTTCCAAGGCACTCTTGCGCAGACGCCGGTCCACAGGATTTAGGTCCCAACGCTGCGTGTTGTCGAAATCCTGCTCCGGGACATTATGCAGCGAAGCAAAGCGGCGCGGTTTATACTTTGGTTTTGCATGACCGAGTGCCGTGACGGCAGGCGGCAAGAATGCGATCACGACATCCGGCTCAGTGGCATCAATGTGACGCGCGAGCCTGTGGCGAAAACCTCCATGCTCGCTCCACCACTGAAGCTGCGCCAAGCCTGGAAGATAGAGCCTGTTTTTGTGAAACACGCTGCGCAAGCGCCCCCAAAGGCGCTCGATACGGGTCCGGTTTTTATCGCGCGGATAAAGATTTGTGTGAATGATACCTTTGCGCAGCGGGTAGAACGGTTTCTTGCCGCGATGCTCGTGAGAGACAAGTTCAATCGCATAACCGCGATCATAAAGCGCATTTGCGGTGTCGATCAGGACGCGTTCGGCCCCCCCGCTGCGCAGGGCGAGCTTTTGAATGACAAAACACACCTTTGTGTTGCGCAGAATTCGCTGCTCTGACACCTCATCTTTTCCTTTTAGGTTTGTTCACGAGAGCCTGAAGCATATCCGGGAAAATAAGATCCGAAAGACGCTTGAGCTGCCCGTCGTCCGCAGCCAGATCAAAGTGCAAATCCTCCGTCACGAAGCCATCGAGTTTCTTGACGATGAAATCCTGCGCTTTCTTGTGCGAGAGTGCGAGACCGAACTGCCCTACATAGTCGACCAGATCATCAGCCAGTTTTTCACTGAACATATTGATTTGGCAGCGCCTATCCAGACGCGCGACATCCTTTAGTTCGATCCGGCGCAAAGGTTTGTACTGCATGCCTTTCACGGGCAAAAGGCGTGCCTTTACATCCTCTTCTGCCCCCAAAACGTCCAGTATAGCCGGCTCAACCACTAGCGGGGCGTTTCCCAACTTTTCGACAAACGTTGACAGAAACTGCTGAAGGTTTAGGGCGTCATCCGCGCTGTCGAGTGCAGAGGGAAAAATCATGACCGGAATCTCTTCTGGTTGATAGTCCACCTCAATCGCGAAGATCGAGGTTTCCAGTCTGCGATCTTCATCCACACTCAAAAGGCGTTCGTGATAATACCGCCCCGCGTTGCGCGAATACCAGGGCATCAGGAAAACCCGATGGTTGGGCCCCAGAAGATTTTCGAAAAACTGCGTATCCAAGTGCTTTGGCAAAAGCACGTTGCGACGCCCCAAAACGAGACACACTTCCATGTTTTACCCTTTCAAAACAAATTTCTTGGCACGGAAAGCCGCATAATGTGGATCGGTGAACAAAGCGCCCAACTGATACCCAAGCGCCCCGAACCTTTCGCCATTGTTGCGCGCAAACCGTGCGGCCACAAAGTCAGCTTTGGCCCGTGTCCGACGCGCAAAACCACGCCCATGCCCCAGCAGAGCCGCATGATGTTTCGCAAAGATCGTATCATAGCATTGGCGAATTTCCTGCGCGTTCCGCCCGATGTCCGATTTGAAGTAACAGCACAGAGGCGCATCAGTCCCGGGGGAGACGATCCGACCGCCGGCGCGCACAAAGGACAGGAAAAAATCCAGATCCTGAAGGCGTGTCAGCCGTTCATCAAAACGACTTGCGAGTGTGAAAGACTCCCTCGTGCCCAACAAAGTCCACAGATATGCACGCAGCTTGTCTCCCTCAAAAAGGTCTTTCAGTTGATTGCCAGCGGTATTTTGGACCACTTTGCGCCGCCGCCGCCCGACCCATTGCCAGTCATAGTGGCAACTGACCCAGATCGTATCGATATCGGTGCCCTCGAAGTGATGTCTGAATATCGTGTTGAACTGATGCTCCGTCTTTTCTGGATACCAGATATCGCCAGCATCCAACCACGCGACAAATCTGGCCTCCGCCGCTTGCAAAAGCGCATTGCGGGCTTTCGGACGGCCCAAGTTCTGAGGGCTGCGAATAAGCTCGATATCCAGTGGGCTATCTTTAACGATCTGCTCCACTTGCGCCAGATTCTCCACGGTCGACCCATCGTCGAACAGGACGACACGTTTTTTACCGCGCCAAGTTTGATCTGCCACAGATGCAAGTGACATCTGCAGATCTACCGGAGCGTTGTAATGTGGAATGAGGATATCAAGCATGCTGCATCTCGTTTATCTTTTATGGGGTAAATGGCTCGATATAGTAGCGAACGGCTAATAGTCCGTCGCTTTCATATTTGTCTCGTGATGGGCGATGGCATCTCGAATTTCATCAAAAAAGAGCAGATTTCCGTTCTCTAAAACCGCGCCACAATCACATAATTCACGCACCATGCGCATATTGTGGCTAACAACGATAGCGCCGCTATCCTTGAGCCGTTCCCGGATCAAGGCGCTACTTTTTTGGCGAAAGGATGCGTCACCGACAGACGTCACTTCGTCAATTATATAAGTGTCAAAGGGGATCCCTACGGAAACCGCAAATGCGAGACGCGCTTTCATGCCAGAGGAATATGTCCGCACGGGCATATGGAAATGATCGCCTAACTCGCAAAAATCTTTGACAAATTCGAGCAGTTCATCGGTATCCACTCCGTAGACACGCGCCACAAAGCGCGTATTTTGCGCCCCGGTCATGGCCCCGTGAAACGACCCTGCATAACCAACAGGCCATGACACCGATCCTTCGACTACAGCCCGCCCCCAGTCAGGACGCAAGTTCCCGGAAATCATACGCAAAAGCGTGGATTTCCCCGTCCCGTTACGCCCGATGAGAGCCAAGCTTCTGTTGGACGGCAGATTTAGAGAAACATCGTTCACGATATACTTGGTATGGGTCTTTAACTTGTAAGCTTTCGTTAAATGCTCTAGGCGAACCATGCCCTAGACCCTTTCGCGCAGAGAATAGTATATCAATGCGCCCACCAGCCACATGAAAAAGGCAAAGAACAAGGTAAGCCCTGTGATCATCAGGCCCTTGGGTGCCCCGGCAGTTTGCGCCAAAGTCGGCCGGACATGCGCGGCCAGATATCGGCTTTGCTTTTGCGCCTCTGCCTGAGCCGCATCGAGATTGGCCAGAGACTGGATATAGGCTTGCTCTGCAAATTGCACTTCGACGTTCAATTCTTCGAACTGCCCCATCATCTCCGCGTAGGCTTCTGTTTGGCTGCCTTCAGAGTGACCGAACTTGCCGCGCTGCAATTCAACCTGCTCTTCAATGACCTGAATCATGCCATCAAGCCGATCCAGCCGAGGATCAGGACGCGACGTGGTCAACTCCAAAAGCCCCCGATCAATCAGTGAACTCGTGAGCTGTTCCTGTAGCGAAGTGATCACCCCCATCTGGCTTTGAAAATCCAGATCCGGGTCAATAATCTGTGTTTCATTCCTGAATTCCGCAAGCCGGCGACGGGCAAACTTCAGGCGATCGACGGATCGTTCGAGATCTATCTCAGCATATTTCGTCGCATCCGCCCGGGCAGCATTCGAGAGATCGTTGATCATTCGCCCACTGCTTTTAAAGGCCACCTCCGCGATTGTTTGCGCATCGCGTGGATTAAAGCTCTTGACCGATAATTCGATGATTCCGCCACTGCCATCGTAAGCGACTTCAGTCATGTTGTTCCAATACGTAACGAGTTCTTCCACAGAAGCTTCAGGTCGCAGACAATAGAGCGGATCAAAGACTTCATCCGGGCAAACGTAATATTGTCTGAGGCCGATTTCTTCGTCGATCTCTTCTACAAGTTGCTGACTTTTCAGAAAATCATAGAGTATATCACTGTCCAAAGTGTCCGCGCCGGTGAGATTGCTGATACCACCTAAAAACTCTATCGCAGGCGCGCTTTGCACACTTCGAACAGAAAAGGAGACGCGTGAAAAATACTGATCTCGTGCAATCAACCCCATATAGATACCAATCAGAAGAGTCGGCAGAAGTACGCAAATCACAAAGCTCAACGCGAGAAAGCGGTGTCTCTTTTGCACCTTCGCAGGACGCGCGAGGGGATGCACAACAATGGTCGGTGCGACAGCTTCATCTTCTGGTTTCCGCCCTTTGCCTTTCGGAGACATTGGTATTTTTTTTTCTTCTTCGCTTGCGGCCAAGACTTCCATGCTCCTCGGATGCTGTTCGTTGATCCGTTTATCGTCTTATCGTAGTAAATAAAATAATAAAGGGCGATGTATTTCCTACAAATACACGCTAAAGGCGAACGGCATTCCTCTCGAAAAGCAAGGAAAGATGTGGGCAAGGTGAAATCGCAGCACTCCATGTTACGGCGGTCCGGCTCCAGTATTGGCGCACTGATGGTCCGGGAAATGAGCTCGAATTATGGTAAGGCGCCCGGCGGCTACATTTGGGCGATCCTCGAACCCGTGGCCGGTATCGCGCTTATGACGATCCTGTTCTCATTCGTCTTTCGCAGCCCCCCCCTGGGCGCGCATTTTGCCTTGTTCTACGCTTCTGGCGTACTTCCGTTTTCATGTTATCGGGATATCTCTTCGAAAATCGGAAAGTCCATCTCCTTCAGCACAAAGCTGCTGTCCTATCCCGCTATCACATTGACCGACGCTATTTTAGCACGGCTCTTTCTCAATGTGCTAACACAATGCCTTGTCGCCATTTTGGTCCTGGGTGGCATATTTCTATTTTCTGACGTGCAGACCGTGGTGAATTTCCGTTGGATTTTCATGGCGTTTCTTTCGGTCTTTGTCATTTCTCTAGGGATCGGGGTAATGAACACATGGCTGTTCAACCGCTTTCCTGTGTGGGAGCAAATATGGAACATTTTTAACAGGCCAATGTTCCTCCTATCATCTGTCTTTTATTTGTTTGAAAGCACGCCAGAACCCTTTCGCAGTTTTCTTTGGTTCAATCCCCTTGTGCACTCTGTGGGCCTCATGCGACGCGGCCTTTACCCGACATATGAGGGAGATTTCGTCTCGCTCACCTATGTATTCGGAATTTCCCTTGTCTTAACGGCATTCGGACTTGCTATGCTTAAAGGGCATCAAATCGACACTTAAAACAAAAGCGCCCTTCCCTCAAAATAACAGGGAAAGGCGCATAAAGTCAGGTTTTTGAAACGCTTGAAGATTACGCGTCGAGGTTCTCCACATTCAGCGCGTTGTCCTGAATGAACTCGCGACGCGGTTCCACGACATCGCCCATCAGCTTGGTGAAAATGTCGTCGGCTTCCGCGAAGTCGTCGATTTTCACCTGCAACAACGTGCGGGCATCGGGGTCCAGCGTGGTTTCCCAAAGCTGATCCGGGTTCATCTCCCCCAGACCTTTATAGCGCTGAATCGAAAGGCCTTTTTCGCCCTCTTCCAGGATCGCATTCAACAGATCAATAGGCCCGTAAATCGCGGTCTCACGGTCTTTGCGGACCAATTTCGACGGGTCCGTGTAGCGCCCATCGGTCGCTTTGACTTCTTGGTTAATCCGCCGTGCTTCGCCGCCACGAAGGATCGCACCATCGAGGGTGCGGACCTCTTCAACGCCGCGCAGAACGCGGGTCAGGCGGATGCCGACATCCTGTGTCGGACGGCCAGACCAGCCGCGCTCATATTCCACCGCGATCATGTCCAGCCGTTGGGCGATCAGCTCCGCCGTGCCCGGCAGATCTGCATCCACGCGCCCCGGTTCGAACGCACCGGCAAGCGCCGCCTGTTCGAGAATGTGACGCGGGTAATGCGTCGGGAAGGCTTCGAGAATGCGTTTGAAACTCCGCGCACCTTCGACCACACGCGCCAGATCGGCGCCCGCAATCTCTTCGCCGGATTTCAGGCGCAGCACGGCGCCTTCGACGCCCTGTTGGATCAGATAATCCTCCATCGCGCCTTGGTCCTTGAGGTAGACCTCCGACTTGCCGCGCGCCACTTTGTAGAGCGGCGGCTGAGCAATAAACAGGTGCCCGGCCTCGATCAGGTCCGGCATTTGACGGAAGAAGAAGGTGAGCAAAAGCGTACGAATGTGCGCACCGTCGACGTCCGCATCGGTCATGATGACGATCTTGTGGTAACGCAGCTTTTCAAGCTTGAACTCATCGCGCCCGATGCCTGTGCCAAGCGCCATAACGAGGTTGCCGATCTCTTGCGAGGAGAGCATCCGGTCAAACCGCGCCCGCTCGACGTTCAGGATTTTACCTTTGAGCGGCAGGATCGCCTGTGTCTGACGATCACGTCCGGTCTGCGCCGAGCCACCAGCAGAGTCACCCTCCACGAGGAAGACTTCGGTCTTGGACGGATCTTTTTCGGAGCAATCCTTGAGTTTTGCGGCGTTGAAATCCATGTCGAGCGCGGATTTACGGCGCGTGAGTTCGCGGGCTTTGCGCGCCGCTTCACGGGCCAGAGCCGCTTCGACAATCTTAGAGACGATCATCTTCGCCTCAGCCGGGTTTTCGTCCATCCATTCGGTAAGCTTTTCGCTCACAAGGTTCTCGACCGCAGGCCGCACCTCGGAGGACACCAGTTTGTCCTTGGTCTGGGACGAGAATTTCGGGTCCGGCACTTTGACGGACAGCACACAGGTCAGACCCTCACGCGCGTCATCGCCCGTAAAACTCACCTTTTCCTTTTTGCCGATCCCATGCTCTTGCGCATATTTCGTGAGCGTCCGGGTCAGCGCCCCACGGAAGCCCGCCAAGTGCGTGCCGCCATCGCGCTGCGGAATGTTATTGGTGAACGGCAGGACGTTTTCGTGGTAGCTGTCGTTCCACCACATCGCGACCTCGACCCCGATGTCGTCGCGTTCGCCGGTCACGAAGATCGGGTCCGACATCATCCCCGTTTTGTGACGGTCGAGATATTTGACGAATTCCTTCACGCCACCGTCGTAATGCAGCTCGGTCTTGAGCGGCTCTGCCGGGCGGTGGTCCTCGAGAATGATGCGCACACCGGAGTTCAGGAAAGCCAGTTCGCGCAGGCGTTTTTCCAGCGTCTCGAACGAGTATTCGAGGTTGGAGAACGTCCCCTCCGGGTCAGAGGTTTTGGCCGACGCCAGAAACCGCACCTCGGTCCCGGTCTCATCGCCCGCGTCCCCGATCACTTCGAGATGCTCGGAGGTTTCGCCTTTGACAAACTTGGCCTTATGCACCTTGCCATTGCGCCAAACCTTAAGCTCGAGCCACTCAGACAGCGCGTTCACAACCGACACACCCACACCGTGTAGACCGCCGGACACCTTATAGGAGTTGCTGTCGAATTTGCCGCCCGCGTGCAGCTGGGTCATGATGACCTCGGCGGCGGACACACCCTCTTCCTGGTGCATATCGGTCGGAATGCCGCGCCCGTTGTCGCGCACGGAAACAGAGCTGTCCTTGTGAATGATCACGGTCACATAATCGGCATGACCGGCCAAAGCCTCGTCAATGCCGTTGTCCACAACCTCGTAGACCATGTGATGCAGGCCAGAGCCATCATCCGTATCCCCGATATACATCCCGGGGCGTTTGCGAACGGCCTCCAAGCCTTTGAGAACCTTGATGGAATCTGCACCATATTCGGAGGGCTGCTGTGGCGTTTCGGACATGCGGTTTTCCCTATTCTTGCTTGCCTATTTTATACGCGAGCGCGCCGGGGATGTCACGCGAATGACACGGAAAAAGAGCGGGAAAACGCCGGACCATGCCGCCCGGATTCGGATCACACGAAGGGCAGGATCAGAGCGACGAAAATCAGCAGAGATCCTGCGGAGATATTCATCCGGCGCAGGGCCTTTGGCGAGGTCATGATTTTGCGCACCGCACCGACGGAAGCCCCCAAAATGAGGTTGCCGACCAGAGGGATCACAGCGGAAATCGCACAGATCGCGACGATGTCAGAGACGGTCAGGCTGGAGAGATCAAAGAAGCCGGGCAGAAAGCCCATGTAGAACAGGATCGCTTTCGGATTACCCAAAATCACCACCAGCCCCGCGACAAATCCGGCCCACATGCCGGGACGTGTCAGGCGGCTGTCGGCGGCGATTTGTTTGTCGGCATTGCGGATCAACAAGGCGCCCATGAGCAAGAACATCCCCACCGCAACCCAACGCAGGACGGTCAGAAACCCGTCGAATTCCGAGACGATCCAGGACACCCCCAAAATCGCCAAAAGCGACCAGAGCACATCCCCGATCACCACCCCCAACGCCAACGGCCAAGCCGCATTGAACCCGCCCGAAAGCGCACGCGCCAGCATCGCCAGCCACACCGGGCCGGGTGTCAAAAACAGGATCAAAAGCGCAAAGGCATAAAGCCCGAGATCGCCGGGAGTGATGGTCATATCCGTTCTTTCACACTGGAGCTTCCGCCCTCGTCCAACACCTCATAGGCGGCGGCGCGGGGACCGAGTTCCGCAAATAATTCCGGCCCCGTGCCGGTCATAAAAGCCTGCGCGCCCAAGGCGCAAATCTCATCGTAAAGCGCCGCGCGACGAGCCGCGTCAAGGTGCGCGGCCACCTCATCGAGCAAAAAGATCGGCGCAGCCCCGAAATCTTCGGCCAGCGCACGCCCATTGGCGAGAATAAGCGAGATCAAAAGCGCCTTTTGCTCCCCCGTAGAACATTGATCCGCAGGCACGCCTTTGGCGGCGTAGACGCCCTCAAGGTCGGCACGATGCGGTCCAATCAGCGTTCGCCCCGCCGCAAGATCGCGGGGACGCCCCTCTTGAAACGCCGCCAAAAGATCGCTCTGAGTTTCTGGCAAATCCATCCCGTCAGACGATTTCAACGTGAGCGCCGCCGAGGGAAAAGCGGTCTCCGCCCCCTCCTGCGCCTGCGCGATGCGCTCAAGCGTCGTAAGACGATACTTCATGATTGCCGCACCATGTTCGGCCATTTGAGCCTCAAGTGCTGCGTACCAATGCGCATCCCGCACCATGTCTTTGAGCAGCCGATTGCGCTCTCGCATCGCCTTTTCATAGGCCACAACGACCTCGGCATGACGCGGCTCGAAACTCATCACCATCCGGTCCAGAAACCGCCGCCGCCCTTCTGGCGCTTCGATCCAAAGCCTGTCCATCGCGGGTATCAGCCAAACCACGCGCGCGACACGGCCCAAGGCCACCTGCGCCGCCGCCTTGCCGTCGATCTTCACGGACCGAGACGTGCCACTTTCCGCCCAGGTTTCCAGCTCATGAAATTGATGCAACGAATGCAAATCCGCACGGACTTTCCAACCCAAAGCCTCAGGCTTGCGCGCAATCTCGTCGGGACTGGCGCGCCGTAGCCCGCGCCCCGGCGACAAAAGCGACACCGCTTCGAGAATATTGGTTTTCCCCGCGCCATTCGGCCCCCAAATGGCGACAGGCCGCCCGTCCAACTCGAGACGCGCGGCCCTGTGGGAGCGGAAATGCGACAGGCTCAGCTCTTCTATGAACAGGCCGCCCATCGCACTTCTCTGTCTTCATTGCAGCAAAAAATACTCAAACCCGCATCGGCATGACGACGTAGACGGCGGAGGTGTCATTGCCTTCGCGCATCAGGGTCGGATCACCCGAGGAGTTGAACAGGAACACCGCATTCTCGCGATCGACCTGCGAGGCAATCTCAAGCAAGTATTTGGCGTTAAAACCAATTTCCAGACGCTCGTCGTTATAGGCGACGGCCAATTCTTCTTCCGCCGCGCCGCTATCGGGGGCGTTCACAGAAAGCGTCAGCTTGTCTTCGTCCAGTGTCAGTTTGACGGCACGGGAGCGTTCGGAGGACACGGTGGCCACACGGTCCACGGCCTTGGCGAACTCGGCAGCATCGACTTCGAGCTTGCGGGTATTTCCGACCGGGATCACACGAGTGTAATCGGGGAAGGTGCCGTCGATGACTTTGGAAGTCAGGGTGATCTCCGGCGTCGCAAAGCGAATTTTCGCCTCGGACACGGAGACCGCGATCATCATGTCATCATCGTCGAGCAGTTTGCGCAATTCGCCCACGGTTTTGCGCGGCACGATCACGCCCGGCATCTCGGAGGCCTCAGGCGGCAGATCGGCGTCGATGCGTGCAAGACGGTGACCGTCGGTCGCCACACAGCGCAGCGCACGACCGTTTTCGCTGTCGGCGATATGCATGTAAACGCCGTTCAAATAGTAGCGGGTTTCCTCGGTCGAGATCGCGAATTTCGATTTGTCGAACAGGCGACGCAGGACCGGGGCGGCGATGGCGAAATTGCTGTCGTATTCGGCGGAGGCCATGACCGGGAAATCTTCTTTCGGCAAAGTTGCCAGCGAGAAGTTCGACCGGCCCGCTTCGACGGTCAGACGGCCATTTGCGCCATCGTCAGTCAGCTGAACCATCGCGCCGTCCGGAAGTTTGCGGACAATCTCGTGGAGCGTCACGGCGGACACGGTCGTCGCCCCCGCGCGTTCGACCATGGCGGCACATTTGTCCACCACCTCGATGTCCAGATCGGTCGCGCGGAAGGAAACGGTGTCGCCCTCGGCCTCGATCAGAACGTTGGCGAGGATCGGAATGGTGTTCCGGCGCTCGACAACAGATTGCGCCTGACCGACGGCTTTCAATAGCGTGCCGCGTTCGATGCTGATTTTCATACCACCCTCGTATGTCTCATGAGCCGGGGCGTTGAAGGTAAACGATCCATCGCCGGGCGCAATAGTTTGTTTGGTTGTGACTGTGTGGTGAACGAACCGGATCGTCAAGAGACGCAGACACCGCCGAGGACGATTGTCGCGGCGGTGCAGCGTTTTAGACTCAGGCTTCGGCCCAGATCAGGCCTCAAGCGTGCGGCGCAGCATTTCCAGATCGTCGGCGATCTGGCTGTCGGTGCCTTTGAGCTCTTCGATCCGCTTCACGCCATGCATGACCGTGGTGTGATCGCGGCCCCCAAAACGGCGACCGATTTCCGGCAAGGAGCGCGTGGTCATGTGTTTCGCGAGATACATCGCCACCTGACGCGGACGGGCAATCGAACGCACCCGCTTCGGGCCGATCATGTCAGAGAGACGAATGGCGTAATGTTCGGAGACTTTGCGCTGGATCTCTTCGACGGTCACCTTGCGCTCGGAGGCTTTCAGGATGTCGGCGAGACATTCTTGCGTCAGGTCGAGATCGATCTCACGACCGACGAGCGAAGCAAAGGCAAAGAGCCGCATCAGCGCGCCTTCGAGCACACGGACGTTGGTCGAAATGCGGTGCGCGAGGAATTCCAACACGCCGTCTGCGAATTTCAACTCCGGGTATTGCGCGCGGTAGCTTTCCGCCTTGGTTTGCAACACGCCGAGACGCAATTCGTAGTCGGTTGGGTGCAGATCGACGACAAGACCGCATTGCAGACGGGATTTGATCCGGTCCTCAAGGCCCTGGATTTCCCCCGGCGCGCGGTCGGCGGAGATGATGATCTGTTTGTTCTGATCGACGAGGGCGTTGAAGGTGTGGAAGAACTCTTCCTGCGTCGAATCCTTGCCCGCAATGAATTGCACGTCATCGACCATAAGCACATCGACAGAGCGGAAAATCTGTTTGAAGTCAATCATCTGACGATCCCGCAGCGCCTGGACGAAGCGGTACATGAATTGTTCGGCAGAGAGATAAAGCACGCGCAGGGACGGGTCGCGGTCGCGGATTTCATGGGCGATGGCGTGCATCAGGTGGGTCTTACCGAGGCCAACACCGCCGTAGAGGAACAGGGGATTAAAGGTCACCGGGCCACCTTCGGCGACACGGCGCGCGGCGGCATGGGCCAGTTCGTTCGGCTTGCCGACAACGAAATTGTCAAAGGTGAACCGCGAGTCGAGCGGCGCACCGGGCAAATCATCTGCGGGCGCGTCCTGAACCTGTGGCTCCGCAGGTTTTTGCGACGCCGGAGCGGCGGCTTTGGACAGAGGCTTAGACTCAGGCGCCTCGGCGGCAGACGCGGTCTGGTGCGGTTCGACGCGGAACTCCACTCGGGACGCGGGCGCATTCGCGGCCTTGAGGTGAATCAGAATGGTTTCCGAAAAATTGCGCGACACCCAGTTCGCCATAAAGCTCGTCGGGACGGAAAACACCGCAACCCCGTTATCCACTTTTTTCAGTTCGAGCGGCTCGATCCAGTTTGCGTAGTTGTTGCGGCCCACGCTTTCGAGAAGTTGCTGCTTAACACGTCCCCACGTATCGTTTTTCATTTTCTATTTTCGACCCATTATCGATATTCGTTATCGTTTTTATTCACGCCAACATATCGCTGACGACGGACCTTTGCGGTGTCCCGCATAGATCACGGCTCGTGCTTTTCGAGTCATCCTGGGCAGAAGGGACGGATAAAGCCATCGGCCACGCGGCTCCCTCACAAGTCGCATGATTGCCGATGCCGGCCCTAAATAGATCGCACCACGCCCGATGCCGGTCACTCATCAAAGACCTCACTCTTCGATGTCACGGCATTCCAGACGACGGCACGGGTGTTTTGGACAGACCAGACCTTTCCCTCGCATAAATCGGCGAGATCAGGACCGGACAGCTTTCCCCCGGATACCCCTATCCGAGAAACAGCCTCAGGATCGCGCAGCAAAAACATACCCAGGGGAGCGGCAGAGCTTCCCTGTAAGTCTGTATGTCTCAGCGACACGATTCCTGAATGTCCCCCCAAGACGACGTGAATCGCATGGGCAAGCTAGCAACCCCGCTGGGAGAGTCGCAATCGATCTTCTCGCTTGACTCTGTCTTTACGAAAACCGAATCCAAATTCTTCAATAACCACCCCTGTTAGCGTGGCGAATTTGCCTCATATACCTCGGCTCGGCGTCCCGGTTTGATTTGGGGAATTGCCCTGACAGGCGGGGATTTGCTAGCCGCGATTCCCCACAAGATTCGTTTGTGCAAGCTGCATAAATTTGCCGCACATCGCTCTGATTTTGACATGAAAAAACGCGCTCTGAGGCGCGTTTTCCTATTCTTATCAAGTCTCTGGACTGATCCGGACTTAGCCGATGGCTTTGACGCGAGCGGCCAGACGGGAGATTTTGCGCGAGGCGGTGTTCTTGTGAACGACGCCTTTGGTCACGCCGCGCATCAGCTCGGGCTGAGCGGCTTGCAGAGCGGCTTTCGCTGCGGCCTGATCGCCGGAGGCGATGGCTTCTTCGACTTTGCGCAGGAAGGTGCGGATGCGGGACCGACGGGCTTTGTTGACGTCGTTGCGACGGTCGGCCTGACGGGCGCGTTTTTTGGACTGGGGCGTATTTGCCATGGGATATTCCTCTTCGAGGTCGTGTTACAATTTCGATTGCGCGAACGGCCTCGCCACCCTTTCGGGGAGGATCATCATAGCCTAAGCGGGCTCCACACGCATGTAAGGCGTCCCTTTAGGCGAGAATCGCGCAAAAGGAAAGCCTGTTTTTCACTTCTGGCCCGATCAGAGCCCAGATCACTTGTCCCGGAACTGCGGCGCGCGTTTTTCGGCGAAAGCGGCCATGCCCTCTTTCTGGTCTTCGGTCGCAAAGAGGCCCTGAAAACTCGTGCGCTCGAACCGGATGCCTTCGGCCAGCGTCAGCTCATAAGAGCGTTTCACCGCCTCTTTCGCGGCCGCCACGGAAATCGCGCTCTTCTCAGCGATCTTGTCGGCAACGGCGAGCGCCTCCTCAACCAGTTTCTTGGCGGGCACGACACGGGAGACAAGGCCCGCGCGCTCGGCCTCTTCGGCCTCCATGAACCGCCCGGTCAGGATCATCTCCATGGCTTTCGATTTGCCGACAAACCGCGTCAGACGCTGTGTGCCACCGATGCCCGGAATGATGCCAAGGTTGATCTCCGGCTGGCCGAATTTGGCATTGTCAGCGGCAATGATGAAATCGCACATCATCGCCAATTCGCATCCCCCGCCCAGCGCATAGCCCGCCACCGCCGCGATCACCGGCTTGCGCGTCGCGTTGATGCGGTCGGCGTCATCGGCAAAGAGCCGTTCGTTGGCCATATCGGCGTAGCCTTTCTCCGACATCTCTTTGATGTCGGCGCCGGCGGCAAAGGCCTTTTCCGATCCGGTGATGACGATGGCGCGCACCTTCGGGTCGAGATCGGCCTTGCCCAAAGCATCGGCCAATTCCGACAGCAATTCGGAATTGAGCGCATTGAGCGCCTCCGGTCGGTTCAGCCGGATCAGTTCGACACTGTCCTTGATCTCGATAAGAAGCGTTTTATAGGCCATTGCGCCCTCCGGTTCTGGTCGTGTCTGGAAGTCCTAACAGCTACGCCCCCCGGATCAAGTCATCTTTGACAGCTTGGGCAAAAGAAGCTGGATCGCCCGGATTGGGTGATCCTTTTGACAACAGATGCACAATCCGGCGTCACACAGGGGTGGCCTTCGCGTCCGTAGACCCGGAAATTATGTTGGAAATAGCCAAGTTCGCCGTCGGCCTGACGAAAATCTTTGAGCGACGATCCTCCAGCCTCAATGGCCTCCAGAAGAACCTCCCGGATGATCGGAACGAGTGCGGCAATCCGCGCGTCAGAAATCCGCGACACTTTGCGCGCCGGATGGATGCCCGCGCGGAACAGCACTTCGCAGACATAGATATTGCCCAGCCCCGCGACGACATGTTGATCCAGAAGCGCCGATTTGATCGGGGTGTTTTTGCCATTCAGCTTGGCGACCAAGTGATCCTCGCTGAAGGCATTGCCCAGAGG
Organism: Celeribacter sp.; assembly: GCF_048270365.1. Lineage (NCBI taxonomy): Bacteria > Pseudomonadati > Pseudomonadota > Alphaproteobacteria > Rhodobacterales > Roseobacteraceae > Celeribacter > Celeribacter sp. The sequence continues at coordinate 66,156 of NZ_JBLWTA010000004.1, forward strand.
TTCCGGCCCGAGTTTGGCCAGCAGAGGATGCGTCTCTTCCTCCCCGGTCGCCATCATATCCATCGCCCCGAAGCGCCGCGGATCGTTGAAGGTGACGCGCGCGCCGTTTTCCATGTGAAACACCACATGGTCATGCTTTTCCTGTGCTGGGTGATCATGCACGAACTGCCCCAAGGGATCGCCAGACACCGTCATCCGCCCCGACATGCCGAGGTGAATGAGCAAGGTTTCCTCTGTGTCCAAATCGGCAAGTATATATTTCGACCGCCTGCGCAGCCGCTCAACCCGCGCACCCGTAAGCCGTTCGGCCATCCGCTCCGGGAAAGGCCAGCGCAGATCGGGCCTATTCACGTCCGCCTGCGTGATCCGCACCCCCGCCATCGAGGGCTCCAACCCGCGACGAACCGTCTCGACCTCTGGCAATTCCGGCATTTTGCCCCCTTCGCTTTGCGACATCCGATTGTCACGCCCGATGTGAGCCCTATAAGAAGGGTAAGTTTCGAGAAAGGTTCAAGAGCGATGAGCGAGAACGGCAAAACCACCCATTTCGGTTTCAAAGATGTGGCCGAGGATCAGAAAGCCGGGATGGTGCATGGGGTGTTCACCTCCGTCGCCTCGAAATACGACATCATGAACGATGTGATGTCGATGGGCATTCACCGGGTCTGGAAGGACGCGATGATGGATTGGCTGGCGCCGCGCCCCGATCAGCACTTGCTCGATGTGGCCGGCGGCACGGGCGACATTTCATTCCGCTTCCTGAAACGCGCGCCGGGGGCGACCTCCGTCGTTTTGGACATGACCGAGTCGATGCTGGTCGAGGGCCGCAAACGCGCCGAGGCCGAACAGATGGCCGAGAGCCTGCAATGGGTCACCGGCGATGCGATGAAGCTGCCGTTCGAGGACAATCAGTTCGACGTTTACACGATCTCCTTTGGCATTCGGAACGTGACCCGCATCCCTGATGCGCTCTCCGAGGCCTACCGGGTCTTGAAGCCGGGTGGCCGGTTGATGGTGCTGGAATTCTCCCAGCTCCCGAACCCGATGATGCAGAAGGCCTACGACCTCTATTCCTTCAACGTCATCCCGCGCATGGGTCAGGCGATTGCGGGCGATTATGACAGCTATCAGTATCTGGTGGAGAGCATTCGCAAGTTCCCGGATCAGGATACATTTGCGCAGATGATCAAAACTGCCGGATTTTCCAACGTTAAGTATCGTAATTTGACGATGGGCATCGCAGCCCTGCATTCCGGGTGGAAACTCTGATGCGCGGTCCTCACAACATTTGGCGGCTCATCCGCACCGGCGCGACCATGGAGCGCACAGGCGCCATGACGCAGGCAATGGATGCGCTCGATGCGCCCAAAGCCTTTCGCGTTTTGGCGCGCACCGTGGTCTGGCCGTTTCAATGGTTGGGCTATAAGGGCGACCCCGAACAACCGCCTTTAACACGTGCTTTGACCGCTTTGGGGCCCGCTTATATCAAATTTGGACAGATTTTGTCGACGCGTCCCGATGTCGTCGGCGCCGATCTTGCCAAGCAGTTGCAGGTGCTGCAAGACCGGATGCCCGCCTTCCCTCGGGACGCCGCAATCAAGACCGTTGAGGCCGAGCTTGAAGCCCCTATTTCCGAGCTGTTCTCCGAGTTTTCCGAACCCGTCGCCGCCGCCTCCATTGCGCAGGTCCACAAAGCCGTGCGCGCCGACACGGGTCAGGCCGTGGCTGTCAAAGTGCTCCGCCCCGGGATCGAGCGCGCCTTTCGCACCGATGTGGACGCTTTCTATCTGATCGCCTCGCTGATCGAGAAACTCTCCCCCGCTTCGCGACGGCTGCGCCCGACCGAAGTCATCGCGCATTTCGAAGGCGTAGTGCATGGCGAGTTGGACCTGCGCCTGGAGAGCGCCTCCGCCTCGCAATATGCCGCCAATACGGTGGGTGACGAAGGTTTCTCGGTGCCTGCCGTCGACTGGGGCCTGTCGTCCAAACGCGTGATGACGCTCGAATGGGTCGACGGCATCACCGCCTCTAATGTCGATGAGATCACCGCCGCCGGACATGACCTGTCGGTCCTCGGGCCCCGCGTCTTGCAGATGTTCCTGACCCACGCGCTACGCGATGGTTTTTTCCACGCAGACATGCATCAAGGCAACCTCAAGATCGCGCCCAATGGCGACATCATCGCGCTGGATTTCGGCATCATGGGCATGCTCGATGAGTATACACGACGTGTTTATGCCGAGATTTTGTACGGTTTCATCAAAAAAGACTACAAACGCGTGGCCGAGGTTCATTTCGAAGCCGGCTATGTTCCCGCCGACCAGGACGTGGATGAATTTGCCCGTGCGCTCCGTGCTGTCGGTGACCCGATCTTTGGGATGGACGCCACGCGCATCTCTATGGCGCGGCTTTTGTCCTACCTGTTCGAGGTGACTGAGCGCTTCGGGATGCAAACCCGTACCGAGCTGATCCTCTTGCAGCGCACGATGGTGGTGGTCGAAGGCGTGTCGCGCTCGCTCGATCCGCATATCAATATTTGGGAAGTTTCCAAGCCGGTGGTCGAGGAATACATCAAGGCGAACATAGGCCCGCGCGCCCTGACCCGCGATTTGTGGAACACCGCACGGGTTCTGTCGCGGTTTGGACCGCGCCTGCCGCAATTGGCAGAGGCGCTTTTGATTGCTCAGAGCAAAGAGCCGGAAAAACCTACCAAACAACACAATCGCTGGCAGGTGCTCTGGCTCCTTTTTGGGGGGGCTGTCTCCGCAGGCCTCGGCGCCGCAGCCATTCTTATATTCGGCTAAGCTCAGCCTCAAAGGCGCGGGCATAGACGGCCTCGCCTTGCTCCACTTTCCACGCGCAATAGGCTGCCATGCGCCAATGGTAAAAAGGCTTGAGCGACAGATAGCGTTCGATAGTGGATGCGTCCGGATAGGCCTGAAGAGCCGTTAATTCGTCCGCTGGCGTAAGAGCGCCTGCTCCGTAGACGACATGCATGGCCGGGGAGAGCGCAATTGCGAGATCCGCAGTGGCGTCCCCGATCGCCGGGCATTGCCAATCGATCAGCATCCGCTTTTCTCCATAAGCCAGGACATTGGCCGGGACCGGGTCGCCGTGGAGAAAAACACTCGGCCCGGCCGGAATGTCTCGCGGCTCTGGCGCACATCGGTCCAACTCTTTGACGCCTTCGCCCCTAAGGCCCGCCAAAATCTTTCGGCCTTGCTGCAAAAGAGCCTTCGGCGTGCTCGCAAGGCGCCTCAGTTTCGGTGCCCGGACCTGATGAAGCCTTGCAAGCGTTCGAATTGTCTCCGCATCCGTGCAGCGCAAAGGCGCACCCACAACATATCGATAGACAATGCATATGCCGGCGCCTGTCGTAAAAGAGGTCTGAAAGTCGGGCGCAAGACCGGTGCCGACCAAAGCCTGAAGCGCCGCACTTTCTGCGGTTGGATCATTGGGAAAGAGGCGATTTGATCGGCCAGAATCAAACAACTTGAAAACCCAGGAGCCCTCTTCCGTCTTCAGACACCAAGACCGATTGCTGCGCCCTCCGGACAAGATGATCCATGTTTGATCCGCCCCGAAACTTTGCCGCGCGAACGCCCGCAGCTCATCTGGCGGACCGTCTGGATGTATAGTCAAAGTTGGCGCCCCCGGAAACAGATCGCCAAACTTAACGTCACCCTAAGAGGATCATCAAGAGGCTCTCAGCTAGTCTGAGTCTCGCAATGCGGTCACATCCGAAGACCCGATCTCATTGCCGCCTTCGAGCACAAGGACGATATCTCCATTATCGGCGCGGGCCTCGATGATTTTGGAATAGCTTTCAACCGATGTCGTCGAAAGATAATCATCGTTGAAATAATTCTCGATCTCAAAGCTGTAGAGCCCCGCACCTACCGGTGTGCCGCCATTCGCGGAGCCTGACCACTCGAATGTCTTTTGCTTCGGGTCGATTGGAACTTCTTGCACCACGTTGCCGCTCGCATCACGAACGATCAAAACGGCCGAGTTAGCCGCCGTCGCGAAGTCTCCCGACAAGGTGACCGGCGAGCTGCCATCAAAATACGCCGCCGCTTCACTGCGCGCTTCCTGGCCGACCCAACCGGACAATTGCGAAAAGCCCATCAAGCTAAGCTGAGAAGACAATTGTTCCAAAAGATCATTGGTCAAAACCGCCTGTTCAACCTCGGAGAAGGTCGCGAGCTGTACGGCATAGTCCGTCGATTCGATCGGATTGAGAGGATCCTGGTTTTGCATTTGCACCGTCAGCATCTTCAAAAACGTTTCGAAATCCGAGCTCATCATAGAGCTGGCGCTCGAACTTTCTGTGGCGGACGCGCTTGATGTGCTCGTCGATGCAGTGGTCGTAGCAGCGCTTGCTGCGGCAATCGTGTTGGTCATCAAAGCCTCCTGTTAAAGCCTAATATCCATTCCGGACGTCCCGCCCAAAGTCAGGCGAACCGGGTCAGGTCGTGTGTCGATGTCACCGCCAGAGCTCTCTGCCGCCCCCAGATCACCGAAGCCAGTGAACCGGGAAGAATCGCCCTGCTGCGTGCCCTGATCAAAGCTTTCAAAACTGAACCCGCTGTTGGCATATCCAAGGTCTTTGAATTCCGCAGCGAGGCTATCGATGTTGCGACGCAAAAGATCGAGTGTTTCAGGGCGCTCTGTCGCGATCACCACTTGCATCGCACCGTTTTCAGAGACGTGGAACGACAGGCGCACTTTGCCCAGTTCTTCCGGCGTCAGCGTGATTTCTACCGGCTTATCAGGCAATTGCCTTGCCGCATCCGCGAGTTGCATCGCGACCCGATTGGGGAGTTCAATGCGATTGGCGGCACTGGTCGGTGACGCCAGATCGCGCGCAATCTGATGGTCTCGGGATGTACCAGACAGACTGGTAAGCTCGTCCAACCCCTCCGAAATTTCCGGCTTTTCTTCACTGACCGAAAGTGACTCGTTTGCCGCGACTGCAACTCCCGCGATCGCAGGGGCCCCAGAGGTCTGCATCACAGCTTGGGCACGTGTGTCACGCACAGCCGTCGTGTCAGCATCCTCGCCAGCTGTGGTTTCTTCCGCCGAATTCGGCTGTGCATCGCTGAACTCTACAGGCTGGTCGCTAGACGTTTCGGTTTTGGTTTCCGCTTTGGCATCCAAAGGTTTGGCGGCTGTTTCAAGTCTCTGCTCCCGCAGCTCTTGCTTGGTGTCGCGCGGTTCGGAATCAGGCTGCTTCGCCCCCTCATTCATGCCCTGTGTGTTCAAGTCATCCGTCATCTCATTAGACATTGCGCTTTCAGGGAATGCATTCAATGTCGCTTGAGACACGACAGTGCTCGCCGTCTCCTTGGACGGTGTTTGAGAGACGCCTGACGCATTGGCGTTATGCTCCTGTTCAGGCTTCGCAATCAGATTGTCAGATTTTTTTCCCAACGATTCATTTGCCGGCCCCGTCCCCGTCGTTTCTACGGCTGAGGTCTGGTTCCCGACCTCAATTTTATCGACCGGTATCTCAGTTGCCTTTGATGCAGCTGTGGGCGAACTATCTTTCACAAAGGCCGCAGAAGCATAGGCCACCCGTCCCTTATTCTCTTTACGTTCTGTGTCTGAGGGCTGGCCAAAAGTCGTCCCCTTTTCACCCTCTGGCAAAGTGGAAGGTGGGGCAGAATCAGACGCGATCGCGTTTGTTTCAGGCTCGACTGTATCAACGCGCGCACTCTCTTTGCCCACCGTTTCACTTACAGCATCAGTCTCAGCACGTGCGTCTACAGGCATTCTCCCGGGCCCAGAGATCAAATCGACTGCCGTGCTATCCTGACGCCTAAAGGAGGGCTCATTTTTGGTGGCGATCATCGTGACAGAATCGCCCTCGGGGACCATTTTCTCTTCGTTGGTCATCGCGGGCGCTGCAGATGACACGTAGATCGATAGGACGCCCGGCGTCACTTCCTCGCCGCTGTCGCTCAGATTTTTGGGCGCAGCAGACGGGACGATAAGATCAGTCCCTGTCAGCGCCATGTCGGAAAGATGATCGTCAAAATCGAGAGTCTCACCTTCCTGTTTTACATCACTGTCGGCATCATCAGGCGCGTTAGCATCTGTGTCCGATACGACCTCAACGTTCAAAGTCGGCGCAATATCTGCCTCTTGTTCGGTCAGATTTTGCACGCCAAATACGTTTTGAAGCGTAGATTGTCCCTGCTGATCAAATAGGATTCTGGTTTGCGGAACAGGTGTCAGCGGAATGGCAGTCGCTGTTTTGGCATCTGCCGATGAAGGCACCACAGGACCTGTCTTAGACGAATTTTTACTGGTGGAATTTCCACGTACAAACACGTCTTCAAAAGACGTCTTGCTATCTTTTGCCACCGAGTTCTTCCCCGCGGCATCGGGCAAGGCCATCTGTGCAGAGGCCTGCTCTCTTTTCGCATCGACACGATCAACAGCCCCCGCAACAGAACGAAGCTGTGAACCGGCAACATCCGTCACCTGAAAGTCAGAGTTTAAAAATTGCATTTCTTGCATCCGGGATTTCTTTCGCCGTGATGCCAATATCCATGCAGAGGGTTACCGGTTCTTTACCGAATTGCGGTTAGGAGTCGAAAAATACTTCGAATTGGAGCGACCCCATGTCTTTGACATCCATAAATCCAGTCACGACACCTCAGACTCCGCAGATGAAACATGAGGAGAAGATGCAAGAGGCGGCCGACAAACTTGAGGCGGCCTTTCTTGCAGAGATGTTGAAGAGCGCAGGATTCGGCCAAACGCCGGAGACCTTTGGCGGCGGCTCCGGTGAGGATCAATTTTCATCTTTCCTCGTCCAGGCGCAGGCCGAAAAAATGGTCGAAGCCGGGGGAATCGGTCTTTCGGAACAGATTTTCAACGCTCTAAAGGAGAAATCACATGGCTCTTCTTGATGCTTTTCGCCCGGTTTCGGCCCTTACAGATTTGCTCGATAAGGAAAAAGAAGCGCTCCTTAAAAGCGATTTCTCTACTCTTCGGGCACTGGCCAAACCTAAAGAGAATCTGATGGCAATGATTGCCAAATCTCAGGTTCCCGCAGAGTCACTCAACGCATTGCAAAAGCACATTGAAGGCAACCAGCGCCTTCTAATGGCCTCCGCCAAGGGGCTTCGGATGGCGCGTGAACGGCTCAGCTCATTGAAATCGCCCTCGTCCGATTTCAACACCTATGGACCGGCGGGCACCACCACCTCAATGGTTCGTAAGTCATTAACCATGAAGAGAAAAGCCTGAGCAGATGCCCCATTTTTGCCTCAAATTGAAAGCATCTATCCTAGGCAGCTTAGGAAACTTTTAGCCTTTAAGCTTCAATGATCAGAGTGCATCCCGAGGGGGTGGCACGGTCGACCGGAAAAGGTCATCCGTAATCAGTCAGAATGACGATCCTGAAACCGCCCGTGGGGGCGGATCTCGAAACTCATGCGGCGCAAAATGCGTCCCTAGATCAAAGGAAATTATGCTATGTCCAGCATTCTGACCAACAACGGCGCAATGGTTGCGCTGCAGACCCTGAATTCCATCAACTCCGATCTCTCCAAAACCCAAAGCATGATCTCCACGGGTAAAGATGTTGCTTCTGCGAAAGACAACTCTTCCGTATGGGCCATCTCCAAAGTGATGGAATCGGATGTTGCTGGTTTCAAAGCCATTTCTGACAGCCTTGCACTTGGCGAATCGACCCTCGCCGTCGCATCCCAAGCTGCTGAAACCGTGACGGACCTGCTCACCGACATCAAAGAAAAAGTCGTCGCTGCGCAGGAAGAAAACGTTGACCGCGACAAGATTCAAACGGACATCGACGCCTTGATCGGCCAGGTGAAATCCGTTGTCGGCGCGGCTCAATTTAACGGCCTCAGCCTTGTGGAAGGCACCGACGACGTAAATGTGCTTTCTTCGCTCGACCGCGCCTCCGATGGCACGGTGACGGCGTCGGATATCACAGTGTCGCGCCAGGATTTGTCCACGAGCGCCGGTACATATGGTAGCGGAACTTCGCTGGCCTCCAATGCCACGGCCTCGGATACCGCAGTTTCCAATACGGCCAACACTGCCGTTGTCACTGTGGGCAACACATGGGCGGCTGACGACGTTGCAACCCTGAGTGTCGCAGGTGTCGAGGTGAGCTTTACAGCCACCGGCACCGCTGTAGCAGACGTCGCTGACGGACTTGCAGGGATGATCAACGGCCTTGGCCTTGAGGGCATTACCGCAACCGGCAACGGGGACGGCACCCTGACGATCAGCTCGACCAACGCCTTCGAAGATGTGGCCGTAACATCCGGTGAAACCACGGCTGGGGATGGTGATGTCCTGATCACCGCGCTCAACGGCACAACAGGTCTGAGCGACACCTCTGGCTCCATCGACGAACGCGCTGAAAGCGTTGCTTTCTCGACGTCCGCCGCCGTGAAGGAGGGTGACGGCTACAAAGTGACCGTCGGCGGCAGCTCCTACAACTACGTGGCGGGCAAAGGCGAGAGCATGGAAGACGTCGCCCGCGGTCTGAAAACTGCGATCGACTCTGCTGGCCTTGAGGATATTTCGACCACTGTGAGCAAAGACGCCGACACCGGACAATGGTCTCTGAAAGTTGACAACGACGGATCTTCTCTGGCGTTCTCCGTGACCGGCAACGAAGGCGGTGAAGCCTCCGGTGGTCTGTTCGGCCTCGACAGCATCGATGTCACCACGAATGCAGGGGCCGACGCTGCCCTCGGCAACATCGAAACCTTGATCAACAACTCGATTGATGCTGCCGCATCCTTTGGTTCTGCCCAAGGTCGGATTGAAACTCAGTCCAGCTTTATTTCCAATCTCACCGACGCTCTGACCTCCGGGATCGGGTCCATGGTGGATGCGGATATGGAAGAAGCTTCGGCCAAACTTCAGGCCCTTCAGGTTCAGCAGCAGCTGGGTGTGCAATCGCTCTCGATCGCCAACCAAGCTCCGCAAACCATCCTGTCGCTCTTCGGCTAAGAGCATTTTCCGGGCGCCTAAGCGGCGCCCGGATTCCTCGCGGAAAAACCGCGCGTTGAAATTCATTGTCACCGGAAGGATACGACGTGAACGCTCTTCAAATGGCCCGAACGGCCTACTCGAATACCGCCGCCCCTATCAGGACGCCACGCGGCACAGAATACGAGGCAATTGCCAGAATTACGCATCGCCTTCGTGAAGCCGCCAAAGACAAGAAACTGTCCTACTCCGCCTATGTTAAGGCGCTTTATGACAATCGTCGCCTTTGGACCCTTCTTGCGACAAATGTTGCTGAGAAGGACAACCAGCTCCCCAAAGAACTCCGTGCCCAGATATTCTACCTGGCACAGTTCACCGCAAAACACACATCAGACATTCTTTCCAAGAGAGCCGACGAGACGGCCCTGATCGACATCAACACCGCCATCATGCGTGGCCTGCAACGTGAGGGCCAATAAATGAGCGGTCTTGTCTTAAAACTTGGTCCCAAAGAGCGTGTTCTGATCAACGGGGCTGTCATTGAAAACGGCGACCGTCGCTCCCGCCTCTCAATTGTCACTCCGAACGCGAATATCTTGCGTCTGAGGGATGCAATCCATCCTGAAGAGGTCAATACACCCGTGAGACGCGTGTGCTATATCGCTCAGTTGGTTCTGTCAGGAGATGCTGATCCCAAGGATGCCAAAATTCAACTGATGCGTGGCGTCGAGCAACTCAGCCAAGTTCTGACGGATGCGGATAGCCGGAAAATTCTCAATACGGCCACATCAGACATCCAAAATGAGCAGTACTACCAAGCGCTCAAAACGCTTCGCAGCCTTCTCCCGAGAGAAGAGCGGCTCCTATCTGCGGCCCAATACCAATGAGTTATCAACCCATTGTCCCATTCAGCGGCTACGCTGGATGGGTTGTCCTCCAAAGAACCAAAGACACGCAGCAAGCTGCCTTCAACAACTCCGCTGAGATTCAACGCGAAGCAGATTATTTTCGGGAAAACATCTCGAAAATCAATTCTGCTGAGGAGCTCGTATCCGATTACAAGCTCCTCAAGGTGGCGCTTGGTGCATTCGGCTTGGATGACGATATCAACAATAAATTCTTTATTGAAAAAGTGTTGGACGAAGGCACTCTCGATAAAAAATCCTTGTCCAACAAGCTCTCTGACAAACGGTATTTTGAGTTCTCAAAGGCGTTTGGCTTCGGAGATTTTGACATACCGAATACTGTCATGAGCACGTTTCCGGATGAAATTCTCTCTGCGTATCAGGAAAAACAATTTCAGATTGCTGTCGGCAACCAAGATCAGAATATGCGCCTTGCCCTAAATCTCGATGATGATTTGGCCGCATTGGTTGAAAAAGACACGACTGACAATGGGCGCTGGTATTCGATCATGGGCAACGAAGCCCTGAGAACTGTTTTTGAAACCGCACTCGGGTTGCCAAATTCGATCAGCGGTCTGGATCTCGATCAGCAGCTTACGAGCTTTCGTGACAAAGCAAAACAATACCTCGGAAATTCTGAAGTGTCGCAATTCGCGGATCCGGAAAAGAAAGACGAGCTCGTTAAACTCTTCCTCATTCGTTCGGAAATCAATGCCGGTTCAACCGGAACATCAGCAGCCTCCAATGCTCTCGCACTTTTGACAGGCTCCTTTTAAAGGGGCGTCACGTTGTCTGTGCTGTAAAACAGGCCGCCAACCTTTGAAAACTTTGCTGCGTTCCGTCAGGTTCGGATTGAGCAAGAAACTGATCCAGTCGCGGCCATGTTTCGATGGCTTCATCAATTGCCGGATCTGTGCCGGCCGAATAAAGCCCCGCCTGAATCATCATTTCAGATCTGTCAAAAACACCAAGCAAACGTCGCGCTCTGGAAATTAGTTCGTTTTCTTGTTCGCTTGCTGCGTGCGGCAAAGCGCGCGACACGGAGCGGAGCAAATCAATCGCCGGGAAGCGTCCCCGCTCGGCGATTTGGCGATCAAGGACGATGTGACCATCGAGAACACCTCGCAGGATATCCGCAATAGGCTCTTCCATGTCCGAGCCTGCAACCAGCACGGAAAACACCGCCGTGATATCCCCCATATCACCAACACCAGGGCCAGCTCGTTCGCACAGCGTTGTGATCAGGTGGGATGTTGAGGGGGGGAAGCCGCGCAGGGAGCTCGACTCGCCTGTTGCCAGCGCAACCTCGCGGTGCGCTTCGGCGAAACGCGTGACAGAATCGGCGAGAAAGAGGACCTGTTTTCCTCGATCGCGAAAATGCTCTGCCACAGACATGGCTGTCCAAGCGCAACGACGACGAACCATCGGAGATTGATCTGACGTCGCAGCCACAATGACAGATCGCTTCAAGCCAGTTGGCCCCAAAACTCTGTCGAGAAACTCACGCACTTCACGACCACGTTCCCCGATCATCGCAATCACGACCACATCTGCCTGCAAGCCAGTGGCGAGCTTTGCCAGAAGTGTCGATTTGCCAACCCCGGAGCCCGCAAAAAGACCAACACGTTGTCCGCGGACGATGGGCAAAAGCGTGTTGAACACGGCCAGACCACTTTCCAAACGCCCACCGAGTTGTCTCCGCTCCGTGGGGTTCAACGGCTGCCCCCGTAAGGCGCGCGGTTTATTTCCTTGGAGAATTGGTTTTCCATCAAGAGCTTGACCAAAAGGATCAATCACCCGACCGATCCAGCTGTCATCTGGCGCGACGTGGTTTTTACCCACGTGCGAGACAGCATCCCCAATGGACAACCCATCCGGGCCGCCGTCCGGTAAAACAGTGACGGTTTGTTTGTCGAGCTGAAGCACTTCGCCGCGGCGGATGTCTTTACCATGCCCGATCTCCACGAGATCGCCCAGCGCCGCGATGTCACTCAGCCCCGACACGGTTAACACACCGCGCGACACTTCGATGACTCGGCCCACGGAATGCACCGGTTTGACCGCTGCAACCTCGGACAAAAGCAATTCGAATCCAACTCCGCTCATGAAGACCTCCAGTTTCGACAACTCTTTCTAAAGGAATCAGGGTTAAGCCTTGGTTGAGATAACTCGGAGGAGAAGCCCCGATGTTCGAGAATTTGGATATTTTCAAAATGGCGAGCGGCATGGCACGACATGCTGTGACCCGCCAGGAAGTGATCGCGAAAAACATCGCGAATGCGGATACGCCCGAGTATCGCGCAAAGGATATCGCATCCTTTGCCGATGCCTATGACACCACATCTTCTGACACGAAGATGCGCACCACGCGTGCCGGGCACGTGCTTGATTCTACGGCAACACCTTCTGGCTACGATCTGTTCGATGCGCCGGGCGCGACCTCTCCCAACGGCAATACGGTGTCTCTTGAAACCGAGATGATGAAATCGAGCCAGGTGCGGCACGAACATGAGCTCGCGCTCTCTGTCTACAAAAGTTCGATGAATATTCTGCGCACCTCAATCGGTCGCAAATAAGGAGGGAAGTGAATGTCTGATTTGCAAAATATTCTTAACCTGTCCGCCTCGGGCATGCAGGCTCAGTCCAATCGGTTGCGCTATGTGTCCGAGAACATCGCGAACGCAGACACACCCGGCTATCACCGTAAAACCGTTTCCTTTGAAGAGGTTGTCGATCAAGGCGCCAAAACCGGCGCGGTGGAAACCGGCCCGGTGGAGCTTGATGCCTCACCCCTGAGGGAAGTTTACGACCCCGGTCATCCGCTTGCCGGAGAAGACGGGTTTTACGACAGCTCGAATGTCGAGCTCATGATCGAAATCGCGGACGCGCGCGAAGCGCAACGCAGTTACGAGGCGAACCTCAAAGTTTTCGATCAGGCCCGACAAATGTCCTCATCATTGCTTGACCTACTGCGTCGGTAAAACGCCACGCATCATTTAGGAGACCAGAATGGATATCCGATCAGCATTTGCAGCCCAAGGCTACGCCGCCACACGCCCGGCGACCGCGGCACAACCCAAAACCAACGAACAGGCCGCCGAGAACCCTCTCGGCAAGGCCGCCGCGAGTTTTGCGGACACCCTGGCCCAAGGCGAAGAGGTCGCGCAGGCGACCATGGCCGGCAAAGCCGACAGCCAAGCGCTTGTTCAGGCCTTGGCACAGAGCGAGATGGCGATCGAAGCCGCCGTTACCGTGCGTGACAAGGTGGTCGAGGCCTATCAGGAAATCCTTCGGATGCCGGTGTAAGCCATGGATGAACTGGTCTTTTACGACACTCTGAGACAGGGACTTTGGATCGCGACGATGATTTCGACGCCGATCCTTGTCGTCGCGCTGCTCGCCGGTATCACCGTCGGTCTGTTTCAGGCCCTGACGAGCATTCAGGAAATGACGCTTACCTTCGTGCCGAAACTGGTGGCGATCCTGATCGTCTTCTGGATGTCGATGGGCTTCATGACCGAAACCCTGACCAGTTTTTTCCAGGACCGCATCATTCCCTTGATTGGAGGTCTGTGATGGACAGTGCAGGATATACCACACTCACACGCATGGTCGGTCTCAATCGCGAGCTTCAGGCCATTGCGAACAACATCGCGAACGTCTCGACGACTGGTTTTCGCAAAGAGGGCCTGCTGTTTTCCGAGCACATCAGCGCACTCGGCAAAGACGAGGACAGCCTGTCGATGGCGAATGCCAATGTGCGGCTGACCAACAACGCGCAGGGACCTCTGACGCCGACCGGAGGCACCTATGATCTCGCGATTGAGGGCGACGGGTTCTTTCTGGTCGACACCCCGGATGGCCAAGCATTGACCCGCAACGGCGCGTTTACCACCAATCAGCAAGGCGAGCTGACGACCCATGACGGGTATCAGCTTTTGGACAATGGCGGGGCGGCGATTTTCATTCCGCCGGATGCCCAAACCGTCGCCGTGGCCGCCGATGGCACGCTGTCTGCCGATGGTGTGCCGCTGTCGCAAATCGGCCTCTACATGCCGGAAGACCCGACCAGCATGACCCGCAACAATGGTGTCCGCTTCTACACCGACGGCGGGATCGTCCCCCAGGAAGAGGCGGTGATTTTGCAAGGCTATGTCGAAAATTCGAACGTCAATGCGATCACCGAGGTCGCCCGGATGATCGAGGTGCAACACGCCTACACCCTGGGTCAAAAATTCTCTGAGCAAGAAGACGAGCGGATCAAATCCGTCATCTCGACGCTCGGTCGTTAAGAAAGGAGACTGACATGCGTGCACTCCAGATTGCAGCCACGGGCATGAGCGCCCAGCAGATGCGCGTGGAGACCATTTCGCAAAACCTCGCGAACATGAACACCACCGGGTACAACGCGCGGCGCGCCGAGTTCGCCGATCTGCATTATCAACAACTGGCCCGGCCCGGCACGATCAACTCTGCGGATGGGACCATTCTGCCGACCGGCGTTCAGCTTGGTCTGGGTGTGAGGCCCTCTTCTGTCACCGTGGAACTGGCGCAAGGCTCGCTTTCGCCGACCGGCGGCGATCTCGATGTCGCCATCGAGGGTCTCGGTTACCTTGAAGTGACCCTGCCCTCCGGACAATCCGCCTACACGCGTGATGGTGGGCTGAAACGCTCTGCCGATGGTCTGATCGTCACCTCGGATGGGCATCCCGTGGTGCCCGACATCACGATCCCGGATGATGCGCGCGCTATCTCTATCAACGCCGACGGCGAGGTCTACGCCTATTTCAACGACTCGGTCGAGGCTGAACTTTTGGGTCAGTTCACCATGGCCGGTTTCTCAAATGCCAAGGGTCTGGAGGCCATCGGGTCCAACCTGTTTCTGGAAACCGAAGCCTCGGGGCCTGCGAATGTCTCCACCCCCGGTGTCGACGGGCTGGGCACGTTGCGGCAGGGCTATCTTGAGGATAGTTCCGTCGATGCCGTGCGCGAAGTGACCGAGCTGATCGAGGCCCAGCGCGGCTATGAGTTGAATGCCAAAGTTATCACCGCCGCTGACCAGATGCTCTCTGCCACCACGCAAATCCGATGATCAGATTTTTCCTCATACTCACCTCTCTCTGGCTCGCATTGCCAGCAAGCGCAGAGACCGTCGTCGCGGCGCGCACCATTCGTGCGCAGACCATTCTGAGCGCATCAGATCTCGCCATGATCGACGGCAATGTGCCCGGCGCCATCGCCACGATTGACGAGGCGGTCGGGCTTGAGGCGCGGGTCATGCTTTACACGGGCCGTCCGATTTCTCAGGCGGATATCGGGCCTGCCGCCATCATCGACCGCAACCAAATCGTGCCGCTTGTCTATAATCACGGCGGGCTGACCATCTCCGCCGATGGCCGCGCCATGAGCCGCGCCTCCGTGGGCGACGTGGTGCGCGTCATGAATCTTTCTTCAAGAACAACCGTTTCTGGCGTCGTCGCGCCAGATGGATCCATCCATGTCGGCGGAATTGCCGCACATTAATCAGGACTTATGCCATGCGTCTTCATCTTTTCCTGCCCGCTTTTCTCGTTCTGTCGGCGTGCTCCGATCTCAAAGAAGTCGGTCGTCTTCCCGAATTCACCCCGATTGAAAGCTCCTCCGAAACCGCAGCGATGCGTAATCCGTCCTTGCCCGATCAAATCGCGCCGCGCAGCCCGGCCGATGGCGCGTCGCTTTGGAACGCCTCTCGCCAATCTTTGCTTGGGGATCGTCGCGCCATTGAACGGGGCGACATTTTGACGGTCGTGATCGAGATCGATGACAGCGCCGAAATGTCGAACACCTCCAATCGCGGTCGCTCGGGTTCTGAAACCATGGGGATTTCCTCGCTGTTTGGCCTTCCTGAGCGGATCAATGAAGTCCTCCCGGATGGTGCGAGTATGGGGTCTGCCGTGGGCACCAATTCCAACTCGTCCTCGTCGGGAAATGGCAGCGTCAAGCGCAATGAAAAGCTTGAGTTGATGGTCGCAGCGACAATTGTCGATGTGCTCCCAAACGGTGTTTTGCATATTCAGGGCACCCAGGAAGTGCGGGTGAATTACGAAATTCGTGAACTTCTGGTCGAAGGCTATGTCCGACCGGAAGACATCTCCCGGCAAAATGAAATCACCTATGACAAGATCGCCTCCGCACGTATTTCCTACGGTGGCCGTGGTCAGATCACACAGATGCAACAACCTCGATACGGCCAGCAGGTTGCCGATATCGTCTTGCCATTCTGACGGGAGGATCGCGTGATTAAGAAACTCCTCCCCATTCTATTGGCGCTTGTCGGTCTTGGTGCTGGCGTCGGTGGCGGGCTGATGCTTCGGCCCGACCCCGAAATTGTCCAGATTGATCCCTGTGGCGATGTTGGTGCAACCGACCCGAACCATCCGCAACCGGATGCCCATGGCGATGAAGACCATACCGACGAGGAAAATGCAGCCTTCGAGTATGTGAAATTGAACAACCAATTCGTGATCCCTGATCTCGAAGGGGGACGCGTGGTCGCCATGGTTGTTCTGTCGCTCAGCCTGGAGGCCAGAACCGGCGCGCGCGAGACGATTTATGCGCGTGAACCAAAACTTCGGGATGCGTTTCTTCAGGTGCTGTTCGATCACGCCAACACGGGCGGGTTCAAAGGCGCCTTCACAGACAGCAGCACGATGAACGCTCTGCGGCATGCGCTTTTGGAAGTTGCGCAAAAAACCATTGGGCCGGACATCAACGATGTGCTTGTGATCGATATCGTCCGTCAGGACATCAACTGAGACACTTCAAAGAGATTTATCAATGCGCTCGGCCAATTTGCCGAGCGCATCTTTTTTGCCGAATGCCTTGCGCGTGCGTTCAAGCTGCACTTCGCGACGTTCCGCCACCTTCGCGAGCTCTTGCATGAGCTGCCGTTGTTGCTTTGCAGCCCACCTGTCCCAGGCGCCATCTACGCCCATCAAACTGGCCATATCGAAATCAATCGCCCCCCCGACGCATTCCGCACGCTGCTTGCGGCTGGCTTCAAGCTCAGCCAGCCTAAGCCGCAAGGGCTGCTCTTCACGTTTGATCTCAGACAGCTTTGCTAGCTCTGCGTTCAGAGAAAGCTCGGCGACCTCTTGCAGGCGTTTCAAATTTTCCAGCTGCTTTTTTACTGTCATCGTCCGAACTGCGCTTTCATTTTCTGACGCATTTTTTCGGCAAAACGGATGGAGGCTGCGACGGCCCGGTAATGTTCGGGCAGGATTTGCTCGCCAATCTCGACTGTCGCGTAAAGTGCCCGCGCGGTCGGCGGATCGCGATGAATCGGCACGCCGTTTTCATTGGCCGCCTCACGAATGCGCGCGGCAATCTCATCAACACCCTTGGCGACACAGACCGGCGCACCGCCTGTCATGCGATCCCATTTCAGTGCCACCGCGTAATGCGTCGGGTTCACGATCACCACATCTGCTTTTGGCACTTCCGCCAGCATCTGATTCATCACAATCTCAATGCCTTTTTGCCGGCGTTTCATTTTGAAATGCGGATCACCCTCTTGCTCTTTCGCCTCATCCGTCAATTCCTTGCGCGACATCCGGTGTTTGCGCATATGCTCACTGTACTGGAACAGGTAATCGACGCCGCCAATCAACAGCGAAATCATCAGCACGATAACCATAAATCCGACCGTCAATTCGGCCAAAGTTGCCGCAACGATCCCAGGGCTCAGGGACATCGTGGACATGATGAGCGGGAGTTTGGTGTAGAGATAGACACCCAAAACCACGGAATAGATCGACAGTTTGAAAAAGCTCTTGGCAAATTCAAAAAGCCCGGATCGGCCGAATTTATTTTTCGCATTCGAGAGCGGAGAAATTTTCGACAGTTTCGGTTCGATTTTGCTCGGGGCAAAAATCAGCGACCTCGTCGCAAAAATGACCAAAAGTGCCAAAACGGCAGGCACAGCGAACCATGGCAAAAGCCCGGCCCCAATCTCCTGCATCACCCCCATGGTCCAGGGTTTTCCGGACCCGCTAAACCATGCTTCAGCATTCAAATCGGCATTGCCGAGCATGGATTGAAGGGCAGTCCCCATTTTCTGAAGGCTGCCCGCACCGAGTGAAACGGCAGCCGCAATAAAGCCAAAATAGGCGGCGGCTGTTGTCAGATCGTTGGAGCGGGGTATCTCGCCCTTTTTGCGCGCATCATCGAGTCGCTTTTGTGACGGCTCATATTGCTTGTCGTCGTCATCATCTCCCTCAGCCATCAGCGAGCCTCAAACGGATTGAGAAGCAGCTGGGCAAAACCCGCTTGCCAGATCTCAAGCAGGATTGGCGCGGTCGCAAAGAGAAGGAGCAGCCCTCCCAAAGTGATTGCAGGTGCACCGACGAATGCCACCATCAGCGACGGCATCGCACGGTTAATGACACCGAGCGCCACGTTGTAGATGAGAGATGCAATGACAAAGGGTGCAGCCAAACTGAACGAGAGAGCGAAGGCTTTGGAAATATGATCCACCCCCCACATCATGACATCTTGCGGCGGAAGGAACTGGCCCGCGGGGAAATACCAATAGGACAAGATCAGAATTTCTGCGATGCGCACATGCAATCCAAGCATCACCGCAAGCGCGAGGCCGGCCACGAAGAACAGGTGGCCAATCGCGGGCTGTGCCTCGACCGCACCCCCGCCGAAAATTTGTGACAGCGACGTGGATTGCGCCACCATTGTTCCCGCGATTTGCAACACCATGACGAAGAGTCTGAGGATCAATCCCAGCAACAGGCCGGAGATTACCTCGGTTGCAACGGCGCGCGCGAGACTTTGTGGGGACGCGGTGAGATGCTGTATTTCCGAAACGACGGCAGGAAAAACGATGGCCGTGAAGGCAATCGCCAAAACAAGACGCACGCGCTCGGGGATGGATTGCTCTCCGAATGCGGGCACGACGGCCATCATCGCGCCCACGCGAAGAAAGACAAGAAACGCAGCCAACAACCCCGCTTGGCTCAGTTCGAGAAGCTCTGCGAGGCTTTCGGTCATGCCGGTACCAATCCAACCAGAGACGGTTTCGCATCCGTGCCAATCTCTTCAAAAGAATAGACAGGGTTTTGGATGCCTTGGGCGGACAGAACCGTACGAAGGAAACGGCGCCTGCGCGTTGAGGTCACGATGCCAGGATAAATCCCGCTTTCCCCGGCCTTGGCAATTTTATCCGCCATGGTCTTGGCAAGCTTGTTGAACTGATCCGGAGGCAGAGCGATGTCGGAATGCCCTCTCTCGCCATCGATTTGATAGGTCGTGAATCTTTCTTCCCATTCCGGTGACAATTGCAATAAAGGCAGCGTTCCGTCATCGCGCTTGATTTCAGAGATGAGCTGAAAGCCCAGCCGTTGACGCACATGTTCGCAAATCGACTCGGCATTCGCATGGGAACCGCGCGCCTCGGAAATGGATTCGAGGATCAGCGCCATGTTGCGAATGGAAACACGCTCCTCCAACAGAAGGCGCAACACGGAGAGCAATAGATCCATAGGAACACGATCAGGGATAAGCTCGTTGAGGAGTTTTTGATTGGCTTCGGCTCTGGATTTATCCGTCAGATTGGTCATTTCATCGAGCAGTCGCCGCAAGGATTTCATAGTCAACAAGCGCGGAAAATTGCGTTTGATCACCTCGAGCAAATGCGTCGCAAGCACCTCGGTGGCGCCGACGACCGTGGACCCCATCAAAGCCGCATCCTCTTTTTTCGAGGGATCAATCCACCGCGCGGGTGCGCCGTAAACAGGTTCGGATACATCCTCACCCAAAGGCAGCGTGGAGGCGTCGCCCGACACCAGCGCCAGAACCTTATCCTTGCGCAAGCGGTCCTTGGCCTGCTCGACCCCCTGAATGCGGACGACATATGTACCCGACGGCAAACTTGGATCATCAGTCAGCCGAATTTCCGGCAAGATAAGGCCAAAAACACTGGCCACATGGTTGCGCATATTGGCGATACGCGCATCCAGTCCGGTTTGCTGATCCAGAACCATTGCCACGAGATCGGGCGCGAATTCGACGTGAATGTCGTCCAGATCGAGCACATCTCCCATGGATTCGCGTTCTTCTTTGGGGCGCGGCTCAGCGGCCTCTTTCTTTTCTTGTTCTTTTTTTTCCTCTTCGTTCTTGCGGGAGACGAAATAGGCACTGGCGGCAAGGGCGATTGCGCCGCCAATAAATGGAATGAACGGCAGCCCCGGCACGAATGCAAAGAGCGCCATCAAAAGGGCAACTGTGTAAAGCGCGGGAGGATATTTTCCCAGCTGTCGAAACAGCGCGAGGTCTGCAGATCCGCTGGTTCCGCCTTTCGCAAGCAACAGCGCCGCTGCGATGGAGATGATCACAGAAGGAATCTGACTGACCAAACCGTCGCCCACGGTCAGAATTGCATATGTTTCGAAAGCTTTTCCCAAGGGCATACCGTGAACCGCAATTCCGATCACCAACCCCATGACGATATTCATCAGTGTGATCAGAAGCCCTGCGACAGCATCCCCTTTTACGAATTTTGAAGCACCGTCCAAAGACCCGAAAAATGTGGTTTCCGCCAGTTCTTGTTCTCGCCGCTGTTTGGCTTCTTCATGTGTGATCGCGCCAGCCGAAAGGTCCGCATCAATGGCAAGCTGTCGGCCAGGCATCCCGTCCAAGGCAAAACGCGCGCCGACTTCCGCCATGCGCCCGGCACCTTTGGTGATCACCATGAAGTTCACAATGAGGAGAACCGTGAAGACCACCAACCCCAAGAGGACGGAGCCGCTCATCACAAAACTCGCAAAGCCCTCGATCACATTGCCCGCGGCAGATGTGCCTGTGTGCCCCTGTCCGATGATGAGTTTGGTTGAAGACACATTCAAAGACAGGCGCAACATGAGGCTGGCGAGAAGGATGGTCGGGAAGGCCGAAAAATCCAAAGGTCTTTCAATGAAGAGCGTCACGGTAAAGATCAGGATCGCGAGCGCAAAGCTCGCCGCCAAACCGAGGTCCAACACCCATGAGGGCACGGGCAAGACCATCATGACGATCACAACCATCAGTGCCAGCGCGAGCAAGATTGTTGGTTTGAAAAGACTTGAAATATTGAAATTCATGATGCCCTCACGCGCAAACAGAGAGCGGCTAACATGAAAATTTTAAGCTTTATGATACGCATTTTCTCACTCGCCGCATTTCTTGCTGCAACTCGAGAATACGGCAGACGTGGTTTACAAAGTGTTGACGCCAACCACAGTCAATACTTCAGTTTAGCATGGACTCAAGCACACTGCGTGTTTCACGACTGGACGAAAGCATGTCTTCGACAGACGATAAAGTTGGTGCAGCCCCATTATTTTCGTCGACCATGTCTATTGGCCGGCTCATGACATCTGCAAAATCGGACATTCCGGTTTTTTGAGATTGCCCCAAACTCTCCCAGTCCTCCGCCATTATAGAAAAAGTATCTCGCTCAGGATTGGACGGATTGTCCCCCAAAACGCGTGCAGCGCTTTCAGGATCATTCAAATAAAAATACGCTTTGGCAGCAATATTTCTCGCCTCTTCACCTTCAACCTGAGTCGCATATCTGAGTGCGGCCTCCGACTCTCCCATACCCAGAAAAGCCTTTGCCAAAATCAATTTCGGCGCATCCTCATCTTGCTCCGAATAACCGGCCATGAAATCCAAGGTTAGATCAAAGAAGCCCATGTCCAGCAAACGCTCAGACGCCTCAACGCGCGCTGCATTTGTAAGCTTCTCCGCCAGAATCTCCTCGCGATGAGCAAGGATGACTTTCAAAAAAGTTGTATCATTCGCATTGCCCGCCAATTCTTCCAAGGCCTGTGATACAAGATCATTTTTTTGATCATCGGTGAATTTATGCTCCGGCTTCAATGCCAAGACTTGCCGCAGAGCAATATCGGCCCCTCCCGAATAAATTCGGGCGAGAAGGGCAGCATTTTGTAATGTGCCTTCGTAGGAATTCCCGCGAAATTCTACTGCCAGTGCTTCCGCATTTTCCGCCAATCTTTCGTCGATTTTTGCACCTCCTGAGACCTTGGTCAAAATGAGCTCGACCAAGGCTTCTGGAGCTGTATCTCCATTTTCATCAACAATATTTTCGAGCTTCTGGACCCCTTCATCCAGATTGCCGTCAGCCAGTTCAAGCTCTGCATCTAGAAGGTCAAAGGCATCGCCGTGATCACCTTCTGTCCGCAAGATTGCATTTTGGATATATTTGGCGCTGTCCATGTCATTGATCGCCATAAAGCGCTCTGACAAAGATGGCCCAAGATGGCGGCGGAGATGAATCGGAAGCGCCGAAAATGTCGACAAGACGCTATCCAGATTATAGGTCTCCCAAGTATTAAAGTCTTTCTTTGCGATCACAGACCAGAAAGCGACCGCACCATTACAACCAAACTGCTTGTCCAAGCGTCCTGGAGCATCTGTATATCCTTGGTCCATGATGTCAGACATTGCAGAAAGAATGTCATGGCCCTCAACGGTCACGCCAAAATCTTTCAGGACCGATTTTGCTTCCGCACCGAACGTGAGGTAGAGGTAATATTGCGCCAGGCGCTTCACACCATCAGGGTTGGGGAGATCAAATTCTCCAATCGCCGCAGCGCGCCTTTCTGGTAGATTTAAACCCTCCTCTAAGGGCTGCCCCCAGTCAGTGATTTGAACGAGTGTGTTGTCCAGACAGACTGTGCCATGCCCATCCGTCAAATTTTGTCCAGATTGGTTATTTTGCTCGCGATCGATTGAGGACTGAATACGAATATGGGAACGCGCTTGCACCGGCTCCTCTGTGATGGTCGCAGCCTCTTCTGCAACCTGTGCCGGTGTATCTTGCCCCTCATGATAGGAGCGCGTTTCCTCGACCACTTTTTCGGTTTCGGACACATCCGGGTCCAGAAGTCCCTGCGAGACAGCGCGCCCAATCTGTTCAAGCAACTGTCGCTCCAACTCATCGACGCGCTCTGACTTGATCTCCATTTGTTGATCGAGGGAATCGATGAATGCGCTTGCAGAGGTATTGGGGGCGTTATCTTGCTCGGCCGTTTTAGACATAATGATCGGAAGTTCCACCGGATCATTTTCAACAATCCAATCATCGTTCACAGACGAGAATCGGTCATCGCCATCGCTTGAGGCCAATGTATCTTTTGTCGCAGCCTGATTTTCCGTTTCTGGAAGAGTTTCCTCTACAGGTGCAGGCTCCGTGACGGAAACATCAGCGCCTGGTTCAGAACTCAAATCAGCCTCGAACTCAGACACGGTCGATGGCGCGCCGTCTTTAACGTCAATCACAAGACGGCCAGCACGCAATTCAAACACGTCTGCATGAACATTTTCAGGAGTGGTTAATCTCACATAGCCTGGGCCAACCTCGATATCCTTGATACGATCACGCGGAATTTTCTGGAAAACTTCGCCAGTCTGAAATGTAAAATCTTCCGACTCGGTTCGAAATTCATACTGCCCGCCTGAGCGACCGAATTCCCAACTGACCTCAGAGGGAAATTGCATCACAAGTCGCGAAAAGCCGGCATGCTCCCCTGAGCGCACATCAATGACTTCTGCCAGCAAACCATACGGCAAAACGACAAAACCCAAGATCAAGCCAAGAATTCGGATCATGCGGCCTCCGATTTCACCTCTTTGAGCGCTTCCTCCAAATCGGAAAAACTCGGTCGGTAGTGACCAGGTGTATTTTGACGCCCGACTTCGATGCAGATGTTCGTTGCATGATTGTGCAGGTTGGCCACGAGAACTTCTCGGATGAGCTGATAAAAATGCCCATCTTCCTCGATGACATCCTTCATCTTGCCAGCAAAAGGACCCACGATCCCGTAGGCAAGAAACACGCCCAAAAAGGTCCCAACGAGAGCACCGCCAATCATTTTACCAAGAATTTCTGGAGGCTGGTCAATCGAGGCCATCGTTTTGATCACCCCCAAAACAGCGGCCACAATGCCAAGCGCTGGCAAACCGTCACCAACAGCTGCCATGGCGTGCGATGAATGCAGCGCATGATGCATATTGGTTTCCAGTCGCTTTTCCAAAACCTCTTCGACCTGATGCGGATCATCGTAATTCATGGAAGCAGACCGTAGCGTGTCACAGGTCAAGGCAATTGCTTCCTTATCAGCAAGGATTTTAGGGTATTTCGTGAATATAGACGAGTTTTCAGGTGCTTCGATATGTTCCTCGAGCCCGACCGGATTTTGCCTGGCCAAGCGAATCAATTCGAAAAGAAGGCATAGCAAATCCTTGTAATCTTCCGGTTTCCACTTTGGACCTTTGAAGACCTTGCCGATATCTTTGAGCGTGTGCTTGATCCCCGACATATCGTTCGAGATCACGAAAGCACCAGCCGCCGCCCCACCAATCATCATGAACTCAAAAGGCAGAGATTTCAAAATGATACCGAGCTTACCGCCAGCGGCAATATAGCCGCCGAACACCATAATGAAGATCAGCAGAATTCCAACGATACCGATCATGTTCTCATGTCCTTATGTCTTCGGTTCAAACAAGATCAACCTGTCACAAACCTCTTAAGAAAGTTTGCCAAACGCCCTATTCACTCGGCGCTTTCGCATTTCGACCAGCCAAAATAACCGAGATTGTGTAGGCTGTTTCCGGCTTCAAACCCGCCATGATCGCCCCAGCAGCATCAGACCGCATTCGTCCAAGAAAACCTGCGGCAAAATCGGGCGACATTGCCTCGAAGAGAGCTGCCGCTTCTTTCGGTTTCATCGATTCGTAAACCGCCGTAAGCTTTGACAAATCGTCTTCCGACGCCGTTTGTGAGCGCGTCATCGTGGCTTGAAGCCGCGCTTCCGCATCCTCCAAGGCAGACAGGTTTTCCAACACTTCTGCGCGCGCCAAATCGATCGACTTCATCTTTTGCGCGATCATGAGCTCTTTCTCTTCGACGTCTCTTTCGCGCTTCAAAAGAGCTGCGATCAGTGCTGCAGATTCCTCATCGGTTTGACAAATTTCCGATGACTGCCCCAGGTTTTCAGCAGTTTCTGTATGCGAAAGCTCGGACATTTCGCGGGCAATCGCCGCACCCGTTCCTGAGACCAAACGAATGGCTGCGGAGGCGACAAATATCATTGCAAGCACCCAAAGTGCGCCGCGACCCGAACGAAGTCGGCGTTTCACTTTGGTTTTAGGCTGAACCTTTGGGGATTTTTTTGCCTTTATCATTGTGCAGCCTCCACGCGACGTCTCTGGCTGAGAAACAAGGTTTCGCCTTCAGGCTCCTCTTTGGTTTCCCGCCATTCCGCTTCTGCTTTCGGATTGGGTTTGACCGGCTCAGGGGCTGCTGGCAGGTCATGCATGGAGGCAATCAAAAGCTCCATACGGCGCGACACATCTTCGGCTCTCTGGGTCAGATCCTCCAATTTCGCAGCGGACATCCCCGCCGTTTTCTGCGCCTTCGTCAATGTTTTCGTCATGTCGTCGACCTGCGCGGACAGCACAGCAATGGCACCACCGACGCCTTTTTCCAGATCCGTAAAGCGGCTCAAACGACGCGCCAGGACCACGCAATAGACAGCGACAGCCAACGTTCCGGCGATCATGAGGATATCTGCGATCAGTTCCATTTCCGGGCCCTCAATTTATAACAAATTCCATGATGAGCACATCCTTGACGCGGCCCTCTCCGGCCACGATTTGAAGACGTCTCAAAATCTGCGCGCGCAAACGCACCAGAGCCGAAGGGTTTTCCAAGTCCGCCACATCGACCGCCCTCAGATACCCGTTCAGCACGTCCATGACGCGCGGCAGCAAGGTGATCACTTCCTGCTCATATTGCAGCGGCACTTCGAGTTGCGCTTGAAACCGCAAATGCCGCCCACGGCCCGTCGTATCGATCAAGTTGACGATCAGCGGCTCTACGGACACGAAGGCCACGCTTGGCAGCGGTGCCATCGGTTCTTCGTCGAGAGCCGCGAGGTCTTCATCCACGTGCTCCGTTTCGGGCGCAAAGAGCATACCCGAATAGACGGCGAAAAAACCGCCACCGCCCAGAACCAACATCAAGACCACCCCCAGGATCAGGGGGAGTTTCGATTTTTTCTTCGGTTCTTCTTTAAGCTGTTCTTCTTCAGCCATGGGTCCATCCAGAAATTTTTGTTCCGAATCTGTTTTATCCCGAAGGTAGCTAACCGATTGTTAAGGCTGATCGGACATTTCTAAGAACAGGCGGGGGCAGAAGCCCGCACATTCAAGGAGTGTCGTCTTGCAACAGATTCTTTCTGTGTGGTCCAATTTAGATCCCAAACGTCGTATCATCGTCGTCGGCGCAACCGTGCTGATGTTTGCTGCGATCATTGGCTTGTCCCGCATGGCGACGAAACCGTCCATGTCACTCTTGTATTCCGGGCTGGAGACCAGCGCTGCCGGCGAGGTGGTTCAGTCCCTCGAGGCGCAAGGCATGGCCTATGAGATTCGCGGTGGTGCGATTTTCGTGCCTGCCGACGCCCGCGATGAATTGCGCATGACTTTGGCCTCAGAAGGACTGCCTGCGAATTCTACGGGTGGCTATGAGTTGCTTGATTCTCTTTCCGGTTTCGGCACGACGTCACAGATGTTCGATGCCGCCTACTGGCGGGCCAAAGAGGGTGAAATTGCACGAACAATCGTTTCTTCTCAACAGATTAGAACAGCTCGCGTCCACATCGCCAATCCGTCATCTCAACCCTTCAAACGCGAAATCGCCGCGTCTGCTTCCGTGACAGTGACCGCCAACAGTGGTGCGATTTCTGCCGAACAAGCCAAAGCGTTTCGGTATTTGGTCTCCTCCGCCGTCGCAGGCCTGTCGCCAGAAAACGTCTCGATTATTGATGGTCGCACGGGCGTCGTCGTGAGCGGTGATGATCCAGCGACGGGCACGAGCGGCAGCACAGATCGTGCCGATGAAATGCGTCAGAATGTGCAGCGCCTGCTCGAAGCCCGGGTCGGTGTCGGCAAGGCCGTTGTCGAAGTTTCGGTGGAAACAGAAACGGATCAGGAATCCATCGTCGAACGCCATTTCGACCCGGAAAGCCGTGTCGCGATCAGTTCGGAAACCGAAGAACGCAGCACCTCTTCGCAAGATAGCGGGGGTGGATCTGTCACGGTGGCCTCCAATCTGCCCGATGGTGCAGGTGCGACAGGACGTGATTCGAGTTCGAACAACAGTGAAACGCGTGAACGCGTGAATTACGAAGTGTCCGAAACCCGTCGCGAAATTCAACGCGGTCCCGGTGCAATCAAACGCCTGACTGTGGCCGTTTTGGTCGATGGCCTCAGAACGGTTAACCCGGATACCGAAGAAGTAACTTGGGCTCCGAGAAGCGCCGAAGAGCTTGAGGCTCTGCGCGATCTGGTGGCATCCGCCATCGGGTACAATGAGGAACGGGGTGATCAGATTACGCTCAAAACCATGGAGTTTGAGCCTGTTCTCGTGGAAGGCACCGAGGCGCAAAGCTCTCTCATGTCCGCGATGAGCATTGATCTGATGTCCATCATTCAACTGGCGGTGCTGGCTGTCGTCTCCCTTATTCTCGGCCTCTTTGTCCTGCGGCCGATCTTGGCCAAGCCGTCCATCGGCCTCCCTGCGCCGGTCGATGCCTCTATCGAAAATATGTCTGAGAATATGCCCGCCACGATCCCCGTACCCGACCTTCCACGGCCAACCGCGCCCGCTTTGACCGGTGAAATTTCCGATGGCGGTTTCGAATTGCCGACAATGGGCGTCGTCTCCGATTTCGATTTCGGGGACGACGAGATCGGTATGCCGAGCGATCCGGTAAAACGCCTCAGAAAGCTTATCGAAGACCGCCAGGATGAAACGGTTGAGATTCTGCGTGGCTGGATGGAAGACACTGAGGAGACGGCGTAATGACCTCTTTATTCCCGCTTGAGGACTTTGGGGCAGCCCCCAAACCGAAACCGAAAGCCCAAAAAGCTCAGGATGTCCCGCCGCAACCCGCTCCGCCCGCTGGACCTTCGGAAGAAGAAATCGAGGCCAGCCGTATGGCCGCCTATGAACAGGGGTACAAAGCGGGTTGGGATGATGCGACGCGGGCCGAAGGCGAAGATCAATCGAGAATCGGGGCTGAATTTGCGCGCAACCTTCAGGATTTGGGCTTCACATTTCATGAGGCCCGTTCGCATGTCATGAAGGCGCTTGAGCCGCTTTTGACAGAAATGGTGAGCAAGGTCCTACCCAATCTTGTCAACGAAACGCTGGGCCAGACCATTCTCGAAGAGCTTTTGCCAATGGCCGAAGATGCCTCGGATGCGCCGATACAAATTGTTGTTTCTCCCGCATCACGCCCAGCAATTCAGCGTCTCATTGACGACTCGTTAACCATTCCATTGGACATCATTGAAGAACCAAGTCTCGCCGAAGGTCAGGTGTATCTGCGCATGGGCGAGCTTGAGAAAAAGATCGATATGGATTCCGCCGTCGAAAAAATCGGCAAGGCCATCAATGCGGTCTATGCCCTGAATGAGGAGGCCATGAAACATGGTTGAACAGACTGAAGACACTGCCGCGAACCCGTTTTCTCAGGTTCCCATCGAGATCACGATTTCTGTCGGCAAAGCCAGGCCGCTCGTGAAGGATTTGCTGAAACTGCAAAGCGACAGCATCCTCCCTCTGGATCGCAATATCGAGGACCCTGTTGAACTTTATGTCGGTGACAAACTGATTGCGCGTGGCGAATTGCAGGAGCTGGAGGGCGGGCAAGCCGGTCAATTGGCCGTGCGCCTCATCGAGGTTGCCGATCTGAAAAACGGATTGTGAGCACTCATGCGGCTTTCTGCACCTCTGCTTTTGCTGGCAATCAGTTTTCTATTGATCGGGGAAACCGCCAGCGCACAGGCCATCACGCTTGATCTTGGTGACGACGGTTCACTGGCCACCCGATCCATTCAGCTTTTACTACTGATCACGGTCCTGAGTATCGTTCCCGGGATCGCCGTCACACTGACCTGTTTTCCCTTCATCGTGACCGTTCTCTCGATCCTGCGTCAGGCGATCGGTCTGCAACAGTCGCCGCCGAACATGTTGATGATCAGCCTGGCGATGTTTCTGACCTATTTCGTGATGGAACCGGTTTTCACGGAAAGCTGGACCATCGGAATTCAGCCTTATGTGAACGGCGACATCCCTCTCGAGCAGGCATTCCAGCTTTCGATCGATCCCTTTCGCGGCTTTATGTCCAACCGCATTGATCCCGATACCTTCCAACAGCTTCAAGAGCTTCGCACGGATATCAGCGACGTAAACGGCGTCACCCGCGATGCGCCGCTTTCCATTTTGGTTCCGTCCTTTCTGCTCTCCGAAGTCGAACGCGCCTTTCAGATCGGATTTCTGATCTTCCTGCCGTTTCTCATCATCGACCTTGTTGTCTCAGCCATTCTGATGTCCATGGGGATGATGATGGTGCCACCGGCCATCGTATCCCTGCCCTTCAAACTGGCTTTTTTCGTGGTCTCCGATGGCTGGGCTTTGATCTCAAGCGCACTCGTTCGTAGCTACTTTTGAACAGAAGACTTACAAAAACGATCACTAAAAAACGCGCTCCATGACGGGGCGCGTTTTTAGTTTCTAACCTTGGCTGAGCGACTCCTTGCGACGCTCTCGACGGCGGCACAGCTTTTCAGCTTCTAACCCCGTGCGCATTACCGCACCAGGAACTCGGCATGCAGGGCTCCGGCCGCCTTAATGCTTTTCAGAATATCAATCATATCGCGCGGCGACACGCCCAGCGCGTTCAGGCCTGCGATCACCTCGGACAGAGAGGTGCCCTCATTAATTTCCGCCAACCCGATGCCGGGCTCTTCTTGAATAGAGGCCTGCGTTCTGGGGACGACCACCGTCCCACCGTCGGAGAAAGGATTGGGCTGCACCACAAGCGGCTCTTCTTGGATACGCAGGGTCAGGTTGCCTTGACTAACGGCCACACGGGAAATTCGCACATCTTCCCCCATCACGATCGTGCCGGATCTCTGATCCACCACAACACGCGCTTTACGCTCCGGCTGCACAGAAATGTTTTCCACGCGTCCCAGAGCATGCGCAGGGGACAGTTCTTTGGTCGCCTTGATATCCAAAACCACCGTACCTGCGTCGAGCATACGAGAGACCACACGGCCGAAATCCTGATTGATCGCATCTTCGATCCGCTCTGCCGTCGTAAAGTCGGGGTTGCGAAGCGCCAAGCGCACAGATTTGAGCTGCGTGAAATCAAAATCGATTTCACGCTCAACACGTGCACCAGAAGGAATAACGCCAGAGGTCGGCACGCCTTGCACCACAGAAGCACCAGCTCCCTCGGCAGAGGCGCCACCGGCAATAACGGTGCCTTGGGCAACGGCGTAAATCTGACCATCCGGTGCATTGAGTGGCGTCATGATCAGCGTGCCCCCCAAAAGACTTTTTGCATCCCCAATCGCCGAAACCGTGACATCAATTTTGCCCCCTGTCCGAGAAAACGGCGGCAGGGTCGCGGTGACAAAGACGGCAGCGACGTTTTTGGGTCGAAACTGCTCTCCCGTCACATTCACGCCGAGGCGTTCCAGAATGCTGGACATGATTTCTTCGGTGAATGGCGCATTTCGGATGCCGTCACCCGTTCCGTTCAAACCGACCACAAGGCCATATCCGACCAGATCGTTGCCACGTACCCCATCGAATTCAACGAGATCCTTGATCCGAATGGGGTTGGCTGCGGCGGGAAGAGCCAGCAAAAGCGCGAAGAAGAGAGAAGAGAACAATTTGAACATCAGATGTAATCCGCAAGGCTGAGTTGGGACATACGCGCGGTCAGCGTGTAAATGAGTTGGAGTTGGGTTTCGGTTTGCGTGAGCATGGAGGCAGCCTCATAGGGGTCTGCCGAAATGATTGCTGACTTCGCCGTTTCATAGGAATAGGTCATGGCCTTGTTGGACAGGTTTGCCTCTTCGATACGCGCTTCAATCGAGCCGACCTGCGCCTGAAGGTCGGCCAAACCGGCCTGAGCGCCCATGAGGGTCTCGCCTGCGCTGCGCAACAGAGATGCTTGCGTCCCGACCTCACCGTCAAAAACGCCTTCATCGACAAGAGAGGCCAAAGCCAAGCCTTTGAGCGTTTCACGGATGGACATGTCTTCGGCAGTGATATCCAGTTTGACCTTTTCATTCTCGCCGAGCGAAAATGGCGACAAAGAATTCGCAGAGCCTTGATAAGCGGTGGTCTCATAACCGCCACCACCGGACATGAACCAATCATCGACAATGGTTTCCACGTCAGCCGCGGTCAAGGCGCCGGCAACCGCCGTCATCAGTTCACTCATCATGTCATCGGCAGTGATGAGTGCCGTTTTTCCTGTTGCCGCTCCGCTCAAAAGCGACCGATCTCCGATCCGGGCATTCAAAGTGGATACGACCGCATCAAACCGTGTTCGCGCGTCTTTTGCAGCGACTGAAACACTGGTTGCATCAGCGTTTGTCGAGGCGGTCAGCAGGCTGGAAGAGAGGTCTTCAACATGCGAAGAAATCGACCCAAAGCTGGATTGCAGCGCGGTCGCGAACAGGTCCGCCTCCTGGATCGCAATGTCATAGGAGCCCAGAGTTCGGAGCGCGCGTTCAATGGATGCCAGGGGTGAAAAATCACCAGAGACTGCCGCAGACAGGTCTTGCTTTTCACCGCTGGCGACCTCGTAATTATACCGGTCGAGATCTTGCTTGGTTTGCGTGGTGAACCGCATGTTCCGGAGTGTCGATGCCATATCACCGAAAGAAATCGTGCTCATCGTCAAATCCCCATCAACTGATCCATGAGCGCCTCAATCGTCGAGATCACCTTGGCATTCGCGGCATAGGTTTGCTCGATCACGAGGAGCCGCTGCATCTCCTGATCTGTGTCCACGCCATTTTCCATTTCAATAGCTTCAAGCGAGTCGCGGCGGGCTGAGGCATAGGTCAGATCCGCCGCCGCGTTGAGTTGGTTGGTTTCCGCGAGCGAATACATGTCCGCCGCAAATCCCAGCGCCGAACGCTCAATACCGGTCAAGCCACCCGAAGACGCGACACGAGATTTTTGCAGCGCATTGGCCAGAGAATTCAGGATGGATGCATCCCCCTGATCGCCCTCTGCCACGGCACCAAGCCCGTCACGCAGTTTCCACAGGTCGCCGCCCTGATCCGGGTCAACCAACGCATTTACAGAAATGCGCCCAGCCAAGCCCTCTTCGTTCAAAACATCAAAGGCCACACCGCCATCGGTGAAGAGACCCGCATCGCCGATCGCCAGAGTGGAATCCGCATCAGGGGTTTGGAAACGTTCGATCAGATCACGCGCGAGAGCGTCCAGCTCTGTTTGGGCCTGAGGTGCCAAAACATCACGAATTTCGAACAAGCCTGCGAGTTTGCCCCCCGCAATGGGGCCTTTTTCCGTATTCGTCGGCATGTCGAGACCGTTGATCGTCAAGCCTGACAAAGCACCGCCGGAAACAGTCATATCGGGTGTGATGATCGGCGTCTGTGTGAATCCAAGTGTTGCCGCTTTGGAATCGACGAGAAAGGCACCGCCGTTGGTGTAAAGCGAAATCATCCCGTTGTCTTTTTCGACTTCATTCACGGGAATGAATTCAGAGATTTGATCCACCAAGGTTTGACGTTGATCCATGAGACCATTGGCATCGTAGCCCTGAGTGACCTGTTTCTGGATCGCGACATTGAGATCGACAACCTGTTGCAGCGCGGAATTCAGGAAATCGACGGTCTTTGCGATTTCCTTATCCGCAGCCATACGGGTGTCCATGATGCTGTCGGAGGCATCGTTGATTTGCGTTGCCAAATCGCTGGCCGCATCCAGAACAGTCGCCAGCCGAGCCTCGGAATCCGGGCGGCTGGCGGCTTCGATCAAAGCCGTTTCAAGGCCGGTGATCCGGCCGGCGATGGAGTCCTTTTCATCGGCCTGGCCCATGGCTGCGGCGTAGGAGTCGTAGAACTCCGCCCGGGTATTTTCAAGTGCCGCCTCTGCACCCGCATAACGACGCTCGCCCGTGACGACAGGATCATGATAACGGGTGACCCCGACGACTGAAACGCCGGAGCCATATCTACCCAACTGCTGGGACGTTAACTCGATTTCCCTCTTGCCATAGCCTTCCGTCATGGCGTTGGCGACGTTGGAGGACACGACATCCGCCGCGCGCGACACAGCATTCAGGCCACTCAAGGCATTTGAAAGGGCCGAAGAGATACTCATGTCTAACCTCCTATTCTGTTACCAAAGCCTTATCGTTTGATATTCGTCGTCTCCTGCAGCATCTCATCGACCGTCTGGATAACCTTCGCATTCGACGAATAAGCTCGTTGGGTTTGGATCAGATCCGTCAGTTCGGCCGCCACATCCGTGGCAGAGCCTTCACGCGCAAAGCCTTCGATCGTTCCTGTCGGACCGTCCCCCGCATCCCACAGGAAGAAGGAGCCCGAATCCGGCGACACCTGATAGGTTTGGTTGCCCAGAGAGGTCAGGCCATTGGGATTCGGAACGTCCACCAGCGGGATTTGATAGATCACGCGGGTAAAGCCGGTATCGTAGGTTGCCGTGATATAGCCGCCGTCGTCGATCTCTACCGAAGTCAGGTTACCAACGGGCGAACCGTCTTTGGTGATCGACGTGGGCGCAAACCCGTCAGACAGCTGGGTGAGACCATTGGTGTCGCCCGGTTTGCCGATGGTCATTTCAATCGGGCCACCCGCGACGGTCAGAGCCAGAGTGCCCGCCCCAGAATCATAGGTTGCGCTCACGGGGTTGTTGACGGTCGGCGTCACGGTCGAAAGCGTACCGCCAGCGCCGCGCGTATCATCGAACACGAGATCATATTCGCCAATAATGGCACCGCCGGAAGCAGTATCGGTGATCGTCATGGTCCAGCTGTTGGGCGTAACAAGATCAGGGGTAAAAGTGATATCCAGCGCCTCGGACGTACCGAGGTTGCCGAAATATTCAACAGAAGCCGGCAATGCGGTGGTCGCACCCTCTGCGGGCAGGTTTACACCAAGGTTAATCTTGGTGGTCGGGTCACCAGCGGTCTGGTTTGAATTGATGACCACGGGTTCAAGCCCGGTCATCGTATCGCGGGCATAGGTGGCGATGGAACCATCTGCCTCAGCCGGCCAACCCAGCAAAACAAGGCCGGAAGAGGTCTTCAAAATGCCATCCGCGTCCGTATGAAACGATCCGGTGGTGGTCATCATCAGGGGCTGATCCCCCATATTGCCATCCAGCGACACTTCGGTGGTCACCGGAAGGAAACCACCATCTGCCACCGCAATATCGGTCGCGTTCGATGTCGAAATCAGCGGGCCCTGTTCATCGATCATCCGAGTCGTACTCGCACGCACGCCGCCTGCGGTATAGGTGCCCGTGTTTGCAGAGTTCGAGATCACGAAGGATTCGAAATCCGTGGAGGCACGTTTGTAGCCGTATGTCCCGGAGTTGGCGATGTTATCGGAAATCGTAGCAAGCCGCGTGGCGTTTGCGGCAAGGCCGGCAACACCGGCATTGAGAGAGGAAGAAATCGACATAGGGGTAGCGCCTTTCTGCTGCTGAGACCCAAAAACTGATCTCAGCATGCACAATGAGGCTTAACGGCTCCCTAACGCTTAAAATGCGATCT
The DNA here is from genome assembly GCF_048270365.1 of Celeribacter sp. Classification (NCBI taxonomy): domain Bacteria; kingdom Pseudomonadati; phylum Pseudomonadota; class Alphaproteobacteria; order Rhodobacterales; family Roseobacteraceae; genus Celeribacter; species Celeribacter sp. The sequence continues at coordinate 100,741 of NZ_JBLWTA010000004.1, forward strand.
ATTTCTTTATCTGTTTTCTCAGCAAGACGATCTCCACGCGGTTGTTGCGCGCCGCCATCGGATTACCAACGGCAGGTTTACGATCCGCATAGCCCGTCACTCGCTGAATCCGTGCGGTCGGTGTCCCGTTCCGCTCCAACAAGAGCCGCACCTGATCGGCCCGTTTGGTAGACAGATCCCAGACCGGATTATCCGCAACAACAAGAGGTTGGGAGCGAACATAGCCCGTGACTGCAATGTCATTGCGTACAATTTTGAAAACCTCGGAGAGCATCTCGACCAAGAGCGTCATCACTTCGGACGGCTCTGAGGATTTCGAGGAGAACAGCGGCTCATCTTCCAGATCGTGCAGCTCGATGATCAAACCTTCATCCGTCACACGGGTCACGATATGACGCATCGCCTCATCTGCGGCCATGCTTTCGCCACTGAATGCCGTCAAAAGCTCCTGTACCTCTGCAAAAGCCTTGGCCTCAAGAGCCTCCGCAGTGTCCTCATCTTCCGTATTTTCGGATTTCGCCGCACCGCTGTCGCTGGCACTGTGCGTGTTCGACGCCCCTGTCCCGTTTTGTGACAGAGTTTCCTCGGTAAACACGGAATCCCCACCGAAAGACCCATCTCCGCCGCCAGAAATGCGGTTCACCGGGATGGTCGGATTGAAGTAATCCGCAAGCCCTTTGCGCTGTTTTTCCGTCGTCGCATTCAACAACCACATCAAGAGAAAGAAGGCCATCATCGCGGTCACGAAGTCGGCATAGGCCACTTTCCAAGCGCCGCCATGGTGGCCGCCACCTGCAATGACTTTCTTTTTCTTGATGATAATCGGAGCGTTGCCTTTGCCGCTCATACCACCACCTCATTATTCACCCGAAATCAGGGATAGCAGTCAGGGATAAACACCAGCTTAACTTCTAAAATTGAAAAGATATTTTCGCCAAGCGGGAACAACCGCAAACGTATTCTCATACGCAGGCTCTGAGCGCCAAATACCACATTGGGCAACAATGCGACCTTTACGGAAATATCGCGGTGCAGATGAGAGGAGAATTCACGAACCGAAACTGGCCTCAAATCGCGATCCGCACAGTAGGCCAATTTAAAATGGTGCCGGTGATAGGACTCGAACCTACGACCCCATCATTACGAATGACGTGCTCTACCAGCTGAGCTACACCGGCACCTTTGCCGAAAGCGCGCTTTCGGCGTGAACGGGTCTTTATCACCCTCTTTCAGAGGTGTGTAGCCCTAATTTGCACCCTTTTCCGTTTCCTTTTCCTCTGCAGGGGTCACATCGAACATTGTGGCAGTTTCTTCCACCTCATCCTCATCGGAATCATCGGGCTCAACCACGGGTTCCGGCATCGCGCCGACGATCATCGGCAACATTTCCGTGCCTGCGGGCATAGCCACCTCGGAGTGAGTCGGTTTACGCCAGCTCAGCGTGTCAAAGCCACCGCATTGATCACAGACAGGCGCCCATTCCGCATGGATGGTCTGGCAATTGTCACAGACCCATTGCGGGCCGCGCGGCGCCGTCAGCGCCCGTGTCAGCCAGCCACGCACCACGACATCCTCGGCGCCTTCGCCACGCTCAATCGCGGCCAAAATCGTGAGGCTGCGTGCCGTCGGGTTCATCTCCGCCAGATCGCCCAGCGCCCGACGTGCCGCCGGGAAATCTTCGGCGGCGATATAAAGCTCGGCGGCGAGCATTTGGCTTTCCGGGTTTTCCGGATGCACCTTGGTCAGAGCCCCGAAACGTTTGATGCGTTGCTCCGGCGTTTCCTTCGGTTCGATCCGCGCGAAAGCGGCCGCAAGGTCCGGGTGGGGCTGAGCCTCCCAGGCCTTCTTGATCACGCGCGCGGCCTGACGTTGTTTGCCTTCCGCGACATATTCGTCGGAGGCCATCACCGCCGCCGGGATCAAATCCGGGGACTTTTTGTTGGCTTCAATCGCCGCCTCTCGGGACTCGATGCTGGCGCCTTTCTCGAACACGCCTTTCGCCTGCGACAGAGCCAGAACTGCGTCGCGGCGTTTGTGCACATCGCGCGGAATGGCGCCATGTTTGAGCTTGGCCGAAAGTGTACTGCGTGCCGCCACCCAATCGCCTTTTTCGGCCTGAAGACGGAGGAGAATATCCTGCGTCTCGACATGTTTCGGCTTTAGAGCAAAGGCTTTCTCGGCCAGTTTAAGCGCCGTGTCCGTATCGCCCTCGTCGAGCTTTTGCTTCATGATGCCTTGAACGCCCACAAACCGGGTGCGTTCGTCGGTCACCAATTGTTTGAAGGCCCGTTCAGCCGTCAGTTTATCGCCATTCATGACCGCGGCCTGCGCCTTCAAAAGGTTCGTCAGCTCAGGTTTCTGAAGATATTTCTCCGCCTTAGCCGCTTTGGCCAGCGCCAGACGACCATCGCCAGAGGCCAGCGCCATCATGCCGTCCGTCACCACCTCGATCCCCTTTTTCTCGCGGTTGCGGTCAAAATAGCGGGAGATCGCGGTTTCATCGCCAAGCAAGAACCGCGCGACGGCAACCAAAAGGCCAAGCAGTTTCAGCGCCACATAAATCGCGACGATCAGCGCGATCAGGGCCAGTACCGCCTTGAGCGGGGTCAGGGTGATTTCGTAGCTGCCAAAGGCGATCTGCGCGCCGCCTTCGGTTTCCATCAAAACCGTGCCGCCATAGGCCAACGCCGCGACGAGAATGACGAAAACAACAATTTTCACTAGGGACCAGAGCATATTTTTTCGCCTTTCTTACTGACCGAGAAATTCATCAAGGGCCGTCATCAAATCCACCCGTTTTTGAGCGTTTGCAACCCACCCCTGCATCTCGGCCTTGCCTTCCTCGGGCAGGGCCTCAAGCGTGGTGATTGCCTTGGCAAAGAGGCCATCGCGCACGTCCTGTTCAGCACGCGACAGGATCGCATCCGCGTCGTCGCCCTCTTTCGGTTTGGTGGATCGCAATCCGATTTGAGTTTGCAGCGCAGTTTGGAACCAGCTTTGTTCCCCCGCGTCATAGGCCGCCCGCGAAGAGACCACCAAAGCGTCTCGCGCCGCCTCGGAGTAGCCCTCCTGCAGAGATGTCACGCTTGGGATGCCCTCCGCTGCCGCCTGCTGCAAAACTTCGGGGACATCGGTGTTCATCTCGGCCAGAACCTGATCGAAAGGCTCGCCTGCATCGACCAGCGTTTGAAGCCGGGCCTTTGCGGTGGAAATCCGCGCAGCGGTTTCTTCGGCGATGGATTGCTCTTTCGCCTCTTCCAATCGGGAAATCTCGCTATTGAGCAGATCTTGCATCTGCGCCAACTGCCGCTCGTAGGCTGCGGTGGCTTCGGGGGAGACGATGGCCTCTGCCACGGGGCGGGCCTCGATCTGGGTCATCCGCTCTTCGAATGTCGCAAGCTGCTCTGCGAGCGCGTCGTATTGAGCACTGTTATCTTGTGCCGCGATCTCGGTTTCCAGATCGGCCAGCGCGGCTTGTTGCGCCTCTGCGCGTTGCGTCGCCGCCGTCTCCAGGGCTTGGATTTGTCCTTCGAGAGCTGTGATCTGTTGTGTCAGCTCTTCGGTATTTGCGCCGGGGAAAGGCCAGCCCTCCGGCTTGAGAAACTGCGCGCCGGCATAGCCAAGTGCGGCGCAGACAACCCCGCCCAAAACCATAGGCACAAAGCCGCCGCGTTTCACGACCTTGGTAACAGGGGCAGGGGGTGTGACCTCAGGGGTTTCCTCCGGCTTGTCTTCTGACACCTCATCAACAGTGTAAATCTCTGCCGCTTCAGCCTCCTCACTGGGCTCCTGCGGAATATCCTCCACCTCCTCGGTGGTCTCGGTTTCCTCGATGATAGTGTCTTCTGCTTTTTCGTCGGGCGTATTCTCCGCAACGTCGGCCGTCACAGCATCCTGATCCTGCGGGAGTTCCGTTTTGTCACTCACAGTTTCCTGCTGGGTTTTCTTATCACCTGACACGTGATCCACCTTTCGAATCCAGAACCTATTCTTCCATTTATCTTCAGAGCCTAGACCCTGTGACCGCCCCTCTCAAGCGGTGATCCCCGCAACTGCGACGCAATGGCGTGCTGCATGGCTTCCCCATCGGGATGATCCACGCAGAGGCTTATCTTGGGATGTGGGCCATCCCATGCGTCAAGACAGGCCTGTGACAGGCCGATCAGGGTCAAATCGCCTCTGAAATCCTCAAGCAGCTTTGCGGTAAGCGATGCCGATCTCGGCGAATACAGAGGTACGATGAGGGACATCTCTGCCTGAATGGCCTGCCGCTCCGGCGCACTCCATTGTCGTGGGTTTTGCTCATATACAACACAAGAATATGTCTCTAATCCAGCTAAACTCAGCCGTTTTGCGATCTCGCCTCGCGTATGGCGCCCGCGCAAATGGAGTACATGCCCAACGCCATGACCCGACAGGTTTGCGACCAGTTCATCTGCGTTGGAAAAGACGTCTCGAACGTCGTGCCCCTGTGCCATCGCCGCCTCTCGCGTGGCTTTTCCCACGCAATAGGTCGGCATACCTCGAAAGGGGGCCGCGGCTGACACAGCGTGGCGAGATGTAAGCACAAGATGATCAAAATTCCGATCCGCACATTCGAACGGCAGCGCGACGATCTCCATAACGGGCGCGAGAATGCAGCGCACATCAGGGCCCAAAGCCTCAAGCGCCAGCGCGAGGCGTTTCGCATCCTCTTTCGGGCGTGTGATCAGAACGGGTGAGGTCAAAATCGGTCTCGGGATTGTCTGGCTCCTCTCACGGTGATACCTCCCAAACATGGGTTGAACAACATGTCCCGCCCGTGTTCTGCGCGGTTCATCGCGCGCAGGCTTTGAAATAACCGTGGGGAGAGACAGGTCGTGAGTGAGATTTCGGTCCTTGGCGCCGGTGCTTTTGGAACCGCTCTGGCCATCTCCCTGGCCCGAACGGGACGCGACATTCACCTTTGGGCACGCTCTGAAGGCGCCGCATCAGAGATGCAAAAGCGCCGCGAAAACACAGGGCGACTGCCGGGAAAACCATTTCCAGAGAGCCTGCACGTCACCTCCGATCTCCCCCAAGCCACCAAGGCCCCGATCCTTTTGCTCGCCGTACCCATGCAACAGCTTGCGCGCTTTGCAGAGGAAAATAAGACCCTATTCCAGCACAAAACGCTTGTTACCTGCTGTAAAGGTGTCGATCTTTCCTCGGATCGCGGACCTCTTGCCGTGCTCGAAGACACCGTGCCCAGCGCGACAGTCGCCATTCTGTCAGGACCATCATTCGCCGTCGATATCGCCGACGGCTTACCCACCGCTTTGACGCTGGCCGCGCGCGACAACACGCACGTCAAAGAGCTGCAATCGCGCCTGAGCACCGACAATATTCGTCTCTACTCGAGCCTCGATCCTTTGGGGGTCGAGTTTGGCGGCGCGCTCAAGAATGTCATCGCCATCGCCTGTGGCCTCGCCATCGGCGCCGGGTTTGGCGAAAGCGCGCGCGCAGCCCTCATGACCCGCGGCTTTGCCGAGATGCAGCGGCTCGCGTTCAAACTTGGCGCCGATCCTACGACGCTTTCAGGCCTTTCGGGATTTGGCGATCTGGTTCTGACCTGCACCTCCGCGAAATCCCGCAACTATTCGCATGGGCTGAAACTCGGGCAGGGGGCGCAGATCGATCCATCCGTCACCGTCGAAGGCGTTGCGACCGCAAAAGCCGTTGTGCATTTGTCGCAAACGCTCGGTGTTGATATGCCGATTACAAGCGCGGTCACGCAGATTATAAACGGGACTGTGTCCATATCCGAAGCGGTGGAGATGTTGCTCTCCCGCCCATTGAAAAGGGAATAACCTATGAAATTCGCAGTTATCTGTACCGACAAACCCGGCGCTCTCCAAATTCGCCTCGATACGCGGCCGGACCATGTCGAATACCTCAAGAGCTGTGGCGTGGTCGAGCAAGCTGGTCCGTTCCTCAATGACGCAGGCGAAATGTCTGGCTCTTTGGTCATCATCGAGGTCGAAGATATGGCCGCCGCACAGGATTGGGCTGCGAATGACCCTTACGCGAAGGCCGGGCTCTTTGCAGATGTCCGCATCGAGGCCTGGAATCGGGTGATTGGCGGATGAGCTACTGGCTTTTCAAATCCGAAGCTGAAGTGTGGTCCTGGGATCAACAGGTCGCAAAAGGCGACGTTGGCGAGGAATGGGACGGCGTGCGCAACTATCAGGCCCGCAACAACATGCGGGCGATGAAGCTGGGCGAGCGCGGCTTTTTCTACCATTCGCGCAAGGAAACCGAGATCGTTGGTATCGTCGAGATCTGTGCCGAGGCGCATCCCGACAGCAAGGCCGATGACCCGCGTTGGGAATGCGTGGACATCAAGGCGGTGCGCCCGTTCACGAAACCGGTGACGCTTGCCATGTGTAAGGAAGACCCGCGCCTCAAAGATATGGTCTTGGTGAACAACAGCCGCCTGTCGGTTCAGCCCGTCACAGACGAGGAATGGAAGATCATCTGCGAGCTCGGCGACACCGATCCGTCCTGATTTTAGCGTCTTGAAAATAAAAGGAGGGTTCCGACCCCCCGGAACCCTCCACCACCCCACGTGCTCCCTAGCACCACACGTGTTCGAATTTAAAAGGGTCCAGGCCATCCTAGCCGGTAAGTTCAACCTAGGGGTTTTCTCGATTCCCTGCAAATCCGAAGTAATTCGGGTTGGAAGTGTTTTTGAAACCTCCGCTTAACACATGGCACCCGACATGAGAAAAGCCGCCCCGATTTGCGAGGCGGCTTGGCAATTCAAGACGTTTTCAGAACATCTTAGCTGTAGACAGCTTCTTTGCCGAAGTGCTTGACCAGAAGATAGTAGAACACGGCGCGGTATTTGTTGCGCTCGGACTGGCCATAGGTGTCGATCGCGGATTTGATCGCATCCATCAACTCAGGGCCATCGGCGAGACCGAGTTTCTTGATGAGGAAGTTGGTCTTGACGGTTTCAAGCTCGCTCTCTTGAGAGGCAGCCACCGTGGAGGCATCGTCGTTGTAGATGGCCGGACCGCAACCGATGGTCACTTTGGTCAACAAATCCATATCCGGCTCCATGCCGCATTTGGTTTTCAGATCCTCGGCATATTTAGCGATAAGCTCGTCACGTTTTCCCATTCGCAGTCTCCAACCTTGTCCTTTAACAACATCATAATTTGGCCCAATTGTGGCCTGAGGGAACGGTAGTGGCATATCCGGAGTGAAGAAAGGACAAATTTGAACCAATTCTCACCGCAACCAAAGCGTTTTGTATTTCTCTGATCAAAACGTTTTAACGACAGGCGCCCCAGCCGCGGGACTGCAGGTGGAAATGATCTGCGTGCAAGCTGTTGTACTCCGGCGAAAGCGTTGTCGCGAACCATGTGCAGGCACTCTCCCGCGCCGCGCGCAGAAAGGCCGCTTTCTGCGCATCCCCGTTCCAATCGGAAATCAAGCGCATCCGCGTTCCGTCCGACAGATCAAACCCCGTAATGTCGATGGCCTCGCCTGTCGCATGCGTGCTCAGGCGAGAGGAAGTGCCGTTAGGCGTTCGGATAGGGCGACAATTGTAACTGCCGATCTGGCGCAGAACGCTGATGGACGTGCCAAAGATTTCTTCGGCAGCGGGTTGCAAACCATGGCGCTCCCACATCGCAGTGCGCAGCGCAATGGCGCAGCTGGTTTGCAACGGATCAATCCGACTTTCACCCACGCTTGAGAGCGTCACACGATCCTCGATCCCGCAACCTCCTGCGGCCTCGAGGGGAGCCATCGCCACGATACTTGCCGCGCCGTCCAGCGCAGCAAGGCAGCTGTCCAGCGAGCGTTCGGCACGGACAAGTTTCATCTTCGTGAACGGCGTCACATCGTCATGAACATGCAGCGGCACAAGCGGATTCCAGCCGCGCGGCAAAGGCGAGTTTGGCTGGGTCAAAATCTGCCAGCCGATATAGGCAATGCCGCCCAAAAGCAAAAAAACAAGCGCCACCCACAATCCTGCGGGTGGCGTCTCATATGGTTTCTTGGAACGCATCTCAGGCCAGCACCTTAGTAGCGGTAGTGCTCCGGCTTGAAAGGACCTTCGACCGACACACCGATGTAGTCGGCCTGTTCCTTGCTCAGCGTCGTCAGCTTGACGCCGATACGACCCAGATGCAGGCGCGCCACTTTTTCGTCGAGGTGCTTCGGCAGAATGTAGACGTCGTTCTGGTAGTTTTCGCCATTGGTCCAAAGCTCCATTTGAGCCAAAACCTGATTGGTGAACGAGGCGGACATCACGAAAGACGGGTGACCTGTCGCATTGCCGAGGTTCAACAAACGCCCTTCGGACAAGAGGATGATCCGGCTGCCCGAGGGCATTTCGATCATATCCACTTGGTCCTTGATGTTGGTCCATTTGTGGTTCTTGAGCGCCGCGACCTGAATTTCATTGTCGAAGTGGCCGATGTTGCCGACGATGGCCATATCCTTCATCGCGCGCATATGCTCGATGCGGATCACGTCCTTGTTGCCGGTCGTGGTGATGAAAATGTCCGCGTCACCCGCGACCTCTTCCAAAAGCACAACCTCAAAGCCATCCATCGCCGCCTGAAGCGCACAGATCGGGTCTGCTTCGGTCACTTTCACACGCGCGCCAGCGCCCCGCAGGGACGCCGCCGAGCCCTTGCCCACATCGCCATACCCGCAGACGACAGCCACTTTGCCCGCCATCATCACGTCGGTTGCACGACGGATGCCGTCGACGAGCGATTCTTTACAGCCATATTTGTTGTCGAATTTCGACTTGGTCACCGAGTCGTTCACGTTAATCGCAGGGAAGGGCAGTTGACCCTTTTTCACCAGATCGTAGAGACGATGCACGCCGGTGGTGGTTTCCTCGGAGACGCCTTTGATCTGATCGCGCATCTTGGTGAACCAACCGGGGGTTTCCGCCATACGTTTCTTGATCTGCGCCTTGATCACCACCTCCTCGTCAGAGGTCGGCACGGCGATCACGTCCTCGCCGGCTTCGGCCCGCGCGCCAAGCAGGATATAGAGCGTCGCATCGCCACCGTCGTCGAGGATCATGTTCGGACCATCGGCGAACTGGAAGGATTTATCGAGATAATCCCAATGTTCTTCAAGGCTTTGGCCCTTCACGGCAAAGACCGGAATGCCCGCCGCCGCAATCGCCGCCGCTGCGTGATCCTGGGTCGAGAAGATATTGCACGACGCCCAGCGCACATCGGCGCCCAGATCGACCAGCGTCTCGATCAGAACAGCGGTCTGGATCGTCATGTGCAAAGAGCCGACGATACGCGCGCCTTTAAGCGGTTTGCTGGCGCCATATTCTTCGCGGAGCGCCATGAGCCCCGGCATTTCCGTTTCCGCGATATCAAGCTCCTTGCGCCCAAAATCCGCGAGAGAGATGTCTTTGACGATATAGTCGGTGGCCATGGATCGTGGCTCCTGCATAACATGGTTAACTTGGGCGCTGGTTATCAGCTTGACCCCGTCCTTACAACGCAGAGCCATTGATTTCGGGTTAAGGTCGGAAAAAATATGGAAACGCCGTTAAGGCGGAGTTACCTAGTTCTCCAAACAGACATGAGGACGACATGGCTCAATCCCGCACTCAGCCCCGTGCATGGCAACGGATGCTTTCCGGCCGCAGGCTCGACCTGCTGGACCCGACACCGATGGACATTGAGATCGAGGATATTGCCCATGGCCTGGCCTTTGTGGCGCGTTGGAATGGGCAGACCTCGGGCGATTACGCCTATTCGGTCGCCGAACACTCCATTCTGGTCGAGGAGATTTTTCGCCGTCTCTATCCCAATGAACCGATCAAATGGCAGCTTGCAGCGCTTTTGCATGACGCCCCGGAATATGTGATTGGCGATATGATTTCACCGGTCAAAGCCGCGATTGGGCCCGATTACGGCGAGTTGGATGATCGGCTGACCGCCGCGATCCACATTCGCTTTGGCCTTCCTGCGAAAATTCCGGTGACGATCAAGAAAAAGATCAAAAAGGCGGATAAGGTATCCGCTTGGCTGGAGGCCACACAGATCGCCGGGTTTTCCATTGAGGAGAGCAACAAGCTCTTCGGCAAAATGAACCCCGATTTGGTCGGCGATCTAAACCTTCACCTACGCCCACCGGTCGAGACCCGCAAAGCCTTTACCGCGCGCCATGCGGCGTTGATGGCGGCACTTTGACCTGTGAAAAACCGCTGAGCTTTTCAGGCATTGCCCTCAGCTTGGCAAACCATGCTGCGCGGGCGGTTTGTCGTGCGAGGCGCCGGTTTGCCATAAAAGCACGGCGATGATGCAGCTCGGGTGAGTGTGCATCCTGCGCAGACATAAGTTCCGTGGCCATGATGTGTAACATTGGTTTTCTCCCGAAAAGCTCGACACATCGGCGATCTACCAACTATATTTGATCTATCCCACTCAGGGATTTTTTCAAACTGTAAGAATATCTAACAGATGACCGAGATCGACTGGCGCCGTATACCCTCTCTTTCGAGCCTCAGAGCCTTTGAGGCCACCGCCCGTCTGGGCAGCTTCACAGCGGCAGGCGTGGCGCTGAACGTCACCCACGCGGCGATCACGCAACAGGTACGTGCGCTAGAAAAAGAGTTGGGGCTGACCCTGTTGCAGCGCGAGGGGCGTGGCATGGGTCTGACGGAGGCCGGTCGCCAATTGGCCGCGTCCCTGTCGGATGGTTTTTCGACGATTGCCGACGGAATTGAGCGCCTGCGCGGCACACCTGCCTCTCGCGGATTGCGCGTCACCTGCACGCCCGCTTTGTCCTATGCCTTTATCATTCCGCGGCTGGGCCAATTCTGGGACGCACACCCGGATATTCCCGTTTCCCTGACCCCCTCCGGTTCCGTCGATGATCTGAAGCGTCAGCACTTTGATTTGGGGATTCGAACCGGCAAGGGAGACTGGCCGGGTCTTGATGTCGAATATCTGTGGACCACCCGCGTCATTCTTGTCGCCAGTCCGATCCTGATCAACAAACATGGTGGCAACATGAACGACTTGCCGCTTAGTATCATGCCTTGGATCAAATCGCGGACCCAATACAATGACGATGATCTCTGCCGTGAATGTGGTTTGGAGCCCGGGCTCCTGCCTGCGATTTACATCGAGGGGCAGGCCGAAAGTGTTCAGGCGGTGATGCGCGGTGTGGGTCTGACCTTTGTCTCGGAGATCGCGGTTAGTGACGATCTGGCGAGCGGCGCTTTGGTTCGCTTGCCCTATGAGTTGAGCCAGAAGTTCACCTATTACGCCGCCACCCCGAAGGGCGTGGAGCGCAACTCAACCCGCGTATTCATCGACTGGCTCAAGACACTTGCGCCCAGCGCCACTTAAAGCGTTTCTCAAAAACTTGAGGCACTCAATTTTTGAGAAACGCAGCAATATCAATTCAGTGTGGCAACGTTTTCCGCTCAATCCGATTCAGATTAAACGAAAAACGCTTTAGCGCAGTGAGTTTAACGCGGCGAGCGTTTCGCCAAGATGCGCTGAAGCGTGCGGCGGTGCATGTTGAGACGACGAGCCGTTTCCGAAACATTGCGGTCGCAAAGCTCATAGACCCGCTGGATATGCTCCCAACGCACACGATCGGCGGACATCGGATTTTCCGGCGGCGGCGGCAACTCATCGCCCGTGGAGACCAGCGCGTGCACAATGTCATTCGCATCGGCAGGTTTCGACAGATAATCCGTCGCGCCGATTTTGACGGCCGCGACAGCCGTCGCAATGGCACCGTAGCCGGTCAGAACGACGATGCGGCTGTCCGGACGTTTTTCACGCAGAACTTCGACCACATCGAGGCCATTGCCGTCTTCCAACCGCAGATCGACCACGGCATAGGCTGGCGGACGTGCTGTGGCGATGGCTTTGCCTGCGGCGACGGACCCGGCCATTTCGACATCAAAACCGCGTTTTTCCATGGCGCGCGCGAGACGGCGCAGAAATGGCTCGTCGTCATCGACCAACAAAAGCGACTTATCTGCGCCCAGTTCCAAAATCTCGTCCGCGTCCATCCCGGATCTCCCGCCATCGCATAAATCTGATAATTCAGATGTGTTTTAGAACGCCTCTAAGGCAGGGTCAATTTTTACCCTGCTGTTACTCAGCGGCATCCATGAAACAGGCCACACGATCCGCCATCTGTTCCGGCGTGTCGTCGCGTTTGAAGAAATCGACAAAACCGATCTCCGGGAACACCAGATAGGTGAACGTCGAGTGATCGACGAGATAGTATTCCGGATCGCCGTCTTCCTGCTTCTTGTAGTATGTTTTGTAGGCCATGGAGGCCGCTTTCACCTGTTCCGGCGAGCCGGTGAGGCCGATCATATTGTCATGAAACAGCGAGGTGAATTCATTGACCACCTCGGGCGTATCGCGCTCCGGGTCAATAGAGATGAAAGCTGTCTGCGCATCGTAGCCGCGCTCATCAAGAATGCGCAGAGCATCCGCGTTGCGCATGTTGTCGAGAGGGCAGACATCGGGACAGAAGGTATAGCCGAAATAGAGGATCGTCGGCTTGGTGAAGACATCCTGATCCGTGACAGTTACGCCATCTTCGCGCACAAGCTCGAAAGGACCGCCAATCGCACCAGCGCCGCCACTGACTGCGGAAGCCCGGCATTGGGCAAAAGCATCGTCTCCGGCAGGGCGGTTGGCATACCAGGCCATGCCACCCAGGGCCCCCGCAAGTACGACTGTCGCCACAAGGGCAATGGATTTCGTCGACATGTTCATCCTCCTGTGCGCAGTGCCTTGATCGCCTTGACGCAACGTGATGTGCATCAGCGAATAGCCTTTTGCATTTGCTCCGTCCCTCAGATCAATTGCAAAAGGCTTGCACAAGGGTCTTAATGCCGCAGAAGGTCAATTACACGCATGTTTGAAACCAAAGACGATCTGATACCTGTCGAAAGACGATCCGACTGGGTGCGCCTTCGCACCCTGGTGGCCGTGCGCTGGATCGCTATTTTTGGTCAGATCGCCAGCATCCTTGTCGCGATCTTTCTGTTTAACCTTCACTTGGAGATCGGCTTTTTCGCCATCGTCATCGGCGCCTCCGTGATCCTCAATATCGTCGCGAGTTTCGTTTACCCGGAAAACACGCGGCTGAGCGAACGCGGCGCGACCTTGATGTTGCTCTTCGACATCACTCAACTGTCCGCCCTGTTGTATTTCTCCGGCGGCCTGACAAACCCGTTTTCTGTGCTGATCCTCGCCCCCGTGTCGATCTCCGCCTCTGCGCTGAGGCCAAAATCCTCGATTTTCAACGGCGCTGTTGCCATCACCTTTGTGACACTTCTGGCCCTCTTTCATGTGCCCCTGCATATGGCCGATGGGGCTGAGCTGATCATTCCCGACATTTTCCTCTTTGGGAATTGGGCCGCCATCGTCATCGGCGTGCTGTTCCTCGGTGTATTTTCCTGGCGCGTGACTTCAGAAATTCACACCATGTCGCAGGCGCTTCTGGCCACTCAGATGGCATTGACCCGCGAACAGAAACTCACCGACATCGGCGGTGTTGTGGCAGCTGCCGCGCATGAATTGGGCACACCGCTCGCGACCATTAAACTTGTGTCCAGCGAGCTGGTCGACGATCTCAAGGACCATGACCTTCTGCGCGAAGATGCTCAGTTGATCAACGAACAGGCGGATCGCTGTCGTGACATCCTTCATTCGATGGGGCAGGCGGGGAAAGACGATTTGCATATGCGTTTTGCGCCCCTGCAAGCCGTGATCGAAGAGGCGGCACAGCCCCACACCAGCCGCGGTAAAACCGTCAATCTCGAAGTGTTGGGATCGGAAGACGGCTCAGAGCAGCCCTATGTCTATCGCCGTCCGGAAATCATTCACGGGATGCGCAACTTGATCCAGAACGCTGTGGATTTTTGCGAAACCACGGTCTGGGTCGACATCCTTTGGAGCAAACGGCGTATCACACTTCGGATCATCGACGATGGGGCTGGCTTTCCGCCCTCAGTGATCGGCCGCATTGGCGATCCCTTCATGCGACACAGGCGTTCGGAGAAAGAGGTCGAAAAGCGGCCCGGCTACAAAGGTATGGGGCTTGGGCTTTTTATCGCAAAAACGCTTTTGGAGCGTACCGGCGCAGAGATGAGTTTTGCGAATGGCTCAGATCGGCACGATATGCATCTGCACGCCGGGCGTCGTTCCGGGGCGATTGTTGAGTTGAGCTGGCGGCGGGACCTCATCGGCGTTCCCGAGGGAGAACAAAACAAGGCCTTGGGAGAAAACACGCCACTCAAAGCGTAAATAGACCGGCTTCTTTAGGGTTTGGACACCTGTTTTAACGGAGCGTTAACTAAAATTTCCCACACTCCGCCCATCGCAAACGCATCGCTTTTTGATGGGAATCACATGTCAGTCGACCTCCTGATCACCTTGGCCATCCTGCTCGCCGGTAGTCTCGGCGTCGCTTTTCTTGTGCTCTACAGCCTCGCCTGGCTGGCCAGTCGCAAGGAAGAGGAAAAGGCGATCGCGCTCGACACGCAGGACAACGGCATCGTCTTTCTCTTCGATGACGAAAACCTCGTGAATGCCACGCCTTCCGCACATAGCGTCATGGCCGCTGCCGTCGATGTAGGATCCGATTGGTCACGGCTTTTGTCCGTCATGATCACCAAATTCCCGACGCTTCAGCATGAGATCGCCGAACTGGCGGAACGCGGCAAAATCATTCTCGAGTCCCGCGACGGGAGTGCCGTGCTTCAGTGTGAATGGCGCAACGGATTGGCGCGGATCACCCTGATCGATCACGAAACGGGGCACAGCCATATCGACATGGATCGTCATTCTCTCATGGCGATGGAACAAGAGCTGGAAACGCTGCGGGCGACCACGGAACACGTGCCCTTCCTCGTCTGGCGCGAGCTTGAAGATGGCACGATCAGCTGGGCCAACAGTGCCTATATTTCTCTCGCAGACAGTCTTTCGGACGACAATGATGTCCCGAGCTGGCCCCCCGCATCGCTTTTCGAGACACATTTGCTGGCCAATGCCGGTGCGAGTGAATCCCGTCGCCTTAACCTGAAAGATAAGGCCGGCGATGCGCATTGGTATGACATTTACCGATTCAAAATCGGTGAGGATTATCTCTATACCGGTAGCAGCGCGGATCGCACCGTGAAAGCCGAGGAAACTCTGCGCGAGTTCACGCAAACGCTGACGAAAACCTTCTCGCATCTGACCATTGGTTTGGCCGTCTTTGACCGCAATCGTCGGCTTGCGCTGTTCAATCCGGCCCTGACGGATCTAACCTCTTTGCCTGCTGAATTCCTGATCACGCGTCCGGCTTTGACCTCCTTTTTGGATCGCCTGCGCGACAGCCAGATGATGCCGGAACCCAAGGATTACAAATCCTGGCGTCAGCAGATGGCCGCCCTGGAAAACGCCGCCGAAGATGGCACCTATGAAGAGGTTTGGACCCTTCCGGGCGGCATGACCTATCGGATTTCCGGACGCCCGCACCCCGATGGTGCCATTGCGTTCCTGTTCGAGGACATCTCCGCAGAAATGTCTCTAACCCGTCGTTTCCGTTCCGAAATCGAAACCGGACAGGCCGTTCTGGACAGTCTCTCAGAAGCCATTGCGGTCTTTTCAAGCGAGGGCATGCTGATCATGGCGAATTCCGCCTACACAAGCCTCTGGCGCCTCGAGCAAATGGAAGGCATTCGCGAAACCAGCATCACCGATGCGACCCGCGTCTGGCATGCGAAATGCGCACCGACTCCGATGTGGGGCGAGCTTCGCGATTTCGTGAGCCGCGCCGGAGAGCGTAGCGAATGGATCAGCCAAACCCGGCTGTGGGACGGTCGTCGTCTGAATTGCCGCTTCGTTCCCCTGCCGTCCGGACAAACCCTCATTGGCTTTTCCCCGGAAGAACGGCCAAGTGCGCTGCGTCCAACCCTTCGTCCGCAGGCGCATGACACGCAGTTTATCGAGTTGTGACGCGGGCGCGTGACGTCTAGCCCTTGTGTCCACTGTAAGGGGGCCTAAAGTCAGACACCACACGTCTGATACAAAGGCCAAACTCCGTGACCACCACACTCGATGCGCGCGACACAAAGATGGATCGCGCTCAACTTCTCAAAACTTTTGTGGCGAATAGCCCTTGGGCCGCATCACAGTCCGTTGCGCTGGCCGGTGATGCCTCCCGCCGTCGCTACCATCGATTGACAGATGCCTCATCCGGTCGCACGGCCATCCTGATGGATGCGCCGCCCGAGGCCGGTGAAGATGTGCGGCCTTTCGTGAAAGTTGACGCGTATTTATCCGGCATCGGCCTGTCCGCACCCGAAATTTATGCCGCTGACGAACAACTGGGTTTTTTGATCCTCGAGGATTTCGGCACGGATTTGTACGATCAAGTTTGTGCGCGGAACCCTGAGCTCGAGGCCAGCCTGTATGATGCCGCAGTAGATGCGCTTGTCACCCTGTGTTCCGCAGAACCGATGCAGGGGCTGGAAGATTATGTTCCCCGCATGACCGATTTGGCGCTGTCTTGTTATCGCTGGTACGCCGAACCCATCCTTGGCCGCGATATGGCGGATGAGAAAGCTCTGGCGCACGACGCACTTCAGCCTTTGGTCGACAGTCTCGGCACAGAGCGTGTTACAATCCTCCGCGACTATCATGCCCAAAATCTTTTGTGGCTCCCCGAAAGGGAAGGGGCCGCTCGCGTCGGTCAGCTTGATTTTCAGGACGCCATGCTGGGCCCAATCGCCTATGATTTGATTTCACTGACCACAGACGCCCGGAGAGATGTTTCCGAGGAAATACGCAATCGCTGCATGGCGCGTTTTTGTGATCAATTGGGCTTGAATCGGGTCGATTTCATGCGTCAGGCGGCGATTTGTTCCGTTCAGCGCAATCTGCGCATTCTGATGGTCTTCGCGCGTATGTCGCTGCACTTTGGTCGTATCAGTTATGTTGACCTGATCCCGCGCGTTTGGGGGCATCTCCAACGTGATTTGGACCACCCCGATCTTCAGGAGCTTGCAACCTTGCTGCGCGCGCATCTCCCGGAACCTGACCTCGCAGCCCTACAAACGCTCAAGGACAAATGCGGTACAATCCCAACTCTGCAATGATCTTTTGTGCCGGTCGCGGCACACGGATGAAGGCTCTGACAGAAACCCGCCCGAAACCCATGATCGAGGTGGGTGGGCGGCCCTTGGTCGATCATGCTCTGGACCAACTCGGTGACATTCCGCACCGTGTCGCCAATCTTCACTATCTTCCCGATCTGCTCGAAAAACATCTCCATTCCGCTGGATTAGAGACTGTTTTCGAGGAAGATCTTTTGGAAACCGGTGGTGGTCTCAAAAACGCGCTCCCGCATTTCGATAGTGATGCGGTGTTCACCATGAACACCGATGCCGTTTGGAAAGGTCCTCTAGCTGCTGAGATTTTGTCCGACGCCTGGCAGCCGGACAAAATGGACGCGCTTTTGTTGATTATCCCAAAATCGCGCACGCATGCGCATCTTGGCACCGGTGATTTCGACCTTGCACCTGACGGCCAGATCCGTCGCGGGCAAAGCTACATCTACACAGGCATGCAAATTTTAAAAACAGCCCCCGTTGCCGCAGTTGAAGACAGGCATTTTTCGCTCAACCGTGTTTGGGAGGATATGTTCGCCCAAGGTCGCATTTTTGGTGTCGAATATAATGGTCATTGGTGCGATGTCGGTCACCCGGAAGGCATTGAGATTGCCGAAACCATGTTGAAGGGCCTCTAATGTTCACATCAGACGAAAGCCCGGCCCTATTTGGTGTCCCATGCGGCGCACATTATCCATCTGCTGTCAAAAACGGCCTACTCACGCGTCTTGAGGGCATGCCGCCCGACATGTTGGCGCGGACCGAAATATTCGTAAACACCTCGCGGATGAAAAAGGAAATTCAAGAGGTTTTCGAAGATGGATCGACCCGATTCCTGCCAAAATTGCGTCTTTTGTCTCATCTTGGGATGGATCACGATTTCATGGATCTCCCTGTCCCGATCAGCGGGTTGAGACGTCGTCTTGAGCTGGCACAGCTCGTGTCACATTTTCTAAAGCAAGAACCCCAATTCGCCACGCGGTCCTCCGTATTCGACCTGTCTGACAGCCTCGCGCTTCTCTTTGCTGAGATGCAGGACGAAGGCGTGAAGCCGGAAGATATTCAAAACCTGAAAGTTCCGGATGCTTCCGGCCATTGGCAGAAATCGCTTCAATTTCTGTCGATCCTTTTCGGGCTTTTCGCAGATGACAGCTCTGTCGAATTGAGCGGCGAGGATCGTCTGCGCCTTGTCATTGAACGCCTTGAGACGACGTGGAAAACATCTCCGCCCGATCATCCAATTCTCGTCGTTGGCTCAACCGGTTCACGCGGTATGACAGCGCGATTTATGTCTCTGGTGGCCAAACTCCCGAAGGGTGCCGTCATCCTTCCTGGCGTCGATTTTGATATGTCTGCCGAGGTTTGGAACCAAATTTACTCGGAAGAGCGCATGGCCGTCGAACATCCACAGGAACGGATGGCGCGGATGGCACATCGATTAGGTGTGAGACCTGATCGCATCCAGAGGTGGGATGGCGACACGCAAGAAAATCAGAGCCAAAATCGGCTTGTTTCGCTGGCTTTGCGTCCGGCGCCGATCACCGATCAATGGATGCAAGAGGGTCCCGCGTTTCAAAATGTCGAAGGCGCCACGCAAGCGCTTACCCTGATCGAAGCCCCGGATATGCGGCTTGAGTCGAATGCAATCGCACTCGTCCTGCGTCGAGCGGTACACGATGGCAAAACCGCCGCGCTCGTCACGCCGGATCGCGATTTGGCCCGACGTGTGACAGCCCTTTTGGCGCGCTGGAATATTGTACCGGACGACAGCGCAGGTATTCCGCTAAACCAAACCCCACCCGGACGGCTTTTGCGTCATGTTGTGGGGCTGATCGGGCGTGTTCTATCCTCAGAAGATTTGCTGGTCCTCTTGAAGCACCCGCTCTGTGCCCGCGGCACCCGAGACGATGCCCCACAAGAGGATGCGCGCGGTTTCCACCTGCTTTGGACCCGCGAGCTTGAGGTACATCTGCGTCGCAAGACGCTCGCCTTCCCGACCCGTGAGAACCTTCTGGAGTGGGCGATCAAATCTGGCGAAGACAAGGACGACAAAGACGCGCGGCTGTCATGGGCCGGCTGGGTCGCAGATCAAAGTGAACACTTTCATCATACTGCCGAAGGGTCGCTCAAAACTCACCTCGATCGCCTGATTCAGCTGAGTTCGAGACTGGTTATGGGGCCAAACTCTACGGATGACAGTGAACTTTGGGCACAACATGCCGGTCGCGAGGCGCGTCGTGTTGTCGAGACCCTGCATCGTGAAGCGGATCATGCAGGCGCCATGACCACCATGGAGTTCGGCGATCTGTTCCGGGCCATTCTGGGTCGCGAAACCGTTCGCGATCCTTCTCCGAAACATCCGCAGGTTATGATTTGGGGGACACTTGAAGCGCGGGCGCTCGGTGCCGATCTGGTGATTTTAGGCGGGCTGAATGAAAGCATTTGGCCCCAAAGCGTCGGGCAGGACCCCTGGTTCAGCCGTGATATGAGACGCCAAGCCGGACTTTTGTCGCCGGAACAAAGCATTGGCCTCTCCGCCCATGATTTTCAACAAGCTGTCGCCGCCCCCGAGGTCATTCTGACCCGCGCCAAACGCGATGCAGAGGCGGAAACCGTAGCCTCACGCTGGCTTATTCGCCTGACCAACCTCATGTCCGGGATGTCCAATGAGGGGCGCACCGCCTTGGAGCACATGCGCGCGCGCGGTTCCGAATGGATTGCACTGGCGGAACATTTGGACAAGCCAGAATTTACCCTGCCATCTGCCAAACGACCAAGCCCGCGTCCGCCCGTTGCGGCACGCCCTCGGCAGCTTTCAGTGACGCGTGTCGAAACCCTGATCCGTGACCCTTACGACATCTATGCGAGTCGGATTTTGCGGTTGAACAAACTCGATCCGCTGAGCCGGGAGCCCGATGTGCGCGAAAGAGGCACAGCGCTCCACGCGATTATGGAAAGCTATCTGTCGCAAATCGGTGAGGAAAGTCACGAAGAGGCGCTGGCCCGCTTTTTGACGGTGGCCGAAGAGGTTTTGGAACGCGAAGTGTCCTGGCCCTCTGCGCGCAGGGTTTGGTTTGGCCGCGTGCGTCGCATTGCCGATGGGCTTGTCACGCGAGAGCGTGAGAGATTGGCCAAGGGCACGCCTGTCGGGATCGAGGCGAAAGGCGCGATGCATGTGCCAGAGGTGGATTTTTCACTGACCTGCAAGGCCGATCGGATTGATCGCAAAGAGGACGACACTTTCGTCATTTACGACTATAAATCCGGCTCTCCGCCGACGGAAAAGCAGACGAAAATCTTCAACATTCAGCTTCATCTCGAAGCGGCGATGATGGAAGAGGGCAAATTTGAAAATGTGCCGATGGGGCGCGTGTCCGAAGTGGCTTATCTCGGATTGAACAACACGCTTTCGGAAACCGTCTTACCACTTGAGCCTGCCGAAATTGATGACGTGAAAGAAAAGCTGGTGCGGTTGATCCGCTCCTATGACGACCCGAACCTTGGGTATTCCGCGCGGCGGATGATGAAAACCGTGCGCTTTGAGACGGATTTCGAACATCTGTCCCGCTACGGGGAATGGTCCGACGCCGACACGCCTGTGCCGGAGGATTTGGAATGACCGAGATGAACGAAGCCACCCGTCGCCAGCTCATGGCGGCGCGCCCCGATATGTCGACTTGGGTGTCGGCCAATGCGGGCTCGGGCAAAACCAAGGTTTTGACGGATCGCGTGGCGCGCCTGTTGCTCGACGGCACACCACCGCAGCACATTCTCTGTCTGACCTACACCAAGGCGGCCGCCGCAGAGATGCAGAACCGGTTGTTCAAGCGGTTGGGTGATTGGGCAATGCTGCCTGATGCGGAACTGATCAAAGAGCTCACGACTCTTTCACCTGAAAAGCAGCTTGATTCCGAGATTTTGCGGCACGCCCGCACCTTGTTCGCTCGTGCGATTGAGACGCCGGGTGGTCTGAAAATTCAGACGATTCACTCGTTTTGTAGCGCACTCTTGCGTCGCTTTCCGCTTGAGGCGGGCGTGTCGCCGCAATTCAAGGAAATGGACGAACGCCAATCGCGGCGGATGGTGTCGGAGATTGTCGAAAACATCGCTCTTGGGCTGCGACGAGAGGTCATTGACGATGTTGCACTTTACGTCAGCGATCTTGATCTGACGGATTTGGCGCTCAGTGTGGTCGCCAAACGCGATCAATTTTTGCACTACCCCGAACAGGCTGACATTTGGCGCTGGTTTTCACTGCCTGAGGGTTATGACGAAGCACGACTCTTGGGAGATGTCTTTCTTGGCGGCGAAAATGAGATGCTTCTTGACTGCGCTGGCCTCATGGAGGGGTCAAGTGCAGCGGATCAGAAAGTCGCCGTATTTTTTCGGAATTGGGCTGAATTAGAGCCTGATTTGAGCTTGGTCGAAAGCCTGTGTGACAAACTTTTGGCCGGTGAAAAAGCCAAGACAAACCCGCTCGGTTCGAAATTCTACGCTCAACACTCAAGCCTGCCGACGCGAAAACTGATCGACGCGCATCCCGGCGCTTTTGACCAGCTAGAGGCCTTCATGAAGCGTGTGGAGGCTGTGCGACCGCATCTCTTTGGTCTCAAAGACGCGCGCAAAACGCTTGCGCTTCATCGCTTTGCGCAAGAAATCCTGCCGCCCTACATGGAGCGCAAAGCGCAGCTTGGCCTGTTGGATTTCGACGACATGATCCGCCGTGCGCGCGACCTTTTGTCAATCTCGAACGTGTCGCAATGGGTGCTGTATCGCCTCGATGGAGGGATCGACCACATCCTTGTGGATGAGGCCCAAGACACCAGCCCCGATCAATGGCGTGTTGTGCAACTTTTGGCGGGGGAGTTCACGGCCGGCGAGGGCGCGCGGGCGAATGTGACACGAACGATCTTTGTCGTTGGCGATCACAAACAGTCGATTTACTCCTTTCAAGGCGCGGCACCCGACGCTTTTGACGAGATGAAAGCGCATTTTGGTGAGCGTTTGAACGCTGTCGGTCAGCCGCTTCAAGACCTCTCGCTGCAATATTCGTTCCGCTCTTCGCCCGCCATTTTGACGGCGACCGACAAGGTCTTTGCGGCGATCAATGGCGAGGGCGTCGGAGGTATCCCGGAGCATATCGCGTTCTTTGACGACATTCCCGGACGCGTGGACCTCTGGTCCCTAGAAGAGCCCGAAGACCTCACGAAAGAAGATAAGGAAGAGCGCGAGAAAGAAGAAAGTCGGTGGGAAGACCCGATCGATGTGATCCACCCGGAGGAACCGAACCCACGTCTGGCGAAACGGATCGCAAATTTCGTGGCCGAACAGCTCAGCTATGGCTCTATTCCTGAAAAAAACAGGGTAGGGCGGCGGATTGAGCCCGGTGACATTTTGATCCTTGTTCAAAGGCGCTCCCCTTTGTTCCGCTTGATCCTCAAAGAGCTGAAATCCCACCCCGCCGCCATTCCTGTCGCCGGGGCGGATCGCATGACGTTGGGCGAAGAAATGGCGGTCAAAGACCTGCGGTCTCTGCTCTCGTTTCTGTCCTTGCAGGACGACGATCTGGCGCTGGCCGAAACGCTCAAATCACCGCTGTTCAACTGGTCGGAACGCGATCTTTATCAGCTCGCTCATGGTCGGACGACGATTACGCTTTGGCGGTCGCTCTATGAGCGTCGCAAGGAGTGGCCGGAGACCTATGCGGTTCTCGAAGATTTGCGGCAAACCTCTGATTTCTTAAGACCTTACGATCTGATCGAACGCGTGTTGATCCGCCATGAAGGGCGGCGCAAATTCATTGCACGCCTTGGCAAAGAGGCCGAAGACGGGCTCGATGCGCTGTTGCATCAGGCCCGCAATTACGAGACCTCAGAGACGCCAAGCCTGACCGGTTTCATCGCCTGGCTCGAATCCCAAACCATCCAGCTCAAACGCGTGCTTGATGAAAATTCGAACCTCGTGCGGGTAATGACGGCGCATGGCTCGAAAGGGTTGGAAGCGCCTATCGTGATCCTGCCCGACACGCTGAAAACTCTGCGCGAAACGCGGGATGAATTCATCACGCCGCGAGAGGGTCAGATCGTTTGGAAAGGCGCCTCGGGTCAAAGGTCCGATCTGACAAAAGAGACCCTAAACCAGCTCAAAATGCGTGATTTGGAGGAAGATCGGCGGCTTTTGTATGTGGCCATGACTCGCGCCGAAAAATGGCTGATTGTCTGCGGAGCGGGCAAGGATACGCCGGGAACGTGGTACGATCTTGTGAAAAACGGGGTGAGTGCGCTTGAGACGGATAGCGTTGAACTCGCCGGATTCATGGGGACGCGCTATGCCATTGGTGACTGGCCAGAGGCGTCAAAGTTGCAGGATTTCGTGCAGGAAAAAGATGGTTTCCTGCCGGATTGGGCTCGAATTCATGCTGAATCCCCCTCCGAGGAAGCAAAGCGCATCTCTCCTTCGGACCTCGGTGGTGCCAAGGCGCTTGCGGGTGAAGACGCCAGTCTCGACAAGGAGGCGGCGATGCGGCGCGGTAGCCAACTTCACAAGCTGATCGAAGTCTTGCCGGAGGTGAGCGATGAGCGTCGCGAAGAGGTGGCGCGCTTTGTTCTTTCCGCGGGCGAGGAAGCCGCTCTTGAAAGTGAAATCCCCAAGCTGATGCACGAGGCGCTTGGCGTTCTCAATCAGACCTATGACTGGGATGTTTTTGGCCCACATTCACTGTCCGAGGTGCCCTATACAGCCACACTCACCACACCTCTCGGCGACCAGATCATTCAGGGCATCATCGACCGCCTGATCATCACACCCGAAAAGGTGCAGATCGTGGATTACAAATCCAACACCGTGATCCCGGAACGTGTCGAGGATATTCCAGAGGGTCTTTTGCGCCAACTCGGCGCCTATGCGCAGGCCTGTCAGGAGATTTACCCGGATCGGGAAATCGAAGTGGCGCTTCTTTGGACAAAGACCGCCACGCTGTGCCCTGTGCCTCTCGATATCGTGATGGCAAGTCTGGCTTGCACCGCCACATCTTGACCCGTCAGGGGCAGAGGCATAGGTTTTTGCTCAAGTACAAAATTCAGGAGAAGCCCAATGGCAACCGTAAAAGTCAGCGATGACACGTTCAGCACCGAAGTTCTCGAATCCGACATCCCCGTGGTTGTCGATTTCTGGGCGGAGTGGTGCGGCCCGTGTAAACAAATCGGCCCGTCCCTCGAAGAACTGTCCGAGGAACTCGACGGCAAGGTCAAAATCGTCAAAGTGAACGTGGATGAGAACCCGAACGCGCCGGCACAATTCGGCGTGCGTTCGATCCCGGCGCTGTTCATGTTCAAAGGCGGCGAAGTCGTTTCCAATAAAATCGGCGCGGCGCCGAAGGCAGCTTTGGCCAACTGGATCAGCGAAGAGGCCTGATCCCGTCTTACAAATTTGGAATTCGGGCGCCCAATGTGGCGCCCTTTTTCATGCCCGTTCGGTCCCCATGGTTGCACCCGGCCCATTGCGCCCTCATATAGATTGCCAAGCGAAAGGACCTCTTATGTCGAAAGAAGAATTTCCCGGCTGGCATGGCACGACAATCATCGGCGTGCGGCGCGGTGGTGAAGTGGTTGTGGCTGGTGACGGTCAGGTGAGCCTTGGCCAAACGGTGATCAAGGGCACGGCCCGCAAGGTGCGGCGGTTGTCGCCGGGCGGGCAGGACGTGGTTTGCGGCTTTGCCGGATCGACTGCGGATGCGTTTACGCTTTTGGAGCGGCTTGAAACCAAATTGGAGGCCACGCCGGGACAGCTCGCACGCGCCTGTGTCGAGTTGGCGAAAGATTGGCGGACCGACAAATACCTGTCGAAACTTGAGGCCATGCTGATCGTGACGGATGGCGACACGCTTTTGGTCGTGACCGGCGCAGGGGACGTTTTGGAGCCCGAGCATGACATCGCGGCCATCGGATCGGGCGGAAATTTCGCACTCGCGGCCGCACGCGGCCTCATGGAAACCGACAAGGACGCGGAAAGCATTGCGCGCGACGCGATGAAGATCGCCTCCGACATCTGTGTCTACACCAATGGCAACCTGACGGTTGAGAAGATTAGCAAATGACTGACCTGACCCCCCGCGAAATTGTCTCCGAACTGGACCGTTTTATCATCGGCCAGAATGACGCCAAACGTGCCGTCGCTGTCGCTTTGCGGAACCGTTGGCGGCGCAAGCAGCTGTCCGATGATCTGCGTGACGAGGTATATCCGAAAAACATCCTGATGATCGGGCCGACCGGCGTGGGCAAGACGGAGATTTCCCGTCGTCTCGCCAAACTCGCCAAAGCGCCCTTCATCAAGGTCGAAGCCACGAAATTCACCGAGGTTGGTTATGTCGGTCGCGATGTGGAACAGATCGTGCGCGATCTCGTCGATGCGTCGATTTCCCAGACCCGCGAGCAGATGCGCGACGATGTGAAAACCAAAGCGCAAGAGGCCGCCGAAGAGCGCGTGATCGAAGCCATCGCTGGCTCGGACGCCCGCGAGCAAACCCGCGAGATGTTCCGCAAAAAACTGCGCTCCGGTGAGCTGGACAATACGGTGATCGAGCTTGATCTTCAGGACAGCGCGATGCCGATGGGTATGTTCGAAGTCCCAGGCCAGCCGCAAATGGGCGGTGCGATGAACCTCGGAGATCTTTTTGGCAAAGCCTTTGGTGGCCGTACGGTTAAAAAGAAACTGACCGTCGCCGAAAGCTATGATGTGCTGATCGGAGAAGAGGCCGACAAGTTGTTGGACGATGAAACCGTGACCCGTGTGGCGCTTGAGTCGGTGCAGGAAAACGGCATCGTGTTCCTCGATGAGATCGACAAAGTCTGCGCCCGGCAAGAGGCCCGTGGCGGCGATGTTTCACGTGAAGGCGTGCAGCGCGATCTCTTGCCGCTGATCGAGGGCACCACGGTGTCCACCAAACATGGTCCGGTGAAAACGGATCACATCCTGTTCATCGCCTCTGGTGCGTTCCATATCGCGAAACCTTCGGATTTGTTGCCGGAATTGCAGGGACGTTTGCCGATCCGTGTGGAGTTGCGCGCATTGGAAGAGGGCGATTTCGTCCGCATTCTGACCGAAACCGACAACGCGCTCACGCTGCAATACAAGGCGCTGATGGAGACCGAAGAGGTCGAGGTGACCTTCTCCGAAGACGGAATCGCAGCGATTGCCAAACTGGCCGCCGATGTGAACGGCTCGGTCGAAAATATCGGCGCGCGGCGGCTTTATACGATCATGGAGCGGGTGTTTGAGGAGCTGTCTTTCGCAGCCCCCGACAAGCCCGGCGAAAAGATCACGGTCGATGCCGCCTATGTTCATGCCCACGTCGATGAGATGGCCAAGGCGGCGGATGTGAGCCGCTATATGTTGTAACTACTTCTTGCGGCGCAGGTAGACGTAATAGGCGCCTGTGCCGCCATGTTTGAGATGGGCCTCAGAGACCTGAAGCACCGCATCGCGCAAGGGCGCCATATGGAGCCAATGCGGGACCTGATGTTTGAGCACACCTTTGCGCACGGGGATGGGACCGTCGTCGTCGCGATGTTTGCCCTTGCCGGTGATCACCAAAACCAGCCGCCGATCCATCGCCCAGGAACTTAGGATAAACCGCGTGAGCGCGGGATGGGCTTGGGCAATCGTCATGCCGTGAAGGTCGATCCGACCTTCGGGCGAGAGATTGCCTTTGCGCATTTTACCGAATTTTTTGCGATCCATCCTGAGCGGTGCTTGCGCCAGCCGGTCCGAAATGGACGGGGCAAGATCATGACCCGTCATACTGGTCGTCGCGTGTTTGCCGATCTCCAGATCGAAATCGAAAGGCTCTCGGACAATCGGTGCGATAGGTTTCGGCAGGTTCGGTTTCTCGGGGCGGGCCAAAGGGGCGGGCGCCTTTGAGATATGCAGAGGTTTTGCCGTTTTCTTCACGGCATTCCAAAGACCCTTATCCTCTTCGCTCAGGGTTTTCTTGCGCCGGCTCACCCTTCCGCCCTTTCCTCATAGGCATAGGCCAGCTGGATCGGCAAAAGCACGATCATACGGCCCGGATCGCGGATTTTCCCGGCCTGATCGCCCGCAAGATCCCCCGTGCCGAAAAAGATGTCGGCACGCTGAGCGCCTTTGATGGCAGAGCCGGTGTCTTGCGCGATCATGAGGCGATGCAGAGGCTCTGCGCCCTCTTTCTCGATCCAAACCGGCGCACCTAAAGGCACGAATTTTGGATCGACCGCGATGGAGCGCATCGTGGTGATGGATCGGTGCATCGCGCCAATCGGGCCTTTTTCGGCAGGCAGGCGCGGCAGTTCGCGGAAGAACACATAGGAGGGGTTGAAGTTCAAAAGCGCCTCACCCTCGACCGGATTGCGGCGCACCCAGTTCTGAATGACCTTGGCCGAGACCTGATGCGCGTCATAGACCCCACGCCGGATCAACTCCTGCCCGATAGAGCGGTAGTTGCGGCCGTTGTGGCCCCCGTAACCGATGCGCATGACGGAACCGTTTTCCAAACGGATGCGACCAGACCCTTGAACCTGAAGGAAAAACAGCTCGACCGGATCATCGACCCAAGCGATCTCAAGTCCACGTCCGGCAAGCGCACCGTCGGAGATATCCTGACGCGCCAGATAGGCTTCGCCAGAGACAACATCGGGCGGCATGCGGTAGATGGGATAACGATAGCGCGCGGTTTGATAGCGGGAACCGCGCAGTTCGGGTTCGAAATAGCCGGTGAACAGCGGCTCGGCACCATCTTCGATCAGGACAGGGCGGAACAGAAGTTCAAAAAAACTCCGTGCTTCATTGGTCGTCTGAGCAAAGGCACAAAGCTGCGGCCATTCGGGGCCGTCGATCAGATCACAGGTGTCACGAAAAACGGAAAGAGCCGCGGCGTGATCATCCGCGGCCCATCCGGGTAAGTCATCGAAAGAGAGGACGCGTGCCATCATGTCATCCGAAGATGCCGCCGGCGCGTTCAAAGCCAGCAAGGCCGCAAGAGCCGCAGGCGCCAGCTGTCTCCACATCAGGCACCAGTCGCGACAAGCTGCCAGTTCGGATCGTCGCTGTTCAGGTGGCGTGCAAAGGTCCAGATGTCTTTCTGACGATTGATCGCTTTGGGATCGCCCTGAACGATCTCGCCCTCGGCATTGCGCACGACGGAGGAGGTTTCGCCGACAAAGCGGATCTTGATCTCGGCTTCGTCGGTGGCGCGATCCAGATCGGCGTCGATGATCTGAAGCTCACGCAGACCCACGAATTGGCTCTCGATGGTCAGACCTTTGGACTGGCGATCCTCAACGACAGAAGAAAAGGCCTCATAGACGTCTTCGGAGAGGAACGGCTGGATGCTTTCAAGCTCGTCATGCTCGAAGGCCATGAGGATCATCTCATAGGCGCCGCGCGCGCCGGAGAGGAATTCGCTCACATTGAAGTTCGGATCGACACGTTTGATCGCCGCGAGATTGTCGGCAGCGCGGGTGCCGGCCTCGACATTGTCGATGATGTCGTGATCGACACCGCCCTCGATCACCTCGAAGTCGCGTTTGACCGTCGTGGCCTCCTCGGCCCCCGGAAAATCTGCGCGCGGCTTTTCAAACCCTTCGCGGGTGCCCAAAACGCTGCGCAGGCGCAGGATCAGGAAAATGGCAATGCCCGCGAGGACAAGAATGGAAAGAAGGGAATTCCCCATCGGCGGTCGATCTCCGTTCAAACGTAGAAATAACTGTGTTCCGACCTTATGTAGGTGACGCACCCCGCCAAGTCTACCTGTGGGGGCAAGAATAGAAAGGACTTCTCATGTGGCTTTTCGCCCTTTTTGTCGCAGTTCCGATCATTGAGATCGCCCTGTTCATTCAGGTTGGCGGTCTGATCGGGCTTTGGCCGACGCTTTTGATCGTCATTGTCACCGCCATTTTGGGCACCGCTTTGGTGCGCCAACAGGGGGCTTTGGCGATGTCACAATTGCGTCAGTCCTTTTCCGAGTTGAATGATCCGTCCGAGCCTTTGGCGCATGGGGCGATGATCCTGTTTTCCGGTGCGCTTTTGCTGACGCCCGGGTTCTTTACCGATGCCATGGGGTTCTTGTTGCTGGTGCCAGCGTTTCGGATGTTTGTGCTCAAGGAATTGCGCAAACGGGTGAAGGTTCAGAGCTTTACCATGGGGCAAGAGAACATGCGTCAGAGCGCTGATCCGTTCCGTGGCACCCCCCGTGATCCCCATATCATCGACGGGGAATGGGAAGAGGTCGATCAAAACAAGCCCAATCAAGGCCCGTCAGGCTGGACTCGCCATTGAGGCAGGCTCGGCAACCTGATACAAAGCCGCGAACTTCATTTTGCAAGGACCGAACCGATGGCCGAAAACGGCGAAACCCCACAAAACGACGCGGCCGCACAGGCCAACCCCGTCAAAATGCAAATCCTGGGTCAGTTCATCCGGGACATGTCATTTGAAAACATTCTCGCACAAAAGGCCCTGAAGGTCGAAGGTCGTCCGGCGATCTCCGTTCAGGTCGCTCTGGACGCGAAAAAACGGGCCGAAGATCACCAGTTTGAAGTTGCGACCAAGGTCAAAGTCGAATCCAAATCCGAAAGCGGTGAGCAGACGCTGTTCATCCTCGAGCTGGATTTCGCCGGTGTGTTCCACATCGAAAACGTGCCGGACGAGCAGATGCATCCGTTCCTGATGATCGAATGCCCGCGGATGCTCTTCCCGTTCCTGCGCCGTGTGGTGCATGACGTGACGCGTGACGGTGGCTTCCCGCCGCTGAACCTCGACAACATCGACTTTGTGCAGCTCTACCGCCAAGACATGGCACGCCGTGCAGAAGCACAGCAAGCTGCCGCTCCGGTCAACTAAGCTCTCGACTTAATTGAACTTATTCCAAATCGCGCCGTCGCCCAAGCCCTCAACGAAAGAGGCATGGGCGGCGGCTTCTTCGTCTGTGATCCGGGGCGGAAGAGGTGCAGGGCGACGCGTCGGTCGCCAGTTTTCGTCAATCTGAGACGAAGCGTCTTTCTTTTGTGATTTCGAAGGCGCAAGCACGAGATCGGGCTGACGCCCGCCGATCAGCTCAAGATAAACCTCCGCCAGAATTTCAGAGTCGAGCAAAGCGCCGTGTAGCGTCCGCGACGAGTTGTCGATGCCAAATCGGCGACACAGCGCATCGAGCGTCGCAGGAGAGCCGGGAAATTTCTTGCGCGCCATCGCCAATGTATCGACTGCGCGATCAAAGGGAATTTCCGGCAGGCCGATCCAGCTCAGCTCAGCATTCAGGAATTTCATATCGAAGCTGGCGTTGTGGATGATCAGTTTCGAATCCGTGCCGATGAAATCGAGAAATGCCTGACCCACCGCTTTGAAAAACGGTTTGTCGGCGAGGATCACTTCGCCATCCTTCGGCGGGCGCGGGGGCTGCAACAGGTCGGGACCGATGCCGTGCACGCCAAAAGCGCCGTCCGGCATGTGGCGATCCGGGTGGATATATTGGTGGTAGGTGTTGCCAGAAGGCATGTGATTCACGAGCTCAATCGCCCCGATTTCCACGAGACGATCGCCGCTGAACGGATCAAATCCGGTGGTTTCGGTATCGAGAACGATTTCACGCATCGGAAAGTTGCCCCTTTAGAGTGGAAAGCACATCATGCACCTGGGCTTTGGCGGCTTCAAGGCTTGTGGTTTCGATCACGAAATCCGCGCGGGCGCGTTTCTCAGAATCCGGGAATTGTTTGCTCAGAATGGCTTCGAAATGGGCTTCGGTCATGCCGGGTCGGGCAAGAACGCGGGCGCGTTGCGTTTCGGGATCAACCGAGACAACCACGATGGCATCTACATGTTGATCGCCGCCGGTTTCGAACAGAAGCGGGATGTCGACGAGAATCATCTCGACCGCACTGTTTTCGATGAAATTCTTACGATCCTGCGCGACCAAGGGGTGCACGATCTTTTCGATCTGTTTCAAAGCGTTGGGATCATTCGAGATGATCTCCTTGAGCCGTGTTTTCGACACGCTGCCGTTCTCAATCGCCTGAGGGAATTGCTCCGCCATGGGCACAACCGCAGCGCCCCCCTGATCGTACAGCCGGGCCACGGCGGCATCGGCATCCCAGACAGGTACGCCTGCGTCCGAGAACATCTTCGCCGTGGTGCTTTTGCCCATGCCGATAGAGCCGGTAAGACCGATAATGAAGGGCTTTGTCATGAGGAGAGGATGAATTGGCGTGTGGCGTCGTCGACTTCGGGGCGCTTGCCAAACCAACGCTCAAACCCCGGCGCGGCTTGGTACAGCAACATGCCAAGACCATCGACGGTTTGACAGCCTTTCTCAGCGGCGCGGTCCAGAAAAGCGGTGCGCAGCGGCGTGTAGACGATGTCAGTGACCACGGCGTCAGAGCTCAGATGATCGAAGGGGATTTTGAGCTCAGGTTGACCCTTCATTCCAAGCGCAGTGGTGTTCACAACCGTGCGCGCACCTTTGAGCATATCCCCCGCGTTCACCCATTCCACAACCGAGATTTTCGTCCCGAATTCGGCCCGAAGCGCGTCAGAACGTGTTCTTGTCCGGTTGGCCAGTCGGATTTCCGGCACACCGACGTCCAAAAGAGAGGCAATCACCGCGCGCGCAGCACCACCGGCACCCAAGACGACTGCGGGGCCGGATTTCGGGTCCCACTCCGCATTGCAGCGCAGGTTCTCCACGAAACCATAGCCATCTGTATTGTCCGCATGAAGTTTTCCATCTGAGCGGAAAATCAACGTGTTCGCCGCTCCGATCAACGCGGCACGATCCGTGACGATGTCGGCCAACCCGAGAACGGCTTCTTTATGGGGGATCGTAACATTCGCGCCGACAAAGCCCATTTTCGGCATCATCTGCAGTACTTCTGCGAGATCCACTTGCTCGATATGCAGAGGCACGTAATGGCCAGGGATCTGATAGCGAGACAGCCAATAGTTATGAAGCTTTGGCGACTGGCTATGAGAAATAGGCATGCCAATCACGCCGGCCACCGGAATTTTGTCACTCATGATGCGATCACTCCCCTTTGTGCAAGATATGCCAAAAGTGGCAGCAGGGGCAAACCCAGCACCGTGAAGTAATCACCATCAATGCGCGAAAAAAGACGCACGCCTTCGGCCTCCAGCATATAGGAGCCGACACAATACTGAACCTGATCCCAATTCCGCGTCAGGTAATCGTCGAGATAGGCGTCAGAAAAATTATTCATCTCAAGGCGAACTTCGCCAACATGGCGCCATTTTGGCTCACCATTTTCATAGATCACGGCGGCAGACAAAAGCTTGTGCCGCTCGCCGCGCATCTCTTTGAGCTGTGCGCGGGCCTCGTCGATGTTTTGCGCTTTGGAGATCAGCTTGCCTTTGAAAGACAGCGTTTGATCACAGCCAATGACCATGGCGCCCGGATGTTTCATGGATACTTTGCGTGCCTTGGCCTCCGCCAGAGCATCGGCGATGTCTCGGGGTGTTGCGCCATCGTTAAGGAGCGCTTCTTTCACCGTTTCTTCATCAATTCGTCCGACAGTAACATCGAAAGAGAGCCCTGCATTTCGAAGCAAGGTCTGCCGGATTTCGGACCCCGAGGCGAGGATAAGCTGTTCCGGGCTGTTCATAGCTCTGTTGAAAACTCCTGTGTGAGTGCGGGTATCAAAGCGGTGTTTTTCGGTCTTTTAGCGCAGCCGGGGATAAACCGATAGTTCCACGCACTCCTCACCTCTCTTTATCACCGTGAGTAAGACATTTTGCCTCTGGATGTAAAAGTAACAATTTCCCGACACCTTCGAAACTCATCCCCTGATGTCGACAGAAATCAAATTTCAACGTTTTGATTTATATGGTAAATTTCATCTTATCCTGAGCTGTGGATAAGAAATATGACGTTTTCAAGAGCTTGGAAAACCCTGTGTAAAACTCAATAATCCAGATTATCCACAGGCCCTACAAAATCATCATCCTTTTCTTTTTCTTTTATTATTTTATTTAGAGAGAAACGAAGGGGCACCTCTTATGGGCGATATTCTCGCAAGCATTTATCCTTGGACAAAGTCTATGCATGTCATTTCCATCATCGCATGGATGGCTGGCCTGTTTTACCTTCCACGTCTTTACGTCCGTCACACCGAAAGCGTGACCCTAGGCACGGAAACCGATCTTCTCTTTCAGGATATGGAAAAAAAGCTCCTGAAAATGATCATGAACCCTGCGATGATTTCCAGCTGGCTCTTTGGCCTCTGTTTGGTTTTCACGCCCGGTATCGTCG
This sequence comes from Celeribacter sp., assembly GCF_048270365.1. NCBI lineage: Bacteria > Pseudomonadati > Pseudomonadota > Alphaproteobacteria > Rhodobacterales > Roseobacteraceae > Celeribacter > Celeribacter sp. The sequence goes on from NZ_JBLWTA010000004.1 coordinate 134,184, forward strand.
ATTGGACGGCTGGCTGGTCCTGGATCAAAGCTGTGAATGTGCTTGGAATGACCTGGTTTCACATGTGGTGCGCCGCACGTCGTAAGGATTTCACCACGGGCACAAACACGCGAACCGGCCGTCATTACCGGATGATGAATGAGCTTCCGACGCTGTTTATGATTTTCATCGTGGTGATGATTATCGCCAAGCCATTCTGAGAAAGATTGACTTAACTGACTTCTGTTTCTATCACTCTGCCAAACCCGCGCCGTCCGGCGTAGGGATTCTCCACTGAGACATGACTGAAAGACCCGCGTGATACACCGGTCCAATTGGATTTTTCTATGAGCGACACCACTCTCAATCTGGCTGATTTGAAAGCCAAGAGCCCCAAAGACCTTTTGGCGATGGCCGAAGAGTTGGAGATCGAAAATGCCTCGACCATGCGTAAGGGCGAGATGATGTTCTCGATCCTCAAGGAACGCGCGGAAGATGAGTGGGTTATTTCCGGGGACGGTGTGCTTGAGGTGCTCCAAGACGGTTTCGGCTTTTTGCGCTCTCCTGAGGCGAACTATTTGCCGGGTCCCGATGACATTTACGTCTCCCCCGATGTGATCCGCCAACATGGTTTGCGCACCGGTGACACGGTCGAGGGTGTGATGCATGCGCCGAACGAGAACGAGCGCTATTTTGCCATCACAAAGGTGACGTTGATCAACTTTGAGGAGCCTGAGAAGGCCCGTCACAAGATCAACTTTGACAACCTCACGCCGCTCTATCCGGATGAGCGCCTCAAGATGGAGATCGAAGATCCGACCATCAAGGACCGCTCCGCCCGCATCATCGACCTCGTGTCGCCGATCGGGAAAGGCCAGCGTGCGCTGATCGTGGCGCCGCCGCGCACGGGTAAAACCGTTTTGCTGCAAAACATCGCGCATTCGATCGAAACCAACCACCCTGAGTGCTATCTCATCGTGCTGTTGATCGACGAACGCCCCGAAGAGGTGACGGACATGCAGCGCTCCGTGAAAGGTGAGGTGATTTCCTCGACCTTCGACGAACCTGCAACCCGTCACGTCGCCGTTTCCGAGATGGTGATCGAAAAAGCGAAACGCCTCGTTGAGCATAAGCGTGACGTCGTCATTCTTCTCGACTCGATCACGCGTCTTGGCCGTGCTTTCAACACCGTTGTGCCGTCCTCTGGTAAGGTGCTCACGGGGGGTGTGGACGCCAACGCCCTGCAACGCCCGAAACGCTTCTTCGGTGCGGCCCGGAATATCGAAGAGGGTGGCTCCCTGACCATCATCGCAACCGCCCTGATCGACACCGGGTCGCGGATGGATGAGGTGATCTTTGAAGAATTCAAAGGGACCGGCAACTCCGAGATCGTTCTGGATCGTAAGGTCGCCGATAAACGCGTCTTCCCGGCCATGGACATCCTCAAATCCGGTACGCGGAAAGAAGATCTCCTGGTCGATTCCAAAGATCTTCAGAAAACCTACGTTTTGCGCCGTATCCTGAACCCGATGGGCACGACGGATGCGATTGAGTTCTTGATTTCCAAGCTCAAGCAGACCAAAACCAACAGCGAATTCTTCGACTCGATGAACGCTTAAATTAAAGGATATCAATAGGTTAAACCTATGGATACGATTTACGCCCTCGCATCTGCCCGCGGGAAAGCGGGTGTCGCAGTGGTCCGGATTTCCGGGCCGCTTGCGTTTTGGGCTGTCGAAAAGCTGGCGGGGGATGTGCCAGCTCCACGTCGAACGGCTCTGCGTGTTCTGAAAAATGCGGACGGCGTGATGCTCGACGAAGCTTTGGCGATCTGCTTTGAAAAGGGCGCGTCTTTCACCGGGGAAGAGAGTGCTGAGCTTCAACTTCATGGCTCTGTGGCGATTATCAATGCCGTGCTTCAAACACTCGCCGAGTTGGACGGACTGCGTTTGGCTGAAGCGGGGGAATTCACGCGCCGGGCTTTGGAAAATGAACAGCTCGATCTGGCGCAGGTCGAGGGTCTCGCGGATCTCATTGAGGCGGAGACGGAGGCTCAGCGTCGCCAGGCGTTAAAGGTTTTCTCTGGTGCGCTCGGCGAGAAGGCGGAGCGTTGGCGGGCGGCTTTGCTCCGTGCCGCGGCCTTGATCGAAGCGACGATTGATTTCGCCGACGAAGAGGTTCCGACGGACGTTTCGCCCGAGGTTCTGGAATTGATCGCGCTGACGATGATTGAGCTCGAAGAAGAGATCAAAGGTGCAAAAATGGCGGAGCGTATCCGGGATGGCTTTGAAGTTGCCATTGTTGGCCCACCGAATGCGGGAAAATCGACGCTTTTGAACGCGCTTGCGGGGCGTGAGGCGGCAATTACGTCTGAGTTTGCTGGCACGACGCGTGACATTATCGAAGTTCGTATGGATTTACAGGGCCTGCCTGTGACGCTCCTCGATACGGCTGGCCTTCGGAAAACCAGTGATGTGGTTGAAGCGATCGGCATTGATCGTGCAAGAAGCCGTGCAGCGCATGCTGATTTGCGGGTGATCTTGCTTCCAAATGCTGATGCCGAGCCTGAAATGACTCCAAAATATGGTGATCTTGTTTTGATCGGCAAGGATGATAGCGGTGCTTATCCGCAGTCCGTTTCCGGTAAAACCGGGCAGGGCGTTGATCTTATGGTGGCTCATATCGCGACGACACTTTCAGATCGCGCCTCCGATGCCTCCTCAGCTATTCGTGAACGCCATCGTGTTGCAATTCAGGACGCGCTTGTCTCTATGGAATCAGCGCGAAATGAGGTATTGCTCGGCGGTGAACGTGCTGAGCTTGCGGCCGAAGAGCTGCGTCGCGCGGTCTATGCGCTGAACTGCCTTGTGGGGCGGATTGATGTCGAGAACATTCTTGGAGAGATTTTCTCCAGTTTTTGCATCGGGAAATGAATGAAAACCGAGGAGTGTTTCACGTGAAACATACCGACTTCGATGTCGTCGTCGTGGGTGGCGGCCATGCTGGATGTGACGCTGCGGCTGCTTCTGCTCGGGCAGGGGCTCGGACGGCGCTGATCACTTTGCGGAAAGATGGCATTGGTGTGATGTCCTGTAATCCGGCCATTGGCGGTTTGGGAAAAGGTCACCTGGTGCGCGAGATTGATGCACTTGACGGGGTGATGGGGCGCATCGCGGATAAGGCCGGGATTCAATTTCGGCTTTTGAACCGCCGAAAAGGTCCAGCGGTTCAAGGTCCGCGTGCGCAGGCTGATCGCAAAATTTACCGCACAGAGATGTTGGCGGAGCTGGAGGCGACCGAAAATTTTACGATCATCGAAGCAGAGGTCGCTGATCTTTTGCTGAGCGGCGATGTTGTAAGTGGCGTTGTTTTCGGTGATCAATCTCAGATTAAAGCGGGTGCGGTGGTTTTGACTACCGGTACTTTCTTGAATGGTTTGATCCATATTGGCGAAGAAAAGCGTCCGGGCGGTCGGATCGGTGACAAACCCTCTGTTGCTTTGGCGGAACGTCTGTATGGGCTCGAGCTGCCGATGGGGCGTCTGAAAACCGGCACGCCGCCACGTCTGGATGGCAAGACCATTGCTTGGGACATTCTCGAAGAACAGCCGGGTGATGAAGACCCGGTGGTATTTTCCTTCCTGAACAGCAAACCGTTTGCGCGTCAGGTGTCCTGCGGCATCACACATACGAATGAAAAGACTCACGACATTATTCGCGAAAACCTGTCTCGGTCTGCAATGTACGGTGGCCATATTGAGGGCGTAGGTCCGCGGTATTGTCCGTCTATCGAAGATAAGATTGTCCGTTTTGCGGATAAGTCGTCTCACCAAATCTTCCTGGAGCCGGAAGGGGTGGATGACGACACGGTTTATCCGAACGGCATTTCCACCTCTCTGCCGCTCGAAGTGCAGGAGGCCTATGTGCGTTCTATTCGTGGTCTGGAGGATGTGAAAATTCTCCAGCCGGGGTATGCGATTGAATATGACTATGTAGATCCGCGCGCGCTCCGATTGACTTTGGAGTTGCGCGATGTTCCGGGACTTTTCTTGGCAGGTCAGATCAATGGGACAACCGGCTATGAAGAAGCAGCCGCACAAGGTCTTGTGGCAGGATTGAATGCAGCACGTAAATCTATGGGCAAAGATGGTGCAACATTCGCACGATCTGAAAGCTATATCGGTGTGATGATTGACGACCTTGTGACGCGTGGTGTGAGTGAACCTTACCGTATGTTCACGTCTCGCGCGGAATTCCGTTTGTCTTTGCGGGCAGATAATGCCGATCAACGTTTGACGCCGCTGGGTAAGGATTTGGACTTGGTTCATGAGCCCCGTGCGCAGGCTTTTGAGAAAAAGATGGAAAGCCTCTCAAAAGGCCGGGCTTTGCTTGAGAAGGAAAGTTATACGCCAAAAGAGCTTAGCGCGGTTGGCGTAACTGTAAGTTCAGATGGCTCTCGCCGTACGCCTTATGAAGTTCTGGCATTCCCGAATGTCACGTTTGAAAACATCATTTCGCTAAACCCTGAAATCGCAGGAATTTCGCGTGAGATACAGGAGCAATTGTCTCGCGATGCGCTCTATGCAAATTACATCGAACGCCAACAGCGCGATGTTGATGCAATGAAACGGGATGAGCTTCAGGTTATTCCGGATGATTTCGATTATTCGGTGCTCAGTGGACTTTCGAACGAATTGCGTAGCAAACTGACTTTGGCTCGACCGCAAACTATTTCTCAAGCGGGCAGGGTGGAAGGCATGACGCCAGCCGCTGTCACCTTGATCCTTGCACGGTTGCGTCAATCGCAAAGAGAGAAAGCATCCTGATGACTTCACTGAAGTTTGCTGATTTCGATGTTTCACGTGAAACATTCGAGCGGTTGGAAACCTATCTGGCTTTGCTTCAAAAATGGAATCCCGCAATCAATCTTGTGGCAAAATCGACGATTGAGCGCGCATGGGAACGCCACTTTGTGGATTCAGCACAAGTGTTTCGAATTGCGCCAACGCCGCTAAACCATTGGTGCGATTTAGGAAGTGGTGGTGGCTTTCCTGGGCTAATTTGCGCGACTTTGGCTAAGGAGTTTTCTCCTGAGTTGACGTTCACAATGGTGGAATCCGATCAACGCAAAGCTACGTTTTTGAGAACTGTTGTTCGAGAGCTGGATCTCAATGCAACAGTCAAATCAGAACGCATTGAAATGCTTGAGCCGATGAAGGCAAATCTTATTTCAGCGCGGGCTTTAGCGTCACTTCCGAAGCTTTTGGAATATGCTGAACGCCATTTGGCGCCGGGCGGACATGGGGTGTTCTTAAAGGGGGTTTCTTTTCGTGAAGAACTCGCCGAATCCCTTGAAAGCTGGCGCTTCAGCCACGAAGAATATGCGAGCGTAACGGATGCAGAATCCGTGATTCTGCTGATCGGAGATATAGAACGTGTCTGACCTTTCCCGTCCCATGGGCCCGAAAATCATTGCCGTTGCAAACCAGAAAGGCGGGGTTGGAAAAACGACGACAGCGATCAATCTCGCCGCGGCTCTAGTGAAAAATGGCTGTCGTGTGCTTGTTGTCGACCTTGATCCTCAAGGCAATGCCTCCACTGGCTTGGGCATTGAGTCGGAAAATCGCGGCTATACGACTTATGATCTCATTCTCGGCGAGGTCGATTTACATGAGGTGATTCAAACGACTGAGTTTGAAAACCTTTGGATCTCTCCCGCGACAATCGATCTCAGCTCTGCGGATATTGAGATGGTCACGAATGAAAAGCGCAGTTTCCTGCTGCATGATGCTTTGCGGCAGCATGCGATTGATGATTTCGCTTTCGATTTTATCCTGATCGACTGTCCGCCATCTTTGAGTTTGCTGACGGTGAACGCAATGGTGGCGGCCGAATCCGTTTTGGTGCCATTGCAGAGCGAGTTCTTTGCTTTGGAAGGACTTTCCCAGCTCATGCTAACCGTGCGCGAAGTTCGCCAAACGGCAAATTCTAAACTGCGTATCGAAGGTGTTGTGTTGACCATGTATGATCAACGCAACAACTTGTCCCGTCAGGTCGAGCTGGATGCGCGTGACAACCTTGGGGATTTGGTGTTTGAAACCGTAATTCCGCGCAATGTGCGTATCAGTGAAGCGCCGTCTTTCGCTTTGCCCGTTTTGGATTATGATCCGATGTCGAAAGGCAGCTTAGCCTATCAGGCGCTGGCGAAAGAAGTGATTGCGAAAAAAGGACGATAAAAATGGCAAATCCGAGCAAACCTAAAAACCGAGGTCTTGGGCGTGGCCTTTCTGCTTTGATGGCGGATGTGGCACAGGATACGCCTAACGAACAATCTTCTCAGAATGAGCCGCGTCGGGCCGATATGTTGGTGCCGATTGAGAGAATCGTACCAAATCCTGATCAGCCGCGACGGACGTTTAATCAGTCAGCACTCGATGAACTGGCCGATTCCATCCGTGAAAAAGGCGTTATTCAGCCTTTGATCGTGCGCGAAAGTTCTCGCAAAGCAGGCGAATATGAAATCGTGGCGGGTGAGCGTCGTTGGCGCGCATCTCAGATTGCGCGTTTGCATGAGCTTCCGGTTTTGGTGCGGGAATATTCCGATACTGAGGTGCTCGAAGTCGCCATTATCGAGAACATTCAACGCTCTGATCTTAACGCGATCGAAGAGGCGGCTGGCTATCAGCAATTGATGGAGCGATTTGGGCATACGCAAGAAAAGCTGTCCGATGCTTTGGGGAAAAGTCGAAGCCATATCGCCAACCTGATCCGACTTTTGAACCTCCCGAGCGATGTTCAGGCGTTTGTGGTGTCAGGCCAGTTGTCGGCTGGCCATGCGCGGGCTTTGATCACAGCTGAAGATCCCTCAGACTTGGCGAAACAAGTCATTGAGGGCGGCCTTTCAGTGCGGGAAACGGAGCGCTTGGCGAAGGCTGAAAAGACACCAAGTCAGCCCAAAACTGCGAAATCCTATAAATCTCCGGACAAAGATGCGGATACGCGGGCGCTTGAGTCCGATCTTTCCGCAGCAATCCGGATGAAGGTGCATATTGATCATAAGGATGGCACTGAGAAAGGTGTGCTTTCGGTGTCCTATGATTCTTTGGATGAGTTGGATGCTCTCTGTGGCATCCTATCCCGCGGCGCTTAAAAATCCGGGATCAGATCGCGAATGATCGCGTTCAGAACTGGCCGACCTTTCTGGGTGACAGAAAGGCGGCCATTTTTGATTCTGACGAAGTCATCTTCAATCAAGTATTTGTTTTCAATAGTAAAGTCTTGGCCCAAGAGGGTTGAAATCCGCGCAATATCGATGCCTTCGGTGATCCGGAGCCCCATCATCAGATATTCGATGGCTTGATCGTATCCACTTACAGTTTCACGTGGATTTTCGCCGTGACCGTTTTGAGAAACGGATGTCAGCCATTGAGTTGGGGCGAGGGGCATATCGATGGCGTATTTCTGACCACTCAAGGTAAGTCGTCCATGTGCGCCAGGACCAATTCCCGCATAATCGCCATAACGCCAATAAATGAGATTATGGCGGCTCTCAGAGCCATTTTGGGCGTGATTAGAGACTTCATAAGCAGGCATTCCAGCCTTTTCACACTCTTCTTGCGTGACGAAATACATGTCCGCCGCGCTGTCGTCAGAGGGCAGGCCACGTAAAAGTCCGCGATCATAGCGATCACCGAAGGCGGTGCCTTGTTCGATGGTCAGCTGATAGAGTGACAGGTGATCGACGGCCATGGAGAGAGCTTCGCGCAATTCCGTCCGCCAAGCGTCTGGCGTTTGTCCTTGTCGCGCATAAATCAGATCAAAACTCACACGATCAAAGGTATTTCGGGCAATATCGAAAGCTTTTCGCGCCTCTGACACAGAATGCAGGCGCCCGAGGCGTTTCAAATCCTCGTCATGAAGCGACTGAATGCCCATGGAGACACGATTGACGCCAGCGTCGCGATAGCCCTGAAAACGACCGGCTTCGACAGAGGTCGGGTTGGCTTCGAGTGTGATCTCGACATCATTCGCAAGTGTCCAACAGTCTCGAACCTTGCTCAAAATGGCATTTACGAGCTCTGGATCCATCAAAGACGGTGTGCCGCCTCCAAAGAATACGGTGTTCAACACGCGGCCAGATGTTTCCCGTGAAACACGCTCGATCTCGGACAGATAAGCGCGCTCCCATGCGGATTGATCAATCGTCGCGGCCACATGGGAGTTAAAATCACAATAGGGGCATTTCGCCTGGCAAAACGGCCAATGGATGTAGAGGCCAAAGCCCCCGTTTTGCCAGTCTTCCATGATTATCCCTTGAACGCCGTGATTTCGATTTCGATCAGCATCTCGGGTTTGATGAGATCGGCAACGACCATGGTGGCCGCAGGGCGAATATCGGCGAGGAATTCGCCCAAAGCCGGGACAACTTCATCCACCAAAGCGGCGTCGGTGATCGTGTATTGCACACGCACCGCGTCTTTCAGTGAAAACCCTTCGCCTTCCAGCACGCCGGAAATGGTTTTGAAGCAATTGCGCGCCTGATCGGCGATGCTCTCCGGCATGGTCATCGTGCTGTAATCGTAGCCGGTGGTGCCGGACACGAAACACCAGTCGCCTTGTACGACGGCGCGGGAATAGCCCATGACTTTTTCGAAATTAGAGCCGGAGGAGATCAGTTTGCGGGTACTCATTTAGCGAGATCCTTAAAGGGTCCGGAGACCAGTTGACGAAACGCATCGGCGCGATGGCTCATGGCCTGTTTGCGCGCTGGATCGATTTCTCCGAAGGTTTGTGTTTCACCTTCGGGGACGAACATCGGGTCATACCCAAAGCCGCGCTCGCCACGCGCGGGCCAGACGAGGTGACCTTTGACTTTGCCTTCGAAAACCTCGTCATGGCCATCAGGCCAGGCGAGGCAGAGCGTGCAACAGAACTGCGCGGTGCGGGGGTCGGCTGTATTCACCTCTTCGAGACGGTCCCAGACCTTTTGCATTGCCATCGGGAAATCGCGGCCATTGGGGGTTTCTGCCCAATCGGCGGAATAGACGCCCGGCGCGCCGTCAAGACCGTCAACTGCGAGGCCACTGTCATCGGAGAGGGCCGGGAGCCCGCTGGATTTGGCCGCAAAATGCGCCTTGATCCGGGCATTTCCGACAAAGGTGTCTTCGGTCTCGTCCGGTTCTTCGAACCCGAGATCACCGGCGGAGATCACCTCGATCCCGAAGGGTTCCAAAAGCTCCGCGATTTCGCGAAGCTTGCCTTTGTTGTGGGAGGCGAGAACCAGCTTTTTACCGTCGAATGCGCGCATCACGCCACCGCAGCGTTTTGAGCCGAAACCAGCTCAGAAACGCCTTTTTCGGCAAGATCGAGCAATTCGTTCATCTGCGCGCGCGAATAGGTGGCGCCCTCGGCACTCATTTGGGTTTCGATCAGCTGACCGTTGGCAAGCATGATGAAATTGCCGTCCACGCCAGCCTCGGAATCTTCCGGGTAATCGAGATCGAGCACAGGTTGACCGGCATAGATGCCACAGGACACAGCCGCCACATTCGAGATCAGCGGATCGGAAGTGAGCGCGCCGGATTTCAAAAGCTTGTTCACCGCCAAACGCAGGGCAACCCACCCCCCGGTGATTGACGCACAACGTGTACCGCCATCGGCCTGAATGACATCACAGTCGACGGTGATCTGACGTTCGCCAAGGGCCACGCGATCCACGCCCGCGCGCAGGGAACGCCCGATCAGACGTTGAATTTCAACGGTACGCCCACCTTGCTTGCCCTGGGTCGCCTCACGACGCATCCGCGAGGAGGTCGAGCGCGGCAGCATGCCGTATTCGGCGGTCACCCAGCCCTGGCCCGAATTGCGCATAAAGGGCGGCACGCGCTCTTCGATCGTGGCGGTGCAGAGAACATGCGTGTCGCCGCAACGGATCAGACACGAGCCCTCGGCATGTTTCGTCACGCCGGTCTCGATTGAAATCGGCCGCATTTCGTCTAAATTTCTACCTGAGGGTCGCATGCTATATCCTTCCGCATCTGTTGCGGCAGACATACCGAACAGGTGCTCAGACGTGCAAGCCTCATTGACCCTCGGTCTCGATGTCTTTTAATGGCAAAGGGTTTCGGAAGACGCAGGAAGAATGACGGATCGTGTAAATCTCATCGCTGAAATGAATGACCGGTCGCGCGAAGTGTTTCGCCGCGTGGTCGAGGGCTATCTTGAAAGCGGCGGACCTGTGGGGTCGCGCACTCTGACGCGGACGATGAGCGAAAAAGTCTCCGCCGCAACCGTGCGCAACGTGATGCAGGACCTCGAATATCTCGGGCTTTTGGACAGTCCGCATGTGTCCGCGGGGCGGGTGCCGACACAGCTTGGGCTGCGTTTGTTTGTGGACGGGTTGTTGGAGGTCGGCACGGTCACCGATGATGTGCGCGAAAAGATGGAATTGACCATCCGCAACGAACATCACGATGTGAACGGGGCCTTGGACCGTGTCGGGTCGGCTCTGTCGGGTTTGACACAAGGCGCCAGTCTTGTGTTGGCGCCTAAACACGAAGCGCCTGTTAAACATGTGGAAATCGTCAATCTCGCACCGGACCGTGCGCTGGTCGTGTTGGTCTTTGCCGACGGTCATGTCGAAAACCGCATCTTCACGCCGCCGATGGGGCAAACGCCGTCCTCGCTGCGGGAGGCGACGAATTTCCTGAATTCTCTAGTTGAGGGCAAAACGCTCTCTGAGCTGCGGACGACGGTGGAACGCGAGATCAAAACACGGCGGCAGGAGCTTGATAGCCTCGCTGCCGATCTGATCGAAAACGGTTCGGCGTTTTGGGAAGGTGAGGGGTCGCATTACGAGCGCTTGATCGTGCGCGGGCGTGCCAATCTTTTGGGGGAAAGCGCTGAGGCCGAAGAGCTTGATCGCATCAGAAGCCTGTTCGACGATCTCGAAAAGAAACGCGACATTGCGGAATTTCTCGAACTGACCGAAGATGGCGAAGGCGTGCGCATTTTCATTGGCTCAGAGAACAAACTTTTCTCACTTTCGGGTTCCTCTTTGGTGGTTTCTCCATATATGAACGCTGAACGAAAAATTATCGGTGCCGTGGGTGTCATCGGGCCGACTCGCCTCAACTATGGGCGGATCGTGCCGATTGTCGATTACACGGCCCAACTTGTCGGACGGATTGTGTCCGGCAAGGCTTGAAAAGGTGAAACATGACGGATCCGAAGAAAGATATGTCTGAAGAGATCAAACGCCCGACTGAAGAAGAGATCATCGACATCACCTCTGATGAGGCACTTGAAGATCCGGAAACTGGCGATCTGTCCGAGGAGCTCGAACAGCTCCGCGCAGAACGCGATGAATTCCGGGATCGTTTCATGCGTGCGGTGGCCGATGCGGAAAACTCCCGCAAGCGTGCGGATCGTGATCGTCGCGAGGCGGAAAACTATGGTGGGTCCAAACTGGCCCGCGATATGTTGCCGGTCTTCGACAACATGAAACGCGCGATTGATGCGATTGCCGAAGATCAACGCGAAACGCAGGCCGCCCTGATCGAAGGGATCGAGCTGACCATGCGTGAGCTTTTGAACACCTTCTCGAAACACGGCATTCAGATCGTGAACCCGGAAGTGGGCGAGACCTTCGATCCGCAAATTCACGAAGCCATGTTCGAGGCCCCCGTGCCTGGCACCAAAGCCGGTGACATTATCCAAGTTATGAACGTGGGTTTCATGATCCACGACCGCCTGCTGCGCCCGGCACAGGTTGGGGTGTCGTCGACGCCCGCGTAAAAAGGTTTTCCCGGAAACTGAGCTTTGCTAAAGCCCTCGTATCTTGCGAGGGCTTTTTCTATGCGTGTTATCCGTCTTTTGTTGCTTTTGATCCTGATGCCCTTCTCTGTCGTGGCTCAGGATTATCCAGAGTATCGTGATATCTATGTCAATGATTTCGCTGATATTCTCTCGAATGAGGTCGCGGATGACATCCATGATCGCCTCATGGAATTACGAGAAGAGACGGGGATCGAGTTCACGGTCGTCACGATCTATGAAATGCGTCGTTACGGTCATACGGGCGCGATTGAACCCTTTGCGACGGGGCTTTTCAACGAATGGGGTGTTGGCAACGCTGAGCGGAACGATGGGGTGATGATGCTTGTCTCTCTGTGGGATCGCAAAGTGCGCCTGGAGGTTGGTTCTGGCTACGGCACGCGTATGAATGACCCGATGCAAAAGGTGATCGACGATGACATCCTGCCGTATTTTCGCGACGACGCCTATGAGGAGGGCATTTCAAACGGTGTCAATCATACGATCCTGGCTGTGACAGGGTCTTGGCCGGGTGAATACGATGCGAGTCCATGGGTGAGGGCGACCAATATGATTGGCCGCATGGTCAATTCCGTCGTGCAGGGGCTCGGCAATTGGATTTTTGCCATTCTGGCGGCTCTTTTGCCGTTTCCCTATCGGGCCTATCGCCGTTGGAAACGCAATCACCCTCGTATTTGTCCCAATGACGGTCATCAAATGACGCGTCTGGATGAGGCCTGGGAGGACAACCACCTCCAGAAAGGACAGATCACCGAAGAGGATTTGAAATCCGTCGATTACGATGTCTGGGAATGTCAGACCTGTCAGCACATCACCATCGAAGGCTATCGTGCGTGGTTTTCGTCCTACTCCGTTTGCCGAAATTGCGGGTATCGCACCGTTGAGGGCGACACCACCATTCTCGAACATGCGACCACATCGTCAACGGGCCGCAAGCGCATCGATTACCATTGTCACAATTGCGGCGATGCCTATTCCGTTGAACGCACCATCCCGCGCAAAAGCTCAAGCTCCTCTTCTTCGGGGAGCAGCTCGTTTGGCGGCGGTTCGTCAAGCGGCGGCGGGGCAAGCGGAAGCTGGTGACGCGTGGCGCCTAGTCCAGCTTCGCTTTCAAATCATAGAGCACTTGAAGCGCCTCACGCGGGCTCAGATCATCCGGCAAAATCCCCTCAAGAGCCTTTTCAACGGCACTCTCTTTTTGCGCCACGGGTTTTGGCGCGGGCGGCATCGCGGCGAAGAGCGGAAGATCATCAATGATCGCTTTGGGATTGGCGGCATTCTCGGACTGACCTTTTTCCAAAGCCTCCAAAACGGATTTCGCGCGCTCGACCACGGCATCTGGCAGGCCCGCAAGTCGGGCGACTTGCACACCGTAGGACCGATCCGCTTTGCCCTTGATCACCTCATGAAGGAAAATCACTTCGCCTTCCCATTCCTTGACCGACACGGTGGCGTTTTCTGCGCCTGACAGTTTGTCGGAAAGACTGGTCATTTCGTGATAGTGCGTCGCAAACAACGCGCGGCATTTGTTGACATCATGCAGATGCTCAAGCGTCGCCCAAGCGATCGACAAGCCGTCATAGGTCGCCGTGCCGCGCCCGATTTCATCCAAAATCACGAGGGCTCGGTCGTCGGCCTGATTGAGGATCGCGGCGGTTTCAACCATTTCCACCATGAAGGTCGAACGCCCGCGTGCCAGATCGTCAGAGGCACCGACGCGGGAGAAAAGTTGGGACACAATGCCGATATGTGCGGAGTCGGCGGGCACATAGGAGCCAGCCTGAGCAATCAGGGCAATCAACGCGTTTTGGCGCAGGAATGTCGACTTACCGGCCATGTTCGGCCCGGTCAAAAGCCAGATCGCGGCGCCCTCATGTCCGTCAGACAGGTCACAGTTGTTGGCGACGAATTTGTCCCCGCCTTGCTTGCGCAAGGCACGTTCCACAACGGGATGACGACCGCCGGAAATCAAGAATTCTCGACCCAAATCCACCTGAGGACGGGTCCAACCTTCGCTCACAGAGAGATCGGCAAGCGCTGTGATCAGGTCCAGTTCGGCCAGCGCGCCAGAGGCATCGTTGATTGCAGGGGCCTGTTCCAAAATCGCCATGCGTAGTGTCTCATAGAGGCGTTTTTCGATCTCAAGCGCGCGCCCACCGGCGTTGTGGATTTTTGTCTCCAGCTCGGAAAGTTCCAGCGTTGTGAACCGCACCTGATTGGCGGTCGTTTGACGGTGAATGAAGGTTTCCGACAAGGAATGCATTTTTTCGGCGTGCGTCGAGGTGGTTTCGATGAAGTAGCCGAGGACATTGTTGTGTTTGACCTTGAGCGACTGGACGCCGGTCATCTCTGCATATTTCATCTGTAGGGAGGCAATCACACCGCGCCCTTCGTCGCGCAGAGTGCGAGATTCATCGAGCTCTTCGTGATACCCGGCGGCGATAAATCCGCCGTCCCGCGCGAGCAGGGGTGGTTCCGCAACCAGAGCCGCATCGAGCAAGTCAATCAGTTCGGCTTGACCTGTCAGAAATGCCATTTTCTGCTGGATTAGGGTCGAAACTGGCGCATTTTCAAGTAGATCATAGATGTTTTCCGCCTGTGACAGACCATTGCGAATGGCCGCCAGGTCGCGCGGACCTCCACGTTCAAGCCCGAGACGTGACAGCGAGCGTTCCATGTCCGGAACCTTCCGCAGCGCGTCGCGCAGCGCTTGGGCGGTTTGGGTATTTTCAATCGCAAAAGAGATCGCATCGAGCCGTGCGGAGATCGTAGAGACGTCACGCGATGGGCTCGAAAGCCGGCGCTCAAGAAGACGCCCACCTGCGGCCGTCACTGTGCGGTCCATCGTGGCAATCAACGATCCTTCGCGACCGCCAGACAGGGCATGCGAAATCTCAAGATTGCGGCGGGTCGAGGCGTCGATCTGCATCGCACCGCGCAAGGACTCACGAATGGGGCGTCGCACGAGTGGCAATTTACCCTTTTGCGTGATGTCGAGATAATCGACGATCGCGCCCATGGCGGCCACTTCGGGCAGGGTGAACTGGCCGAAGGCCTCGAGAGACGAGACGCCGAAGAGGGACGTCAGTCGCGTTTGCGCCGACGTGCTGTCAAAAGACGCGCGCGACAATTCGGTGATGCGATCAGAGAAATCAGGCACAAACTCGGCCCAATTCGCTTCATTCACCTCAGATACGACGATCTCCGAGGGGTTGAGGCGCGCAAGCTCCGGCCCCAGACCCACAAGCGGGCAGGGCATCACATGAAAGGCGCCGGTCGAGATGTCGATCCAGGCCAGCGCACTCTCTTCGCGAATTTCCGCATAGGCGGCGAGGTAGTTGTGACGTCGCGCATCCAAGAGCGTGTCTTCGGTCAACGTGCCCGGCGTCACCAGACGCACGACGTCACGTTTGACCACGGCCTTGGAGCCACGCTTTTTCGCCTCACTCGGGTCTTCGAGCTGTTCGCAAACGGCGACTTTGAAGCCCTTGCGAATGAGGTTGAGCAAATAGGTCTCGGCGGCATGAACCGGCACACCGCACATCGGAATGTCATCGCCCGCATGTTTGCCGCGTTTCGTCAGCGCGATGTCGAGCGCCTCTGAAGCGGCAATCGCATCGTCAAAGAACATCTCGTAGAAATCGCCCATGCGATAAAACAAAAGCGCATCGCGATGACGCGCTTTGATTTCGAGATATTGCGCCATCATCGGCGTTGCGGCGGGCGTTTCGGTGGCCAAGATGCAGTTCCCTGTCTGATTTCGCCCCAACTTAACGACCCAATATGTGGCGTAAAGGGCCAGATCGCGTTCTTTTTGTTGAGACCGAGGCAGGGTGTGGGTAAGTAGTCCGAACTGATGGCGAGGAGGCCACCCGAATGTCCAAAATCAAACAAACGCGCGAAGAAGCGCTCGCATTTCACATGGACCCGCGTCCCGGCAAGTTCGATGTCGCACCGAGTGTGCCGATGACGACACAGCGGGACCTGTCGCTGGCCTATTCCCCGGGCGTAGCTGTACCTTGCGAAGAAATCGCGAAAGCGCCGGAAACGGCCTATGACTACACGAACAAGGGCAACCTCGTTGCGGTGATCTCGAACGGGACAGCGGTTTTGGGCCTTGGCAATCTCGGCGCTTTGGCGTCCAAGCCGGTGATGGAGGGCAAGGCGGTTCTGTTCAAACGCTTTGCCGACGTGAACTCCATCGACATCGAGCTGGACACCGAGGATCCCGAAGAGATCATTCGTGCTGTGCGCCTCATGGGGCCGAGCTTTGGCGGGATCAACCTTGAGGACATCAAAGCGCCTGAGTGTTTCATCATTGAGCAACGTCTCAAGGAAGAGATGGACATCCCTGTTTTCCACGATGACCAACACGGCACGGCGGTGATCTGTGCGGCCGGCTTGATCAACGCGCTGCACATCTCCGGCAAGAAAATCGAAGATTGTAAGATTGTCCTGAACGGGGCTGGTGCCGCCGGGATCGCTTGTCTTGAACTGGTCAAGGCCATGGGCGCGAAGCATGACAATTGCATCATGTGCGACACCAAAGGCGTGATTTATCAGGGCCGTACCGAAGGTATGAACCAGTGGAAATCGGCTCACGCGGCGGTCACCGATGCGCGCACCTTGGGCGAAGCGATGGTGGATGCTGATGTGTTCCTTGGTGTGTCGGCCAAAGGCGCCGTGACCCAGGATATGGTCAAAAGCATGGCGCCCAATGCCGTGATTTTCGCCATGGCGAACCCCGATCCGGAGATTACACCTGAAGACGCGCATGAGGTGCGTGATGACGTGATCGTCGCGACCGGGCGCTCGGATTATCCGAACCAGGTGAACAACGTCTTGGGCTTTCCCTACCTGTTCCGCGGGGCGCTCGACATCCATGCCCGTGCCATCAACGATGAGATGAAAATCGCCTGCGCCGAAGCTCTGGCGGCTCTGGCGCGCGAAGATGTGCCGGATGAGGTGGCCTTGGCCTACGGCCGCAAACTGACCTTTGGCCGCGATTACATCATTCCGACGCCGTTTGATCCGCGTTTGATTTACACGATCCCGCCCGCTGTCGCGCAGGTCGGCATGGATACGGGCGTGGCTCGACGTCCGATCATCGACATGGAAGGCTACGCGCAGGACCTTCAGGCCCGGATGGACCCGACGGCGCAAATCCTTCAGGGACTTTATGCGCGCGCGCGTCAGGCGCAGGCGACGATGGTCTTTGCTGAGGGCGACGATCCGCGTGTTCTGCGCGCGGCTGTGGCCTATCACCGGGGCGGTTTCGGACGTGCTCTGGTCGTCGGTCGGACCGAAGACGTGCGGGCCAAACTGCAAGAAGAGGGTCTTGGCGAAGCAATGTCCGAGATCGAAATCGTCAATGCCGCCAACACGCAGCACCTCTCTGAGTATAAGGATTTCCTTTATAAACGTCTGCAACGTACAGGTTTTGACCAAAAGGACATTCACCGTCTGGCCGCCCGTGACCGTCATGCGTTTTCCGCTTTGATGCTGGCGCATGGCCATGCCGACGGTCTCGTCACCGGAGCGACGCGCAAATCCGCGCATGTGCTTGATCGGATCAATTCGGTATTCGATGCGAAGGCGGAAGATGGCGCCGTGGGCGTCACTGCCGTTTTGCACAAAGGCCGGATCATTTTCATTGCCGACACTCTCGTGCATGAATGGCCGGAAGAGGAAGATCTCGCTGACATCGCCACCGCCGCCGCCGCCGTGGCGCGCAAGATGGGGATCGAACCGCGGGTGGCTTTCGTCTCCTTCTCGACCTTCGGTTATCCGGTCTCTGAACGGGCCAACAAAATGCACATCGCGCCGCAGGTGCTCGACAAGCGCGGCGTCGATTTCGAATATGATGGCGAGATGACCGTCGATGTGGCGCTGAACCCCGATGTCATGTCGGCCTATCCGTTCTGTCGCCTGTCTGGGCCTGCGAATATCCTCGTGGTGCCGGCGCGCCACTCCGCGTCGATTTCGGTGAAACTGATGCAGGAAATGGCCGGTGCGACCGTCATTGGTCCGATCTTGACCGGTGTCGACAAGCCGATTCAGATTTGTTCAACGGTTTCGACTGTAAACGATATTCTGAACATGGCCGTGCTTGCCGCGTGTAAGGTGGGTCAAACGACGTAAAAAGTGGGAGGCGTGTTATGGCGATCTTTAATCTCGGTTCGGTGAATATCGACCATTTCTACATGCTTCCGCATTTTCCCGAACCCGGAGAAACCCTTTCTGCGACGGGCCATAAGCTTGGCCTGGGTGGAAAGGGTATGAACCAATCGGTCGCGGCCGCGAAGGCCGGGGCTGAGGTGTTTCATATCGGGGCTATTGGCCAAAGCGACACCTGGGTTCGTAAGCGGATCGAAGGCTATGGCGTGAACTGCAAATACCTGCGCGAGGTCACCGAGGCGACGGGGCACGCCGTGATCTATGTCGATCCCGAGGGCGAGAACATGATCGTGCTCGATCCGGGCGCGAATGTGAAACAAGACAGCGAATTTGTTGTCGAGGCGATTGATCAGGCAAAGGCCTCAGATACGCTTTTGCTGCAAAACGAAACCAACCTGCAACCCCAAGCTGCGACTTTTGCTTTGGTCAAAGGCATGCGGGTGATCTATTCGGCGGCACCGTTTTCGATCAAAGCCGTGAAAGAACTCATCCCCGACGTCTCCATGCTGGTGATGAATTCGGTCGAAGCCTCTCAGCTCTGCACCGAAATGGGCGTGTCTTTGGAGCAAATCCCCGCGCCACAAGTCATGGTGACCTTGGGCAGCCAAGGCGCCATGTGGCGCTCGAATGAAACGGGTGAGGTGATCGAGGTGACATCGCCGAAAGTCACGCCGGTCGACACCACGGCGGCAGGGGACACCTACATCGGCTATGTCGCCGCCGGGCTCGATCTTGGCATGCCGATCAAGGCCGCGATGGAATGGGCGGTTCAGGCGGCGGCGTTGAAGGTGACGCGCGCCGGAACGGCGGACGCGATCCCCTCGGCTGATGAGGTGAAAAGCTTTCGCGCGGCCTAAATCAATTCGAAGACCTAAATAAAAAGGGCGCCCAAGTGGACGCCCTTTTATCATCTCGAGATTGGTAAATCGTTATTTCTTCAAACGACGGTTCCGTGCGGCCAGAAGTTTCAGGCGCAGCGCGTTGAGCTGGATAAAGCCCGCGGCGTCTTTCTGGTCGTAAGCGCCTGCATCGTCTTCGAAAGTCACATGCGCTTCGGAATAAAGCGAGGCTTCGGACGACCGGGCCACGGTGAAGGCAGAGCCTTTGTAGAGTTTCAGGCGCACATTGCCGGAGACATGTTCTTGCGATTTGTCGATGGCGGCCTGAAGCATTTCACGCTCCGGCGAGAACCAGAAGCCGTTATAGATCAGCTCGGCGTAACGCGGCATCAGGCTGTCTTTCAGGTGACCTGCGCCGGAATCGAGTGTGATTTGTTCGATGCCACGGTGTGCTTCCAACAGGATCGTACCGCCCGGGGTCTCATAGATGCCGCGCGATTTCATACCGACGAAACGGTTCTCGACGAAATCGAGACGGCCGATGCCGTGCTTGCGACCGTATTCGTTCAGTTCGGTCAGGATCGTCGCCGGGCTCATCGCCACGCCGTTGATCGCTACCGCATCGCCTTTTTCAAAGGTGATCTCGATGAACTCGGGTTCGTTCGGCGCATCTTCGGGGTGAACCGTGCGCTGGTAGACGTAATCGGGCGCTTCTTGTGCCGGGTCCTCAAGCACTTTGCCCTCGGACGAGGTGTGCAGAAGGTTCGCGTCGACGGAGAATGGCGCTTCGCCACGTTTGTCTTTCGCGATCGGGATTTGGTTCTGCTCGGCGAAGTCCAAAAGTTTGGTGCGCGAGGACAGATCCCATTCCCGCCAGGGTGCGATCACTTTGATGTCGGGGTTGAGCGCGTAGGCAGAAAGCTCGAACCGCACCTGATCGTTGCCCTTGCCGGTCGCGCCGTGAGCGACGGCATCGGCACCGGTGGCTTCTGCGATCTCGACAAGACGTTTGGAGATCAGCGGACGCGCGATGGAAGTGCCCAGAAGGTAAAGGCCTTCGTAAACGGCATTGGCGCGGAACATCGGGAAGACGAAATCACGCACGAACTCTTCGCGCACGTCTTCGATGTAGATGTTTTCCGGTTTGATGCCGAGCATCTCAGCCTTTTTTCGCGCCGGGTCCAGTTCCTCACCTTGGCCGAGATCGGCGGTAAAGGTCACAACCTCACAGCCATATTCGGTCTGGAGCCATTTCAGGATGATCGAGGTATCGAGGCCGCCGGAGTAGGCGAGAACCACTTTTTTGGGCGCTGACATGAGACTTTCCTTTTGCGGATATCGCACGGGCGATTATCGGGTTTTCGTCCTGAGGGCAAGGTTTGAGCGGGGTTTCGCGCCAAGAATGCTTTAGCTCAGAGGGGAAAACCACTAAGACCGTCGGGTAAGTTGATCGAAAAGGGTTATCATGACGGGCTTTATCCTCTTTCAGAACGCCGTGTTGCGTGTTCTGCGCCACCTCGACGAAGCATTGGCTGTATCTGGTCTAATCTGGATCGGAATTTTGATCCTGCAGATTTTGGTCTTTGGGTCGGTGGATATGGAAGGCCTCGCGGCGGGCGATCCGGAGGCGGTCTCCGGCAATGGCCTGATGTTGCTCTTCGCTGCGAATATCGTGATGGCGGTCGGCTCGTGTTGGATCGCAGTCGAGTGGCACCGCTATGCGCTTGAGGGCAAACGCCCGACCTCGGCTTTCCCGTCCTGGAGTGGTGGGCGCATTTTTAGCTACCTTATCCTGTCCATCGTGATGGGCCTGTTGGTTGGCTTGTTGATCGTTCTTTGGGGAGGGGTTTTTCTGTCCTTGTTTGGCGGAATTTTGCCCCAGTCTGTTGGTGCCCTGTTCCTTATCGTGCTTGTCGGCTTGCCGGCAGCCTTTGTGTTTTTTCGGATTTCGCCCATGTTGCCGGGGGTTGCCATTGGGAACAAGGTACCCATGGGTGAAGCATGGCGGGCCACGAAGCCTCACTCCGGCCCGATTTTGCAGGCCGCGATCCTGTCGGTTGCCGTGTTGATGGTCGTTCAAGTCATCGCCCCGGTGTTTGGCAGCGGTATCATTGGCCTGCTGTACGAATTGGCGGCGGGTTGGATTTTGCTGATGATCAACGTCAGCCTGTTGTCCTCGATCTATGAGTTGGCGATGAAGGGGCATTTGAATGACTGACCCGGACAATTTCGCGCAAAAGGCCCGTGAAGCGGAGACCTTGGTGCGGCGCCTTTTCGAGCCAACCCCCTGTCTGCGCAACGATCACCTGTCGCAAGCCTTTGATTGCGATGTCTGGCTCAAGCGCGAAGATTTGACGCCGGTGCGCTCTTACAAGCTGCGCGGGGCGTGGAACGCGATGATCAAGGCGCGTGAAAAAGACCCGAACATTGGGCTTTTCGTCTGTGCCTCCGCCGGAAACCATGCCCAGGGCGTGGCCTTTGCCTGTCGTCAGTTCGGTGTGCGCGGCGTCATCTTCATGCCGGTCACCACGCCACAGCAAAAGATCGATAAGACCAAAGTCTTCGGCGGTGACATGGTCGAAATTCGCCTTGTTGGGGACTATTTCGACAACACGCTTGAAGCCGCGAAAACCTACTGCGCAAGTGAGGACGGCCATTTTCTTGCGCCTTTCGACGATCTCGATGTGATCGAGGGGCAGGCCACGGTTGCGGTCGAATTCATGTCCCAAATGGTGCCTGATGTTGTTGTTCTTCCCGTCGGAGGCGGCGGTCTTTCCGCAGGCGT
Source organism: Celeribacter sp. (assembly GCF_048270365.1). Taxonomy (NCBI): domain Bacteria; kingdom Pseudomonadati; phylum Pseudomonadota; class Alphaproteobacteria; order Rhodobacterales; family Roseobacteraceae; genus Celeribacter; species Celeribacter sp. The sequence goes on from NZ_JBLWTA010000004.1 coordinate 155,798, forward strand.
CGTGTCCTATCTCAAAGCGACGGCACCACAGGCCGAGGTCTATTTTGTCGAACCGATGGGGGGGCGTTCACTCAAAGCGGCGGTTGCTGAGGGGCATCCTGTCACTTTGTCGGATGTCGATAGCTTCGTAGACGGTGCCGCCGTCGCGCGGATCGGGGAACTGCCCTTCGAGAGTCTGAAGAATATTTCACCCGATCACATTCTGGCCTGCCCGGAAGATCGCATTTGCTCCACGATGCTGGAGATGCTGAACGTCGAAGGTATCGTTTTGGAACCCGCTGGCGCACTCTCGGTTGATGCGCTTCAGGACATTCGCGAGCAGATTCGGGGCAAACGGGTCGTTTGTGTGACCTCTGGCGGGAACTTCGATTTCGAACGTTTGCCGGAGGTGAAGGAGCGGGCCCAGAGATTCCGCAATCTCAAGAAATACTTCATCCTGCGTATGCCGCAGCGGCCCGGCGCTTTGCGCGAGTTTCTCGATATGCTCGGAACCAATGACGACATCGCGCGCTTTGAATATCTCAAGAAATCAGCGCGAAATTTTGGCTCGGTCTTGATTGGGATTGAGACGGATAATCCGGATAATTTCGCGCATTTGTTTGAGAAAATGGATGCCGCAGGTTTGGTTTATCGGGATATCACAAATGATCAGGCGCTTGCGGAATTTGTTCTCTGAAAAATTTACGCTGCGGATTTGCTTAAGAACTCCGCGCGTGACTCTGCGTAGCTGTTGAATATTTTCGGCAGGTCGACCCCATCCGTTTGCCCCTGTCTTGCCGCAGCTTCCCCCTCGTAACAAAGGGACGAAAACGCAGCAAACCCGAGGTTCAGGGAGCTGCCCTTTAGAAAATGCAAATCCTGCTCCAGCCGGGATGCATCCGGCTGGGCTTGCATGCGTGCGATTGCCTCGTCGACCTCTTCGAGGAACAGCTCGACCACCTCCTGGAAGTCTTCTGCACCCACTTCGTCACGCAATTCTTCGACTCGATTCCAGTCAATCATATGGCTCTCCATTTCACGGTAAATAGAACCCCAAGAAGATTACCGATCGGTAAGGATGTGATCTGATTTCCGGAAAATTTTACATTTAAGGCGGCATTAAACCGATCGGGTCATGCTCAGACATCGAAATGATTATGAGGACGTCGATTTTGGCCATCGCTCAAGAAAAACACGCATATCTTCAGGCCGTTCCTGAACGCGGCGTGGTGAATAATGTGCTGGTCGTTGATGATTCGCGGGCGCAGAGGCGTATTCTTTCGTCCTATCTTGGGCGATGGGGCTACATGGTGTTTGAGGCGGCATCCGGCGAAGAGGCGCTGGAAGTTTGCCAATCTGAAGCCATTGATCTGGTCGTGTCGGATTGGATGATGCCTGGCATGAGTGGTTTGGAATTCTGTCAGGAATTTCGGCAGCTTGAACGTGAACACTACGGCTATTTTATTCTTTTGACGTCTAAATCCGACAAGACGGAGGTGGCTCAGGGGCTTGATATCGGCGCGGATGATTTTTTGACGAAACCAGTCGCGGGAGATGAGTTGCTGGCACGTATTCGTGCTGGCGAGCGTATTTTGCGCATGGAGCGGGAGCTGACGGAAAAGAACCGGCTCGTGAGTTCGACCCTGACGGAAATTTCTGCGCTTTATGATTCTCTCGACCGTGATCTGGTCGAGGCACGAAAGCTCCAGCAATCCCTTGTGCGCGAACGGTTTCGTGATTTTTCCTCCGCCCAAGTGTCACTTCTGTTGCGACCGAGCGGGCATGTAGGGGGGGATTTGGTTGGCTTTTTTCCGATCAACGATCAGCAATTTGGAATTTTTTCCATTGATGTATCGGGCCACGGCATTGCCTCCGCGCTTATGACGGCGCGGCTCGCGGCCTATCTGTCGGGGTCAACCGCAGAGCAAAATCTGGCCATCCAAGTCGGTGAAGACGGCGCCCATGTGCCGCGGAACCCGTCTGAGGTGGCGGCCAATTTGAACCGATTGATGTTGGAGGAAATGGAGACGGATCTCTATTTCACCATGATTTTGGGTCATTTTAATCGCATGACGGGCGACTTTGTGATGACCCAATGCGGTCATCCAAATCCCATTCGTCAATCACCTGATGGTGTCGCCACGTTCTTTGGGACGGGCGGACTTCCCGTTGGCTTGCTGCCGTTTGCGGAATTCGAGGATGTCCACATCAAGCTGGCGCCAGGCGAACGCATTCTGGTGTTTTCGGATGGTGTGACGGAATGCCCGGACGGTGGAGATGGCATGTTGGGCGAAGAGGGGCTGATCGAGATGTGTCACCAGATCTCCAAAGAAACCGGCAATGCATTTTTTGATACCTTCCTATGGGACTTGAATAATTTCAACAATGACAGGGATTTCCCGGACGATATCTCGGCGATCCTTTTGGAGTATCCCGGTCAGAATAAGGTCTGAAGAAAGGCTCTGTCTCCGGGGTTTCCAAGGCTGATCATAGCCTGATCCAAACTTGCCCAATGAACGGAATGATCATTCTCTGGTGGCTCGGCCAGTTTCCGCACCGGAAACGCCCGGTAGATATGACAGATTTTTTCCGCCCAGAGATCGTATTCGGGCATAAAAACAAATCGGCGGAAAGCTCCAAGGAAGCGCGGCTGCGCAATGCGCCAGCCTGTTTCCTCAAAGACTTCACGATGCAGGGCGTGGACTGGGCTTTCACCGGGATCGATGCCGCCACCGGGGAGTTGAAATTCATGGTGAATGCCGGCCTGATAGGTCAGAAGCACCTGATCGTTTCGCGGAAGAATGGCATAAGCACCGGGACGGGCACGATATGGCTTCCCTGAAATCCTGGGTTCTCCATATCTGCGCATGTGCCTGACCTTTCTTCAATGGTTGTTCCGCCTATATGAACAGGATATGCCAGCGCCGAATGTCAGGGAACGCAAAAATGCTCGGATCAAAAATCGCTTGGGATGACACAGTTCTCCCGTTTCAGTTGGACGCCTCCGATATACGCGGCCGGGTGGTGCGCCTCGATGGTGTGCTGGATAAAATTCTATCGCAACACGACTATCCGAATGAGATCGAGGCCTTGGTTGCCGAAATGGCTTTGCTGACGGCGATGATCGGCCAAACCATCAAGTTGCGTTGGAAGCTGTCTCTGCAGGTGCGTGGGGATGGTCCCGCACGTTTGATTGCCACCGACTACTATGCGCCAGCGTCTGAAGGTGAGCCGGGTCGTGTCCGTGCTTATGCATCCTATGATGCGTCGCGTCTTGTGCCGCGCGTCGATCCGTTTTCGCAAATCGGCAAAGGTTATTTCGCCATTTTGATCGATCAGGGCCAGGGTAATGTGCCCTATCAAGGCATCACTCCGATCTCTGGCGGCTCTCTGTCGGCCTGTGCAGAGACCTATTTTGCCCAGTCCGAACAGCTTCCAAGCCGGTTTGTCACGAGTTTCGGAAAATCCCAAACGCCGGGTTCCGAAGAGGGCTGGCGTGCCGGAGGCGTAATGCTGCAAAAAATGCCGAAAGCCTCGCCTTTTGTCGCGCAATCAGAAGAGGGGGATGACAGCGGCCTGTTGCGCGCCTCCGACATCTTGGATGAGGAGGATTTCGAGGATTGGAACCGTGCCAATATCTTGCTCGATACCGTCGAAGAGATGGAATTGGTCGGCCCGCGTGTGCAACCCACCGAATTGCTTGTGCGCCTGTTCCATGAAGACAAGCCACGCGTTTTCGATCCGCAGCCGGTCGCATTCGGCTGTCAATGTTCCGAAGAACGTGTGCGCGAAAGCCTCTCGATCTATTCTGCCAAAGACATTGCGCATATGACGACTGAAGAAGGTCTTGTGACGGCGGACTGTCAGTTTTGTGGGGCGCATTATGTGCTTGATCCCAAAACGCTGGGGTTCGAGGCGGAGGATAAACAGGATGGTGACGGAGATTGATCGAAACGGCCTTGCGGCGCTCTTGCGAAAATCCGGCGAGACTTCGTCGGATTTTGACCTGAACAAGGCGCTGCGTCCGACAGTTACGAGCCCCCTGCGCGCTGCCGGGGTGCTGGTGCCGATCAAGGAAACCGCAGACGGCTTGCGTCTCATCCTGACAAAACGCTCTTCGGCGCTCAAACACCACCCGGGGCAAATTGCATTTCCGGGTGGTCGGGTCGATCCCGAAGATCACGATCATGTCGCAGCCGCGCTGCGCGAGGCCTATGAAGAAATCGGTCTTCCTCCCTCAAATGTGGATGTTCTCGGCGAATTGCCCACACATCAAACCGTGACACAGTTTGAAATGTTTCCAGTTTTAGGCTGGATTAGAGACGATTTTACGCCAGTTCCTGAAGCGGGTGAGGTGTCTGAGGTTTTCGATGTGCCGCTCTCGCATGTGCTGAATCCGGATAATTTTTCAATTCAGTCGCGTCGTTGGCGTGGACAGCTGCGTTCGTTCTATACAGTGCCTTACGGACCCTATTACATCTGGGGCGCAACGGCGCGCATCTTGCGGGTCTTGGCGGAGCGGGTAAACCAATGAGAGTGACCTCCTCTTGGATCACGTCACCCGCAGCAACGCGCCTCATGTCGATGTTCTCAGATGCGGGGGAAGAGGCATTTTTCGTCGGTGGATGTGTGCGCAACAGTCTGATGAATGTGCCTGTGAGTGATCTTGACGTGTCGACCTCCGTACGGCCGGAGCGTGTGATGGAATTGGCAAAATCCTGTGGGTTCAATGCCATTCCCACCGGGATCGAACATGGCACCGTGACCGTGGTTGTCGATGGTGAACCCTTTGAAATCACGACGTTTCGCAAAGATGTCGAAACCGATGGCCGTCGCGCGGTTGTGGTGTTTTCCGATAGGCTTGAGGATGATGCGCATCGTCGCGATTTCACCATGAATGCGCTCTATGCGCGGGCGGATGGCACCATTGTCGATCCTCTTGTCGGGCTGCCGGATCTGTTGGCACGGCGGGTGCGCTTTATCGACGATGCCAACCAGCGCATCCGCGAAGACTACCTCAGAATTCTGCGGTTTTTCCGGTTTCATGCTTGGTATGGCGATGATGACGCGGGGATGAACCCGGAGGGGCTTGCAGCCTGTGCGCAGAATATCGAAGGCCTTTCAAGCCTATCAAAAGAAAGGGTGGGCGCCGAGCTGATCAAGCTTTTGTCTGCCTCTGAGCCAGACCGTGCGGTGGCTGCGATGGATCATGCGGGGGTGCTCAATGCGCTGCTTCCGGGGGCTTCCACAAAGGCCTTCTTCCTTTTGACTTCCTTCGAGCACAGCGTTGATCCGATTGTCCGTCTGGCCGCGCTGGGCCGATTTGATGTGGCGAAGATTTTGCGCCTCTCCAAGCAACAAAGCCGGCAATATGATACGCTCAGGACCTATGCAGAAGGGGTCGAGACGATCCGCGAGATTGCGTATCGCGAGGGCAAAAAGATGGCCTGGGATGTGGCGGCTTTGCGGGCAGCATTTTTTGAACAGCCACTGGATGCATCTCTGTCCGCAGAGATTGAAAAGGCCGCCAAGGCAAAATTCCCTGTCTCAGCGCAGGATCTCATGGCCGATTTTTCAGGGCCTGCGCTGGGCACTATGTTGCGAGATTTGGAACGGGCGTGGATCGAAAGCGGATTTCGTCTCACGTATGGGGACCTCATGAAAAAAGCGGGGCGTGATGGATCAGTTTGAAATCGTGCGTTTGGGGCATAAGGGCGACGGCATCACCGCCGACGGGATTTTCGTCCCCAATACTTTGCCCGGTGAGGTGGTCGAAGGCCTCGAAGAGCAGGGCAGGGTCCCCGGCGCTCGGATTGTGACCCCATCGGAGGAGCGCGTGCGCCCGGCATGTAGTCATGCAAAGTCTTGTGGCGGCTGTTCATTGCAGCATGCCTCTGAGGATTTCGTGGCGCAATGGAAGTCGGATTTCGTGAAATCAGCCCTTGAAAATCAAGGTATTTCCGCTGAGTTAGGCTCTATTTTGACCTCTCCGGGACGCAGCCGACGGCGGGCGGTTTTCCATGGGCGACGCACGAAAAAGGGAACGATGGTGGGGTTGCACGCCCGAGCATCGGACAGTTTGGTCGAAGTGCCGGATTGTATCCTGATGGTGCCTGAGATCATGCAAGCCTACGGAGCCCTGAACAGGCTGGTCGAACTGGGTGGATCTCGGCGTGGGGAAATGGATATCACGCTGATTTCTTCGGACAGTGGGCTCGATATTGCGGTGGAGAACGGCAAGCCGCTCGATCTGGACATGCGTATCGAATTGGGCGGTTTTGTGCGGGATTTGTCTCTGTCCCGGCTGTCCTGGAATGGCGAAGATCTCGCCGGGGAGGCTCTGCCCTACCTGTCCTTTGGCAAAGCGCGCGTGGTGCCGCCTGCGGGCGCGTTCCTTCAGGCGACAGCGGAAGGTGAGGCGGCTCTCGTGACCTTGATGCGCAAGGCGGTCGAAGGCGCAGATCGCGTGATTGACCTGTTTTCCGGATGCGGGACGTTTTCTTTGCCCATCGCGGAGCATGCGGAGGTGCATGCTGTCGAGGGTGTCTCCGATATGTTGGAGGCTTTGAGCAAAGGCTGGCGTCAGGCGCAGGGGCTAAAGGCGGTGACGGTGGAGACCCGTGACTTGTTTCGACAACCGGTCCGCGATGATGAGCTGAACGCCTATGATGCCGCCATCATCGATCCGCCGCGGCCCGGTGCCTTGGCGCAATGTGATGAGATCGCGAAAAGTCGTCTCAAAACGGTTGGATTCGTGTCCTGTAACCCGATCACATTTGCGCGGGATGCGAAGGTTTTGATCGAAGCGGGCTTTGAAATCGACTGGATTGTGCCCGTGGATCAATTCCGCTGGTCGCCGCATGTGGAAATTGCGGCCTGTTTTAAGCGCCGTTGACACGAGAAAATATTGTCCTGACTCACCGATCAGGTGTATTTCTGTAAAAAAACAAATCGGGCAGAGATCATGGATCGTCGGGTATTCATCACAACGGCTGCGGCCGCATTAACTTTTTCCTCGGGGGCTTTCGCACGCACGCTGAGGCCCTATCGAGGGCCGGAAATCACGCGCATCGTGATTTATAAAGAGCGTCGCAAGCTCTACCTCTTGCATCATGAAGACGTGGTCAAATCGTTCAAGATCGGGCTGGGCGGAAACCCCATCGGTCCGAAGCGGTTCGAAGGTGACGGTAAGACGCCGGAAGGCAGCTATGTTATCGACCGCCGCAATCCGAATTCATCCTACCACTTGTCTCTGGGGATTTCCTACCCGAACGATCAGGATCGCGCCTACGCGGCCTCCCTCGGTCGACGTCCGGGTGGGGATATTTTCATCCACGGGCGTGCGGGCGAGAACCGAGGCAAGGGTAAGGATTGGACCGCAGGCTGTATTGCGGTCCGGGATCGTCAGATCGAGAAAATTTACACCATGGTGCAGGACGGCACCCAAGTGGATATTTTCCCGTAAAATATTGATTTGATACCGTTATTGGTTCGAAGCGATGGTTGTGGTTTGGGCGCCGATCAAGAGCGTCCACCACAATTTCCCACTGTCTTCCTGATACCACGAAAAGCCGATGTCGGTCGCTTTCGGGTCGAGAATGATGTCACGCGTATCGCTTTGTTCCATCCATGCCGACAGGGTTTCAAGCTCGGTCTCGTAGGTCTCGGAAATATTCTCGCCCAGCATCATGCCACGGTAGCCAGATCGCATGACGCGGTCGAGCGGCGAGGAGCCGTCAGAGCCGAAATGCCAGGGACGGTTTTGCACATGCATGTCGCGCGAATGGGTGGCGGCGGCGGCATTGAGATTTGCGTTCAACGTCACAGGCGACGCACCGGCCGCAGAGCGAAGCGCGTTGATCGAATCGAGCATCCGATATTGGATCGTGCCCTCATCTCTCGCGCTGATGCGATATACGCGGGGCAAAGGCTTTCCATCCGGACCAAGCCGTTCTGTCGGCGTGTCACATGCCGTCAATCCGATAAGGGCCACAATGAGGATAGCGATAATCCGGGACATGCCAGATACTCCATGACTGTTCTCCAGATGGATTAAACGCTTTGCCCGGAAGGATCAAATCATGTTCGCGGGTTTTTGCTGTGATCGATAGTTTGATTTGCGACTGAGACAAACGCGCCATATAAGACAGCGTAATCCCCATATCATGAATGGTCTCGTCCTATGAGTAAGACATCCGTTTCCAAGGTTTCCCGCCGTGCCTTTGTGGCCGGATCAACCGCGCTCATAGCGCAGCCGGTTCTGGCGCAAACGCAGGGGACCACCGAGATCGAAGGTGATATTTCGACCATGGTGCGTCGGAATATCTCGAGCTTTCGCTCGCTCGATTGGCGTCCCTATTTCAGCTCCCTGACAAATGGTGCGATTCTCGTCGATACGACCTCGCGCGCGCTGCATTATTGGAGTGCGGATCAGAGCATTTATAAGTTGTACCCGACCTCAGTGCCTCTGACAGAAGATCTGACGCGCCGTGGCCGCACGTCCATCATCCGTAAAGTCGAAGGGCCAAGCTGGTCTCCGACGCCCGCGATGAAGGTGCGCAATCCGGAGTGGCCGGATTTTGTCGGTCCGGGTCCAAATAACCCGCTTGGCACCCATGCGCTCTACCTGTCCTGGCAGTATTACCGCATCCACGGCACGCATGACACGCGCAAGATCGGCCGTCGGTCTTCGAATGGCTGCATCGGTCTCTACAATGAACATATTGCAGAGTTGTTTGATCTTGCTAATGTTGGTACACAAGTGTTGCTAATTTGACGACAAGCCCCAAGAAAATAGTCACCTCCCTGCGGAGTGATTGATTTTCCTACAGTTTGAGTTCTATAGCTTCTGTTGTGTAACAAACCTGCCCTCTTTCGTGGGGTTTAAGGAGGATTGACTATGAAAAAACTCGCTGCTGCTGCCGTTTTCGCTATGGCTGGCACCGCTTCTTTCGCTGGTGGCTACTCTGAGCCGGTTATCGAAGCTCCGGTTGTTGTTGAAGAAACTTCTTCTTCTTCCGCTGGTGGCTACGTTGTGCCGCTTCTGATCCTGGCACTGGTTGCTGCTGCTGTTGCTGCTGACTAATCGTCTGCACTGCAGTTAAAATTTAAAAGGGCGGCTCGTTTGAGTCGCCCTTTTCATTTGTCTTGTCGTTCGGGAGGCGGGGGGCGTTAAACCCATCCCGCCAGATTTTTACGGATTTGGCCCAAGAGCGCTTCGATATGAAGCGGATCATCATTCAGGCAGGGAATGTAGAGAAACTCCTCGCCGCCTGCGTGCTCAAAGCTTTCCTTGATCTCTTCGTTGATCTCTTCGAGCGTCTCGATGCAATCGGCGGAAAAGGCGGGCGCACAGACTGCGATTCTCTTGTTGCCCTTCTCTGCCTGACGCGCGACCTCTTCGACCGTGTAGGGCTGAAGCCATTCCTCGGGGCCGAATTTCGACTGAAACGTCGTCATGATCTGCGTGTCATCCCAGCCAAGTCGCTCTTTCAAGAGACGTGTCGTTTTTTGACATTGGCAATGATAGGGATCGCCGCCCTCTTTGAGGTAGCGTTCGGGCAGCCCGTGGTAAGAGCAAATCAGGATGTCCGGTTTTTTCTCAGTCGCCGCGTAGGCGCGCTCGACCGATTGGGCGAGGGCGTCGATATAGGTCGGATCGTCGAAATAGGGCGCCACTGTGCGACTTGCCGGTTGCCAGTTTTCCTCCATCAGGGCGCGGAAGAACTGATCGTTCGCCGTCGCCGTCGTGGCACCGGCGTATTGCGGATAGAGCGGGAAAAACAGGATTTTCGAACAGCCCTCTGAGACCAGTTTTTCCACCTTCGATTTCGTCGACGGATTGCCGTAACGCATACAGAAATCGACCATGACACGATCCCCGAACTCGGCTTTCAGCCCGGCTTCGATAGCGGCCACCTGTTGTTTGGTGATGGTCATCAAAGGGCTTTCATCCGCCTCGGTGTTCCAGATCGACCGATAGGCGGCGCCGGATTTCGACGGGCGAAAGGTCAAAACGATGCCTTGCAGGATCGGCTGCCATTTCCATTTCGGATAGTCGATCACCCGTTTGTCGGACAAAAATTCGTTCAGATAGCGCCGCATGGACCAGTAGTCGGTGTTGTCCGGCGTCCCGAGATTGGCGATCAAGACACCGATTTTCTCGGTCGGAACTTTCGGGTGATCTTTCGGAGCGTGAAACGGACAGGTGGCATCCGGAGCAGTCATGTTCAGCCGGGTGGGCTTCATTTGTCCCATGGGATTTCCTTTTTCTTTAGGCTTAGGATGGTGTAAGATCGGGGCAAGTCAACTGTCAGGCAGTTTGAATTCTTCGGTTTGGAGCGCGGCTGCCAGACTCATCTTTGCTGAGCCGGGCATGAGAGGTTTCGGCTGGCTGGCATCGGGCGCCCATCCGGTCAGAAACACCAGATCGAAGGTGGCGACCAGTCGGTCGTCTTCGGCAAAGTGATCTTTGTAAAGCTGTTCGGCGTGATCGAACATCGCCTTGCCAGCATTGGATTTTTTGCGAGCTGTGAGCGCGTTGCCTTCCCCCATGGCACGCAGATCGGCGGCCATGCGGGCCAGCGACGGGTAGCTCACTTTGCGCACGCTTTTGTCCGCGACCGGCAGGGCAAATGAGGCGCGTTGTAGCAGGGCGCCAAGATCGCGCAGCTCACCCATCGGCAAAACGCGCGGCGACAGCCCGCCCGTGATCATGCTTTCCGCCTGCCCAAGACAGGCGCGCAATTCGTTTAGGGTCTGATCCCCAAGGAAAGCGGCGATCATCAATCCATCGGGTTTCAGGGCGCGGTTGCATTGAATGAGTTGCCCGACCGGATCATTGGCCCAATGCAGGCTCATGGCGTGGATCACCAGATCATGCGTGTTTTCCTTTAGTGTCAGCACATCATCATCCGGGACGATTGTCGCGTCGGGGAACCACTTGGCCCAAATTTCGGGAAAACCGGTGACGATGGCGGGGGACGTAAACGATTTGTTAACCATGTCGAGCCGATCTTCGATCTCGAAACGGGCCTCGTCGTGCAAAAAGAAATCCCCGGCCTTCCGCAAGGCGCGGCGGCGATTTCGGGCCAACTGGTCTCGATCGACCAAAGGGGCAGGCTGCGACATGGGGTGTCCTGACAATGTCTTTGCGTTCAAAGCGCAATGTAGAAAGGTGAGCGGGAAATGCAAAGGCTGGCAAAGCTGATCTACCCGGCACAATGCCTCACCTGCGACGAAATGATCGAGGTGACGCGGGGTTTGTGCCCGACATGTTGGTCGAACACGCCGTTTATCGTCGATCATCCCTGCGAGGCCTGCGGTCGTCCGTTGATCGGCGATGCGCAGGAGGGCGATCTCTGTGACGATTGCTGCGCGCACCCCAGAGCTTGGGATCGGGGTCGGGCCGCGATGCTCTATGCGGGCAACGGACGCTCCATCGTGCTCAGGTTCAAACATGGCGACCGCACGGATTTAGCCTATTCCGCGGGCCAATGGCTTGCCAATGCGGCGGCGCCCCTGATCACGCCCGATACGGTGGTTGCCCCTGTCCCTCTGCATTGGGTTCGTATCCTCAGGCGGCGGTACAATCAGGCGGCTTTGCTCGCCGCGCGTGTCGCGAAATTGCATGATCGGCCCTATATCCCGGACCTTTTGAAGCGCTCCAGCGCGACGCGCACTTTGGATGGCATGACCGCAGAACAAAGGCGCGACACAGTGGCGGGTGCCATTCGGATCACCGTAAAACGAGCGGACAACATCAAAGGCAAACGGGTTTTGCTCATTGATGATGTGATGACGACGGGGGCAACGTTGACTCAATGCGCGGAGGTCTGTCTTGCCGCAGGTGCAAAAGGTGTGGACGTCGCGGTTCTGGCACGCGTGGACAGGGACACCTAAATCCTTATAGTCGCGGCTAACAAAAGGATTTTCCCATGCAACCTGTCACGCTCTATACGACCCCCATCTGCCCCTATTGCATCGCGGCCAAGCGCCTGCTCGATTCGAAAGGTGTCACTTACACCGATATCGACGTCATGCGCGATCCGTCAAAGCGTCAGGAGATGATGCACAAGGCGAATGGGGGCCACACCGTGCCGCAGATTTTCATCGGCGATACGCATGTCGGGGGCTGCGATGAGTTGCACGCTTTGGAGCGCGCGGGGAAACTCGATCCTCTTTTGGCGGGTTGAGGCATGATCAGAGTCGGTCTTGTCACCCTGAATTCTAGCGACGATCCCCTCGCGAACCTGCCCGTCACCTTGGACTATGTGAGTGCAGCAGCGGAGGCGGGGGCTGAGATCGTGATGACACCTGAGGTCACGAATTGTGTGTCCTCATCGCGCGCACATCAGTTGGAGGTTCTCCATCATGAGGCCGAGGATCCGACGCTGAAAGCGTTGCGTGATCTGGCGCGTTTGCGCGGGATTTGGGTCTTGATCGGCTCGCTGGGGCTCAAGACCGATGACCCGGACGGGCGTTTTGCGAACCGGTCTTTTCTGATTGGCCCGGAGGGAGAGATCAAAGCCCGCTACGACAAGATTCACATGTTCGATGTGGATGTCAGCGAGACGGAGCGCTATCGTGAATCCGATGGCTATCGTCCGGGTGAAAAGGCCGTTGTCGCCGCGACGCCTATGGGCAAGATCGGCATGACGATCTGCTACGATCTGCGTTTTCCGCATCTTCATCGGACGCTCGCCAAGGCCGGTGCCGAGATTATCACCCAACCCGCCGCCTTTACCGCCGTCACCGGCGAGGCGCATTGGCATAGCCTGTTGCGCGCGCGGGCAATTGAAACCGGCTGCTACATCTTGGCGCCTGCGCAGACCGGGCATCATAAGGAAAAGCGCGATGTGAACCGTCGGACTTATGGTCATTCTCTGGCCGTGTCGCCTTGGGGCGAAGTGATCTTTGATGGTGGGGTTGAGCCGGGTTGGGGTCTTGTCGAGATTGGTTTGGACGAGGTCACCAAGGCCCGCAAGCGCATTCCTGCGCTCATGCATGATCGCGACTTCGAGGTCTCACATGTCTGAGACTCCAAACCACGATGCCCTCTCTGTGGCGCTGTTTTCCGAAATTTTCATGGCCGATCAGTTGGCGCGGAACCGGCTGACCAAGGCTTTGCCAAAGGGCATGGAGATCAGCCATTTTTCCGTGCTCAATCATCTGGCGCGCGCGAATGACGAACGCTCCCCGGCGCAGCTGGCGCGTTCTTTTCATGTCACACGCGGCGCGATGACCAACACGCTGAACAAATTGGAATGGGCAGGCCATGTGCATATTCGCCCCGACTGGGACGATGCGCGGCGCAAATTCGTGTCAATTTCGCCCTCGGGCCGTTCGGCGCGAGATGCGGCCTTGGCGGCGATCGCCCCGATCCTCTCTGAGATTGTCGAAGCCATCGGCGTTGAACGTGTCAAGTCCGCCCTGCCGGTGCTACGCGAAATGCGCATCCGGTTGGAGGACAAGAATTAAGCTGGATTAGGGTCTATTCTGGCTTAATCGAGGCGGTGACGTAGTTCACGGAGAGGTCGCGCGCAGAGGTCGACCATGTCCACAGGATCGGGTTGAAGACGAAGCCTTTGCGATCCACCGGATTGAGGCCTGCTTTCGAGATCAGGTCGAACAATTCATCCGGCGTGATGAATTTCTTCCACTCATGCGTCCCGCGCGGCAGCCAGCGCATCACCACCTCGGCGCCGAAAATCGCCATGGCGTAGCTTTTCGGATTGCGGTTGAGCGTCGAGCAGATCATCAGCCCGCCGGGTTTCAAAAGCTGCTGACAGGCGGTCAGATAGGCCAGCGGATCGGAGACATGCTCGACCACTTCCATGTTCAGCACGACGTCGAACTGCTCGCCCGCCTCGGCCAGCGCTTCGGCGGTGGTGTTGCGATAGTCGATTTCAAGGCCGGATTGCTCGGCATGGACCTGGGCCACGGGAATGTTGCGCTCTGCGGCATCCGCACCCACCACGGTGGCGCCAAGCCGCGCCATCGGTTCGGACAAAAGCCCGCCCCCACAGCCGATGTCCAACAGGCGCAGGCCTTCGAAAGGTTTCTCAGAAGCCAGATCACGCCCGAATTCGGCGGCAATCTGCGTCACGATGTAGTCGAGCCGCACCGGGTTCATCATGTGCAAAGGCTTGAATTTCCCGGTTGGGTCCCACCACTCGGCAGCCATTGCTTCGAATTTCGCGACCTCTTGCGGGTCAATGGTGGTTTGCATGATCGCCTCCTTCATGTTCAAATCCGTCCGCCGGGACTATGACTTAGTCCGCTCTATATAGGATTTCCATGGACAAGGTCTCAGGCCAAAAGAGCGCATATTCGTATCTCTACCCCCAAATCGCGGTCTATGACCACCGCACGTTGGAGGTCGGGGACGGGCATCAATTATATGTCGAACAAAGTGGCAATCCAGCGGGGATTCCGGTGGTGGTGCTGCATGGCGGTCCGGGCGGCGGGTGCAGCCCCTATATGCGACGCTATTTCGACCCGTCCAAATATCGCATCATCCTGTTCGACCAGCGGGGCTGTGGCAAATCCCGGCCCTTTGCATCAGTTGAGGCCAATACGACACAGCATCTTATCGCGGATATCGAGAAAATCAGGCTCGAACTCGGCCTGGAACGCTGGATTGTCTTTGGCGGGAGCTGGGGGGCGACCTTGGGGTTGGCCTATACGCAGGCCCATCCCGAGCGTGTGCTTCACCTCGTGTTGCGCGGCGTATTCACGGCGCGGCAAAGCGAACTGGACTGGTTCTACGCAGGTGGTGCGGGGCAGTTTTGGCCGGATCTCTGGGCCGAGTTCCGCGATGCCATCCCGGAAGAGGAGCGCGGAGATCTGATCGCGGCCTATCATCGGCGTTTGTTCAGCGGCAATCACAAGGAAGAGATTGTCTATGGGCGTATCTGGTCACGCTGGGAAAATGCTTTGGCGTCGATTGCCACGGACGGTGTCGTGGGCGAGCCGGGACCGGACTATGCCCGCACCTTTGCGCGGATCGAGAATCACTACTTTATCAACGGCGCGTTTTTCGATCACGACGGTCAGCTCATGACGAATATCGACCGCATGGCCAATGTGCCGGGCACCATCGTGCAGGGCCGCTTCGATATGATCTGTCCGCCCGCGACCGCCTATGAGCTGAACCGCATCTGGCCGATCTCCCGCCTGATCATGGTGGGGCGCGCTGGGCATGCTTTGTCTGAGCCGGGGATCACCCAGGCTTTGGTCATGACGATGGACCGGCTCGGCGACCTCCTTGGCGATCTCATGGGCTGAGACGCTATAGGGCTTGCAGTTTTGCGTTGTCGCGCGTATATGCCTCTCCAACAGCGGCGCTGTCGGGAGTTCCCGAAGCTCCACCGAGAAAGATCGACGGGCCGCGCGCCCGTTTTTTTGTGCCCTCATCCAAGGGCCAAGTCCCGAAGTGAACCGTATCGAAAGAGGCCTCTCAATGTCGGACCTGATTGCAAAAACCGCGATCGACCGCCGGATGGCGGAAATCGTGGGCCCCGTCATCGAAGGCATGGGGTTCGAACTTGTGCGCGTGCGTTTGATGTCTTCGACCAAATCGAAGACGCTTCAGATCATGGCCGAACGCCCGACGGGCGGCATCGAAGTGGACGAATGTGCGGAGATTTCCACCGCCGTTTCTGCTATTCTCGACGTCGAAGACCCGATCGAAGATGAATATACGCTCGAAGTGTCGAGCCCCGGCATCGACCGTCCTCTGACGCGTTTGAAGGACTTCGACACATTTGAGGGCCATGAGGTCAAGATCGAGACCACCGAGATGATCGACGGGCGCCGCCGCTTCAAAGGCCAGTTGGCCGGCGTCGAGGGCGACGATGTTCTGATCACAATCGAAGAAGGTGGCGAGGACGTGACCATCGGGTTGAATTTTGACTGGCTGTCGGACGCCAAACTTGTGCTGACCGACGAGCTGATCCGCGAAATGCTGCGCCAACGGAAATCCGATGGGGCAATTGACGAGAACCAATTTGACGAAATCCAGACCGACGACGGGTCTTCAGAGGATTGAGAGAGGACTGAGTAATGGCAATCACCTCTGCAAACCAGCTTGAGCTGTTGCAAACCGCCGAGGCCGTGGCCCGCGAGAAAATGATCGACCCGAATCTCGTGGTCGAAGCGATGGAAGAATCCCTCGCCCGTGCCGCGAAGTCGCGTTACGGCGCCGAGATGGACATCCGCGTCTCCATCGACCGCAAGACGGGCCGCGCCACCTTTACCCGTGTGCGCACCGTGGTCGAGGACGAAGAGCTTGAGAATTACCAAGCCGAGCTGACCGTGGAACAGGCCAAGCAATATATGGCTGACCCGCAGATCGGTGACGAGATCAAGGACGAGGTCCCGCCGGTGGAGCTTGGCCGGATCGCCGCGCAATCTGCAAAACAGGTCATCCTGCAAAAAGTGCGCGAAGCCGAGCGTGATCGTCAGTTCGACGAGTTCAAAGACCGCGTCGGCACGATCATCAACGGTGTTGTGAAGCGCGAAGAATACGGCAACGTGATCGTCGACATCGGTCGTGGCGAAGGCATCCTGCGCCGCAACGAAAAAATCGGTCGCGAGGCCTATCGCCCGAATGACCGCATTCGTTGCTTCATCAAAGACGTGCGCCGCGAAGCCCGTGGGCCGCAGGTCTTCCTGTCCCGCACCGCACCGGAATTCATGTCCGAGCTGTTCAAGATGGAAGTGCCGGAGATCTACGACGGCATCATCGAGATCAAAGCCGTGGCCCGTGATCCCGGCTCGCGCGCGAAGATCGCCGTGATTTCCTACGATGGATCCATCGACCCCGTCGGCGCCTGTGTCGGTATGCGCGGCTCGCGCGTGCAGGCCGTGGTGAACGAGCTTCAGGGCGAGAAAATCGACATCATTCCGTGGAATGACGATCAGCCGACCTTCCTCGTGAACGCGCTGCAACCGGCCGAAGTCACCAAAGTGGTGCTCGACGAGGATGCAGGCAAAATCGAGGTCGTGGTGCCGGATGAGCAACTGTCGCTCGCCATCGGTCGTCGCGGTCAGAACGTGCGTCTGGCATCCCAGCTGACCGGTCTCGACATTGACATTCTGACCGAAGCCGAAGAATCCGAGCGTCGCCAAAAAGAATTCGCGGCCCGCACGCAGCTCTTCATGGATGCGCTCGATCTGGACGAATTCTTCGCCCAACTTCTGGTTTCCGAAGGCTTCACCAACCTTGAAGAGGTGGCTTACGTCGAGGTCGACGAGCTTTTGGTCATTGACGGCGTGGATGAAGACACCGCCAACGAGCTGCAAGCCCGTGCCCGTGACGTGCTCGAAGAGGCCAATCGCAAGGCGATGGAACATGCCCGCGAGTTGGGTGTCGAGGACAGCCTTGTTGACTTTGAGGGTCTGACACCCCAGATGATTGAGGCACTGGCCGAAGACGGTGTGAAATCTCTCGAAGATTTCGCAACCTGCGCGGACTGGGAGCTGGCCGGTGGCTGGACCACGGTGAATGGCGAACGCATCAAGGACGATGGTGTCCTCGAAAAGTTCGACCTTTCCCTCGAAGAGGCTCAGAACATGGTGATGACGGCGCGTATCCAGCTTGGCTGGGTTGATCCGTCCGACCTTGAAACCGAAGAAGAAGCCGTTGAAGACGATGCGGCGGAAGAAGGAAGCGAGGCCTGAGTTCAGGCCTTGCCCATAGGTGATTGATGACCCGAGGCGGTATGGTGAAATCGAAAGACGAAGCGGAGCGGCGCTGTATCGTGTCGCGGGAGGCTGAGCCCAAGCGCGGCCTCATCCGTTTCGTTGTCTCGCCCGACGGTCTCGTGGTCCCCGACCTGGCGGAAAAACTACCGGGTCGCGGCATCTGGGTCAGCGCGGATCGCGCGATTTTGGAAGAAGCAGTCAAGAAAAAGCTGTTCGCTAAGGCCGCCCGCACGCAGGTGACGGTGCCCGATGATTTTGTGAACCTGATCGAGGCTGGGCTGACCGATCGTGTGGTGCATCTGATTTCGCTCGCGCGCAAGGCGGGCGGAGCAGTGTGCGGATTTGAGAAAGTGAAGAGCTGGTTGGCGGATGGGCACGCGAAAGTGCTTCTCCAGGCCTCCGATGGCTCGGAACGCGGAAAAGGCAAACTCTGGACACCCGAGGGGGGCCGTTGGTTCGGTCATCTGACGAGTTCTGAATTGGGTTTGGCTTTTGGCCGCGAAAGTGTGATACATGGCGCGCTCTCAGGTGGCGGACTCAGCAAACGTGTTGTAGAGGAAGCCAACCGCCTTATGGGCGTGCGCGAGACAATCGGTGGAGAGGGCTCCGCCGGGAAGGGTAAGACGACGAAATGAGCGATACAGACGGCAAAAAAACCCTCGGCCTTCGTGGTGGTTCCGGTTCGGTGAAGCAAAGCTTCTCCCACGGGCGCACGAAGAATGTCGTGGTCGAAACCAAACGCAAACGTGTTGTGGTGCCGAAGCCGGGTGCTTCGAAGTCGTCGGGCTCCGGAAATCCTGCGCTTGGCGATCCGTCGAAACGTCCGGCTGGTATTTCCGACGCGGAAATGGAGCGCCGGATGAAGGCGCTCGCTGCTGCGAAAGCGGCGGAGGCCGATGAGACGAAAAAGCGTGCCGAAGACGAGAAGGCCCGCGAGGAAGAGCGCGAGCGCCGTCGTCGTGAGATCGAGGAAAAGGCCCGCGAAGAGGCGGAGCGCGAAGCCGCTCTGAAAGCGAAAGAAGAGGAAGAGGCCCGCGCCAAGAAAGAAGCCGAAGAGGCGAAAAAGCGCGAAGCCGAAGCTCGTAAGAAACCGGCTGCCGCTCCGGCGCCGAAGACGGATGATCCGGCAGCTGCCCAAGCGGCTCTGCAAAAACAGCAGGAGCGCGGTGGCCGTGCCCCGGCGGCGGCGCCCCGTGCTCGTGAGCGCGAAGACGACAACCGCAACAACCGCGGCAAAGGTGGCGACAACCGTCGCTCCGGCAAGCTGACCGTGAACCAGGCGCTGACCGGCGGTGAAGGCGGGCGTCAACGCTCGATGGCCGCGATGAAGCGCAAACAGGAACGCATGCGCCAAAAGGCCATGGGCGGGAATGACTCGCGCGAAAAAGTTGTGCGTGACGTACAGGTGCCGGAAACCATCGTGGTCTCCGAACTGGCGAACCGTATGGCCGAACGTGTGGCTGACGTGGTGAAATCGCTCATGAAAATGGGCATGATGGTGACGCAGAACCAATCCATTGATGCCGACACCGCCGAGCTGATCGTCGAGGAATTCGGCCACCGCATTCAGCGTGTGTCCGATGCCGACGTCGAGGATGTGATCTCGCAGGTCGAGGATGCGCCCGAAACGCTGCAACCGCGTCCGCCGGTGATCACCATCATGGGCCACGTGGACCATGGTAAAACTTCGCTGCTCGACGCGATCCGCAACGCCAATGTGACCTCCGGCGAGGCTGGCGGGATCACCCAGCACATCGGTGCTTATCAGGTGACTACGGAATCCGGTGCGGTTCTGTCCTTCCTCGATACCCCCGGCCACGCGGCGTTTACCTCCATGCGGGCCCGTGGCGCGCAGGTGACGGACATCGTCGTGCTCGTGGTGGCTGCGGATGACTCCGTAATGCCGCAAACCATCGAGGCGATCAGCCACGCGAAAGCGGCTGGTGTTCCGATGATCGTGGCGATCAACAAATGCGACAAACCCGATGCGGAGCCGATGAAGGTGCGCACCGAGTTGCTGCAACATGAGGTGATCGTCGAGGAAATGTCCGGTGACGTGCAGGACGTCGAAGTCTCGGCCAAAACCGGCAAGGGCCTTGATCAACTGCTCGAAGCCATCGCGCTTCAGGCCGAGATCCTTGAGCTGAAAGCCAACCCGGATCGCGCCGCCGAAGGTGCCGTGATCGAGGCTCAGCTCGATGTGGGCCGTGGTCCGGTCGCGACCGTTCTGGTTCAAAAGGGCACGCTGAAGCGCGGTGACATCTTCGTCGTGGGTGAGCAGTGGGGTAAGGTCCGCGCGCTCGTGAACGACAAAGGCGACCGCGTCGAAGAGGCCGGTCCGTCGGTTCCGGTCGAGGTTCTGGGTCTCAACGGCACGCCCGAGGCCGGTGACGTGTTGAACGTTGTCGACACCGAAGCGCAAGCGCGTGAGATTGCCGAGTACCGCGAACAGGCGGCGAAGGACAAACGCGCCGCTGCCGGTGCTGCGACGACGCTGGATCAGCTTTTGGCGAAAGCTAAGGCCGACGAAAGCGTTGCCGAGCTGCCGATCCTCGTGAAAGCGGACGTGCAGGGTTCTGCCGAAGCCATCGTTCAAGCGATGGAAAAGATCGGCAACGACGAGGTGCGCGTGCGCGTGCTGCACTACGGTGTGGGTGCGATCACGGAATCCGATATCGGCCTGGCCGAAGCCTCGGGTGCGCCTGTGATCGGCTTTAACGTCCGTGCGAACGCTCCGGCGCGGAACTCCGCGAACCAGAAAGGCGTCGAAATTCGCTATTATTCCGTGATCTACGACCTCGTGGATGACGTGAAAGCGGCGGCCTCCGGTCTGTTGTCCGCGGAAATTCGTGAGAACTTCATCGGTTACGCCGAAATTCGCGAAGTCTTCAAAGTGTCGGGTGTGGGCAAGGTTGCCGGCTGTCTCGTCACCGAAGGTGTGGCGCGCCGTTCCGCCGGTGTGCGTCTGCTGCGCGATGACGTTGTGATCCACGAAGGCACGCTGAAAACGCTTAAGCGCTTCAAAGACGAAGTCAAAGAAGTGCTGTCCGGTCAGGAATGTGGTATGGCCTTTGAAAACTACGATGACATTCGCCCGGGCGATGTGATCGAGATCTTCGAACGTGAGGAAGTCGAGCGCAATCTCGACTGATCCACATCGGATCATCAGACAACAAAAAAGGCGGGCTATGGGCCCGCCTTTTTCGTGTGTAACAAACTGCTGATTTTCGTATCAGGCGGCTTTGGTGTAAGACACCGGCTTGCCGACAAAGGTCTTGTCGCCAACGCGCACCTGAATGTTTCCGTTCTGAGTTTCACCAACATAGTGGCCCTGAACGGAGATGTATTTCCCAAGAGTAATCGAACGCATCATTGTTTTGGCCCCCAAAGCTAAATGGCGTTAGCGGTAAACTATCTCAAAAAGCGTTAAAAATCATTTATAAATTTAAGACAGAATCCATTTTTAAGCACAAATGTTGTGCAAACAGGGGGTCTGCACAACAAAATGTTACGTTTCTGCTGTGCAGAAACTCAAAGAAGGTCCCTGAGGATGGGAATCAGCGGAATATCGGCGGGCGGCATCGGATAATCGCGAAGATCGCGCGCCTTGACCCATTTCAAAACCTGCCCTTCGCGAGGCGTCGGCACGCCGTTCCATTTGCGACAGGCAAAGAGCGGCATCATGAGGTGAAAATCATCATAGCTGTGCGAGGCAAAGGTCAGCGGCGCGAGACAGGAGTTCCAGGTTTCAATCCCCAGTTCCTCATGCAATTCGCGGACCAAGGCGGCTTCCGGCGTCTCGCCCGGCTCAACTTTGCCGCCAGGGAACTCCCAGAGACCGGCCATGGATTTGCCCTCGGGCCGTTGTGCCAAAAGCACACGACCCTCGACGTCGATCAAGGCAACGGCAGATACGAGCAGCAATTTCACGAGCGATAATCCGCGTTGATCGTGATGTAGCCGTGGGTCAGGTCACAGGACCAGACGGTCGCAGCGCCATCGTCGAGGCCCAGATCGACACGAATCACGATCTCATCGTTCTTCATGTAAGTGGCACCGGCTTCTTCGGTGTAGCTGGGCGACACCCAACCGTTTTCGGCCACAAGGATGTCACCGAACCAAATGGTAAGACGGTCACGCTCGGCGCGCTCACCGGCTTTGCCGACGGCCATCACGATACGCCCCCAGTTCGGGTCCTCGCCAGCAACGGCGGTTTTCACCAGCGGAGAGTTGGCGATTGCCATGGCGACCCGATGCGCTGGACCGTTGGCATTGGCGCCGGTGACCTGAACCTCGATAAGTTTCGTCGCGCCTTCGCCATCACGTGCGATCTGAATCGCCAGATCTTTCATCACGGCGTGAAGCGCTTCGCGGAAGGCATGCACACGCGGATCAGCGAAATCTGTGATCGGCGCCATGTCGGCCTTGCCGGTGGCGCCGACGACAACCGTGTCGGAGGTCGAGGTATCGCCATCCACGGTCACACAGTTGAACGTCTTGGCATTATCAAGCCAGAGACATTGTTGCAGCACATCGCGAGAGATTGCTGCATCTGTAAAGATATAGCACAGCATGGTCGCCATATCGGGTGCGATCATGCCGGAGCCCTTCGCGAAACCTGCGATCTTGATGGGCGTGCCATCGAGATCGGCGCTCTGCGTGGCGCCTTTGGGGAAGGTGTCGGTGGTCATGATCGCACGCGCGGCCATGTCCATGCTGTCGGGCGTCAGAGCGGCGTTCAGATCGGCGATCTTCGCGGTGATCCGCTCCCATTTCAGAGGCTCACCGATCACGCCTGTGGAGGCGGTAAAGACGCGTTTCTGGTCAATGCCCATTTCCTCGGCGACCGCTTCGGTGATCTTGGCGACTGAGTCAAAGCCGCTTTGACCCGTGAAGGCGTTCGAGTTGCCGGAATTGACGAGGATCGCGGCCTTGCCCGGAAGATCGAGCGTGACCTTTTCCTGACAATCAATGACGGCCGCGGAGCGGGTGGTGGAGCGGGTAAAGACGCCGGCGATGGCAGAACCCTCGCACAGTTCGGCAAGCATGACATCCGTGCGGCCCGAATAGCGTACGCCAGCCTCGAGGGCGGCGAAACGCACGCCGTCGATTACCGGCAATTCGGGAAATCCGCCTTTCGGAGCAAGCGGGGAAACATGGGTGATTTTAGCCATCGTCGGCGTCCTTACAAAAGCGCGGATCTTGGAGCGCGAAGTTATTGCAGCAGATCGTCCATCCGCAGAGCGGCGGGGTCGATGCCTTCCATAAGCTCGACGTTACCATCGGTTTTCAGCGCTTCAAGGGCTTCCGTGATCGCGGCCTCTTCGATGTCTGCGGCAAGCTCGTCCTGCACTTCTTCGAGCGGCGGGACGGAGGCCAGACGGGTTTCCATCAGCTTGATCACATGCCAGCCGAACTGGGTCTGAACCGGCTGAGACACGCTGCCTTCTTCCATGCCGACGACGGCTTCTTCGAAGGGCGCAACCATCATGCCGAGACCGAACCAGCCAAGATCACCGCCATTCGGACCGGACGGGCCAGTGGATTTTTCGCGCGCGAGCTCGGCAAAATCGGCACCTTCATCGAGCGCTTTGACAAGCTCAAGCGCCTCTTCTTCGGTTTCCACGAGAATATGTGCAGCATGGTATTCACGACCCGGCTCGAATTCCGCGAATTTCGCGTCGTAAGCGGCCTTGAGGCTTTCCTCAGTCACCGCATTTGCCGCGATGGTTTCCAGCTGATGGCCCGCAACGAGCACCCGCTCTTCGTTCTCAAGCTGAAGTTTCAGACCTTCGGAGACATCGCCTGCGGCTTGTTTCAACAGCTCTTGCTGCACGATCTGGTTCACGATGCCTTCAAAAAGCTGTGCGTCGGGCAGGCTTTGATACTGCGGCGGCAGGGCCTGACGCGCTGCGATGATGTGGCCGAGGGTGATTTCCGTGCCGTTCACGGTCGCAACGACGGTCGAAGAGGTCATATCCTGGGCAAAGACTGGTGCGGACGTGGCAAGTGCGAGAGAAAGCAGCGCTGCCGTGGCGGAAAAACGGTATTTCATGGAGAAAATCCTTCCTGTCGGCGCCATTCCGGGGCGCGACGTTGACACTCAAGGTATGGCCCCTTACATCGCGATAGGTCACTGAAGAGGAGCCTTCACGCCCGTTTCTATGGGCAGAGCGGCAGCGGGGCAATCCCTCCTCTCACACGATCCTGTCAGGACGCATCGAGCGGAGAAAATATGCTGGGCATCGGTACACTCGCGAAAAAGGTTTTTGGGACCCCAAATGATCGCAAGGTCAAGGCAACCCGACCTCTCGTGGCAAAGATCAACGCGCTGGAGCCAGAGTTCGAAAAACTCGATGACGCCGGGCTGATTGCAAAAACGGAAGAGTTCAAGAAACGCGTGGCGGAGGGCGAGAGCCTCGACGCGCTTTTGCCGGAGGCGTTTGCCAACTGTCGTGAGGCGGCGCGTCGTGCGCTTGGCCTGCGCGCCTTTGACACGCAGCTCATGGGCGGCATCTTCCTGCATCAGGGCAATATCGCCGAGATGAAAACCGGTGAGGGCAAAACGCTCGTCGCGACCTTCCCGTCCTA
The DNA here is from genome assembly GCF_048270365.1 of Celeribacter sp. Taxonomy (NCBI): domain Bacteria; kingdom Pseudomonadati; phylum Pseudomonadota; class Alphaproteobacteria; order Rhodobacterales; family Roseobacteraceae; genus Celeribacter; species Celeribacter sp. The sequence continues at coordinate 180,077 of NZ_JBLWTA010000004.1, forward strand.
TCTGAACGCCCTGACGGGGAAGGGCGTCCATGTGGTGACGGTCAACGAATATCTGGCCACGCGCGATGCCGAATGGATGGCGAAAGTGTTCGAGGCTCTGGGCATGACCTGTTCCTCGATCTATAGCCAACAGCCCGAGGACGAGAAACGCGCGGCCTATGCCTGTGACGTGACCTATGCGACCAACAACGAGCTGGGCTTTGATTATCTGCGCGACAATATGAAATCCGAGCTGAAAGAGATGGTTCAGCGCGGGCATCATTTCGCCATCGTGGATGAGGTCGACTCGATCCTGATCGACGAAGCCCGGACGCCTCTGATCATTTCCGGTCCTTCCGATGATCGCTCCGAGCTGTATCAGACCATCGATGCGCTGATCCCGCGTCTGACGGAAGAGCATTTCGAGCTAGATGAGAAAACCCGTCAGGTGACCTTTACCGAAGAGGGCAACGAGTTCCTCGAACAAATTCTGCACGAGGCCGGGTTCCTGCCCGAGGGTCAGACGCTTTACGATCCGGAAAGCACCACCATCGTGCACCACGTCAACCAGGGTCTGCGCGCGCATAAACTGTTCCAGAACGGCGTGCATTACATCGTCCGTGACGGTGGCGTGGCTTTGATTGACGAATTCACCGGCCGCATGATGGCCGGGCGTCGTCTTGCCGACGGTCTGCATCAGGCGATCGAGGCCAAGGAAGGCGTCGAGATCAAGCCTGAGAACATCACCATGGCGTCGGTGACCTTCCAGAACTATTTCCGTCTCTATGAAAAACTCTCCGGCATGACCGGCACGGCCGCCACCGAGGCTGAGGAATTCATGGAGATCTACAAGCTCGGCGTGGTCGAAGTGCCGACCAACCGTCCGATCCAGCGGATCGACGAACATGACCGGGTGTATCGTACCGAGGGCGACAAACTGGCGGCTGTCGTGGACTCGATCCGCGAAGCCCACGCAAAAGGCCAGCCGGTGCTCGTCGGCACCACCTCGATCGACAAATCCGAAGAGCTGTCGCAATTTCTGACCAAAGAGGGCATCACCCACAACGTGCTGAACGCGAAACAGCATGAGATGGAGGCCCAGATCGTGGCCGATGCTGGTAAATACGGTGCGGTGACCATCGCGACCAACATGGCGGGCCGCGGCACCGACATCAAACTCGGCGGCAACGTCGAGATGAAGGTGATGGAAGCCATCGCCGCCAATCCCGAGGCCAACCCCGACGAGATTCGTGCTCGGATCGAGGCGCAACATGCCGAGGATGAAAAGCGCGTCTTGGAGGCGGGCGGGCTTTACGTTCTCGCCACCGAACGCCACGAAAGCCGCCGGATCGACAACCAGCTGCGCGGTCGTTCCGGTCGCCAAGGTGACCCGGGCCGCTCCTTGTTCTTCCTGTCTCTCGAAGACGACCTGATGCGCATTTTCGGCTCCGAACGCCTCGACAAGATGCTGTCGTCTCTGGGCATGAAAGAGGGCGAGGCCATTGTTCACCCCTGGGTCAACAAATCGCTCGAAAAAGCCCAGGCGAAGGTCGAGGGCCGCAACTTCGACATCCGCAAACAGCTTTTGAAATTCGACGATGTGATGAACGATCAGCGTAAGGTGGTCTTCTCGCAACGTCGCGACATCATGGAATCCGAGAACGTCAACGAGATCGTCGAGGACATGCGCCATGAGGTGATCGAGGACCTCGTGGGCGAGGCCATTCCGCCGAAATCCTACCCGGATCAGTGGGATGTCGAAAAGCTGCACCGTGAGTTGGCCGACGCGCTGAACATGGATCTTCCGGTCAAGGATTGGGCGGAGGAAGAGGGCGTCGATGACGAAGCGATCATCGAACGCATCTCCGAGGCCTCCGACAGCATGATGGCGGAGAAGCAAGAGTCCTTCGGGGCCGATCAGATGCGTCAGATCGAAAAGCAATTCCTGTTGAATACCATCGATGCGAAATGGCGTGAGCATCTTTTGACGCTTGAGCATCTGCGTTCGGTCGTGGGCTTCCGTGGCTACGCACAGCGCGATCCGCTCAACGAGTATAAGAACGAAAGCTTCCAGCTTTTTGAGAGCATGCTCGACAGCCTGCGCAGTGAGGTGACGCAGAAACTGTCCCGCGTGCGCCCGATGACCGAAGAAGAGCGCAACGCCATGTTGCAGCAACTTGCTGAACAACAGGCCGCCGCCGTCGCCGGTGCGCAACCGCAGCCCGTTGGGGAGCCCGAAGAGGGTCATCCGAACGAGGTTCCGGGGTTCGACGAGAACGATCCGTCAACCTGGGGCAATCCGGGGCGCAACGATCTCTGCCCTTGCGGTTCTGGTAAAAAATTTAAACATTGCCACGGCGCCGTTTGATTTTCCCAATGCGACCCGTGTTCGATTTTCGGCACGGGTCGTTTTGCTCTTTGCGGTTGAAACTCTGACGGCCACATCGGACACTCCTGCAAAATTTCATATTCTTTGAGGGCGCTGAGCCATGTTGAAATCTCTGTGGGCTTTCGCTGCGACCTTGACCGTTCTGGTCGCGCCGACTGTGGCGATGGCGCAGGATGTGAACCTGCTGTCGCGTGATGGCTCCATTTCGATCAGCGGCAATTTCTTGAGCTTTGATGGTGAGTTCTACCGGGTCGAGACCGATCTCGGTGTGCTCACGGTGGACAGCTCCGGCGTGCGTTGCGAAGGGCCCGGCTGTCCTGATCTCGACGGCTATTATGCGCAGATTCGCCTGTCGGGCGACACCAAGGGAACGCGCACGCTCTTGCCTGCGCTGATCACCGCTTTTGCGCTTCGAAATGGCTATACCGTTGCGACAAATTCGCCGAGCGAAACCCAGCGTTCGATGATCCTGACGGATGCAGAAAATGACATTACGGTCGGGGAATTCCTGCTCTTCGATACGTCCAGTGCCGAAGGATTTGCCGATCTCGTCTCCGAGAACACCGACATGGTCCTGTCGCTTCGCAAGGTCGCGCCTAAGGAAATGGTATTGGCCTATGAGGCCGGTGTGGGCGATCTGTCCGATCCGCTGCGCGCCCGCGTGGTGGCGCTTGATGGCTTGGTGCCTGTCGTGTCGCGGTCGAATATCGTGCACGGGCTGTCGCTCTCTGAGCTTTCGGCGATTTACCGGGGCACGGTGACGAATTGGCAAGAGATCGGCGGGGCGGATGCGCCGATTGTGGCCCATCTCATGCGGGACGATTTACAGGACGGAAGCGAATTTCGTCGGATGATCCTCGGCCATGGGGTCCAGATTGCGGAAGCGGCTGTGACGCTTCACGACCGCTACGACAGTTTGGTCGCCGCGATTGAACAGGACCCCTATGCTTTGGGTCTTGGCCGTATGTCAGAGGGCGGAACGGTGAAGCCGGTCGGCCTGAGCGGTGCCTGCGGGTTCGAGGCACGCGCGGCCGCGTCTGACATCAAGAGCGAGGATTACCCGCTAACCCGTCCTGTGTTTCTCTACACGCCTGCGCATCGGTTGCCGAAACTGGCGCGGGAATTCCTGTCCTTCGTGGTGTCGCCTGCGGCGCAGATCGTGGTCGCGCGGACGGATTTTGTCGATCAGGGCGTAGATGAGCTGTCTTTCCGCGATCAGGGATGGCGGTTTGCCAATGCGATCAGCCATGCGGGCGAGGAGATCACACTCGAAGATTTGCAATCCGTGACAGGCACCCTTCAGGGCGCCAAACGTTTGACGCTCGGGTTCCGGTTCGAAGGCGGTTCAACCACACTCGATGCGCAGTCGCGCTCGAACGTGCATCTTTTGGCAGAACTTTTGGAGGCGGGCGTTTATGACGGGCAGTCCCTGACCTTTGCCGGTTTCTCGGACGGCGAGGGGCGTGCCTCGATCAATGCGGCCCTGTCCAAGCGCCGGGCTGAGGCGGTTTTGAAAGCGGTCAGACAGGCGATGGGCGAGGCTTTCGAAGCGGATCGTGTGACCCTACGCGCCGCAGGGTTCGGTGAGGCGATGCCTTTGGCCTGCGATGACGTCGAATGGGGCCGATCTCTGAATCGACGTGTCGAAGTTTGGGTTAAATCTTCGAGTTAAATCAAAGATAACCCGATCCACGGAAACTCAGCTCCGTCGATTTTCCGATGATCAGGTGATCGTGCAACTGGATGTCGAGCGCTTCGGCGGCATCCCGGATTTGGTTCGTCATGCTGATGTCCGCGTCCGAGGGCGTCGGATCACCCGACGGATGATTGTGCACGAGGATCAGCGCCGAGGCGTTCAGCTCCAGCGCGCGTTTGACCACTTCACGTGGGTAGACCGGCACATGATCGACCGTGCCGCGCGCCTGTTCCTCATCGGCGATCAGGATGTTTTTGCGGTCGAGATAAAGCACGCGGAACTGTTCGGTTTCGCGATGCGCCATGGTGGTGTGACAATAGTCCAGAACCGCGTCCCAGCTCGAAATCACGGGCCGCTGCATTACGCGGGCGCGGGCCAGACGGTGCGCGGCGGCCTCGACGATTTTGAGGTCTTGGGCGGCGGCAATATCCATCCCCTCGACCTCCAGAAGACGCGGGATCGGAGCGGAGATGACCCGATTGTAATCGCCAAAGGCCTCGATCAAGGCGGCGGCAATCGGTTTCACATCTGCACGGGGCAGGGCGCGGTAGAGCACGAGTTCCAACAGCTCATAATCCGGCATCGCCTGCGCGCCGCCGTCGATGAAACGGTCCTGCAAATGCTTGCGATGATTGCGCAGATAGCTTGGCGGGCGCGAGGGGAGCATAACCGGGCGGGCCTCGTCGAGATCGAAGAGCCAGTTGGGCATTTCCCGAAATGCGGAGGGGGTCGAAGGCGTGTTCATGGAACAATCCATGGCCCGATTCGCTGAAAAAGTAGTTAACGCAAATTAAGAGAGGGCGCCGAAGCGCCCTCTCAGATCACTCAGGAATGTTTCATCCCATCCCAGAAACTTTTGACTTTCTTGAAGAAAGTGGAGCTTTCCGGGTTGTTGTTGTCTTCGCCCAGCTTGTCGAACTCCTGGAGAAGTTCCTTTTGCTTGGCCGTCAAGTTCACAGGCGTTTCGACCGCGAGCTCAATGAACATATCGCCCTGACCGCCCCCTCTGAGCGCTGGCATGCCTTTGGCGCGCAGGCGCATTTGGCGGCCGGATTGGCTGCCTGCGGGGATTTTCACCCGCGAGCGGCCACCGTCGATGGTCGGCACTTCGATGTCGCCGCCCAGAGCCGCCGTTGCCATGGAGACAGGCACGGAGCAATGCAGGTTCACACCTTCGCGTTCGAAAATCGCATGAGGACGGACCTCGATGAAGATGTACAAATCGCCGGTCGGCCCACCACGAAGCCCCGCCTCACCTTCGCCAGCAAGACGAATGCGCGTGCCGGTTTCGACGCCCGCAGGGATGTTGACGGAGAGCGAGCGCTCTTTTTCAACACGACCCGCACCGTGACAATCGTGGCAGGGATCCTTGATCGTTTGACCAAGGCCGCCACAGGCCGGACAGGTGCGTTCGACCGTGAAGAACCCCTGCTGTGCACGGACTTTGCCCATGCCGGAGCACGACGGGCAGGTTTGCGGTTCCGCGCCGTTGGCCGCGCCCGTGCCGCTACAGCTGGTGCAGGCGACGGAGGTGGGCACGTTGATGGTTTTCTGCGCGCCTTTGTAGGCTTCTTCGAGGGTGACGCGCATGTCGTACCGGAGGTCCGAGCCGCGTTGTGCCCGAGACCGGCCGCCGCCACCGCGTTGACCGCCCATGAAGTCGCCGAACAGGTCGTCGAAGACATCGGAGAAGGCCGAGGCAAAGTCGCCCTGACCCGCGCCGCCGCCGAAGCCGCCACGCCCGCCGCCCATGCCGCCTTGCTCGAAAGCGGCGTGACCGAAGCGGTCATAGGCGGCTTTCTTGTCGGCGTCCTTGAGCGTGTCATAGGCCTCGTTCACTTCCTTGAACTTGGCCTCCGCATCGGGGTTGTCCTTGTTGCGGTCGGGGTGAAACTCCATCGCTTTCTTGCGATAAGCTTTTTTGAGCTCCGCGGCATCCGCGCCTTTTTCGACGCCAAGCACTTCGTAATAATCGCGTTTTGCCATGGATCTTTTCCTTTAACAGAACCGCAAAATCGAACCGGCCCAAAACGGGCCGGCTCACACGGTCCTTACATGCGCTTAGGAGCGCTTGTTGTCGTCAAGATCCTCGAAGTCGGCATCGACGATGTCGTCATCGACGGAGGACGGACCTTCGTCCACATCGACGTCATCGGCCTGACCCGAAGAGGCTTGTTCGGCCTTGTAGATGGCCTCGCCCAGTTTCATGGCCGCATCGGTCACGTTCTGGATGCCGGAGCGGATTTTGTCCGGGTTCTCGGTTTCCAGCTGGTCCTTGAGCGCAGCGATGGCCAGTTCGATGGCTTCGATCGTGGTCGGGTCGACCTTGTCGCCGTGCTCTTCCATGGATTTCTCCGTGGAGTGGATGAGGCTCTCGGCCTGGTTCTTGGCTTCGACGAGATCTTTGCGGGCCTTGTCGGCTTCGGCGTTCGCCTCGGCGTCCTTGACCATTTTCTCGATGTCCTCGTCGGAGAGACCGCCGGAGGCCTGGATCGTGATCTTTTGCTCTTTGCCGGTGCCTTTGTCCTTCGCACCCACTTCGACGATACCATCGGCGTTGATGTCGAAGGTCACTTCGATCTGCGGCATGCCGCGCGGTGCCGGCGGGATACCTTCGAGGTTGAACTGACCGAGCATCTTGTTGTCAGCGGCCATTTCGCGCTCGCCCTGGAAGACACGCAGCGTCACGGCGGACTGGTTGTCTTCAGCCGTCGAGAAGATCTGCGATTTCTTGGTCGGGATCGTCGTGTTGCGGTCGATCAAGCGGGTGAAGACGCCACCGAGCGTTTCGATGCCGATGGAGAGCGGGGTCACGTCGAGCAGGAGCACGTCTTTGACGTCGCCTTGCAGAACGCCGGCCTGAATGGCGGCACCCATGGCAACCACTTCGTCGGGGTTCACACCTTTGTGGGCCTCTTTACCGAAGAATTTGGTCACTTCTTCGATGACCTTCGGCATACGGGTCATACCGCCAACGAGCACAACTTCGTCGATGTCGGAGGTGGAGAGACCTGCGTCTTTCAGAGCCGCTTTGCACGGGTCCATCGAGCGTTTGATCAGATCGGACACGAGGCTTTCGAGCTTTGCACGGGTCAGTTTGACCACGAGGTGCAACGGCGTGCCCGAAGACGGGTCCATGGAGATGAACGGCTGGTTGATCTCGGTCTGAGTGGACGACGACAGTTCGATCTTGGCTTTCTCGGCGGCTTCTTTGAGACGCTGAAGGGCCATTTTATCTTTGGTCAGATCGACGCCATGCTCTTTTTTGAACTCCTCGGCGAGGTAGTTCACGATGCGCATGTCGAAGTCTTCACCGCCCAAGAAGGTGTCGCCGTTGGTGGCCTGCACTTCAAAGACGCCGTCACCCAGTTCGAGGATGGTCACGTCAAAGGTGCCGCCGCCAAGGTCATAGACCGCGATGGTTTTGGTTTCTTCTTTGTCGAGGCCATAGGCCAACGCAGCCGCGGTCGGCTCGTTGATGATGCGCAGCACTTCGAGGCCAGCGATCTTGCCGGCGTCTTTGGTGGCCTGACGCTGGGCGTCGTTGAAGTAGGCCGGAACGGTGATCACCGCTTGGGTCACTTCTTCGCCGAGGTAGGACTCAGCGGTCTCTTTCATTTTGCCCAGGATGAAGGCGGAGATTTGCGAAGGCGAATATTTGTCGCCGCGCACTTCGACCCACGCATCACCATTGCCGCCATCGACGATGGCGTAGGGCACGAGTTTCTTATCTTTTTCGACGGCTGCGTCGCCCATGCGACGGCCGATCAGGCGTTTCACGGCGAAAACCGTGTTCTCGGGGTTGGTCACAGCCTGACGTTTGGCTGCCTGACCCACGAGGCGTTCACTGTCGGTGAAACCGACGATGGAGGGCGTGGTGCGCGCCCCTTCGGAGTTCTCGATCACACGCGGTTGCGAACCATCCATGATGGCAACGCAGGAGTTGGTGGTCCCGAGGTCGATACCGATGACTTTGGCCATGCTCAAAATCCTCTCTTAGGCGATGTTGTGACGTTGGACCCATTGCGGCGTCCGCCGTCGATCCCAATGTTACTGACCGACCTGAAATCCAGTTTGAAGTTCAGGCCAATCAAAGCTTCTGGGCGTATATAAGGAGCGGTTTTGGCCCCTGCAAGTTGTGCGAGGGGGTCTATGCGTGGAAAAATGGAGTCATTTCCGTAAGAAAACGTCAGAGGATGTTAAAAATGCAGAAATCTGTGCCGTTGGATTTGCGGGGCATGCAGGTGTTCAGGGGGCTTTTGGACCTTGAGGACCAAAAACGCATGGTCGCGGCACTGCGCGATGTGGTGCGCGAGGTGCCTTTGTTTCACCCGATGACGCCGTCGGGCAAGCGGATGTCGGTGCGGATGACCTCTGCGGGGCGCTTCGGTTGGATCACGGATGCGAAGGGCTATCGCTACAGTCCGACCCATCCCGAGGGGCAGACATGGCCTGAGATACCGGAGATCGTGTTGAAGGTCTGGTTGGAGGTGTCGGGCGCCACGCGCGCGCCGGAGTCCTGTCTGATCAATTTCTATGATGCGGAGGCCAAGATGGGTCTGCACCAGGATCGCGACGAACAGGATTTCTCGCAACCTGTGGTGTCTATTTCTCTGGGCGACGAGGCACTGTTTCGGGTCGGCAACGAGACGCGGGGCGGCAAGACGGAGAGTCTGTGGCTCAGCTCCGGCGATGTCGTCGTGATGGGCGGTGCCTCTCGGCTTTTGTATCACGGCATTGACCGGGTGAAGCCGGGGAGCAGTGGCCTTTTGCCGAAAGGCGGGCGGATCAATGTCACGCTCAGGGTCGTGAGCTGAGGCTTAGCGCGCCCCCCAGCTCAGCGACACACGTTTGCGGGTGAAAAATTCAGCCAAAAGCCCGATGGTCAGGCACACGAGCGTGAAGACGACCGGATACATGATCGAGCTTTTGTGCGGGTTGTAATTCACAAAAGTAAAACCGCGGGCCTGATCGATGGTGTGGAACAAAGGGTTCCAGGTGAACATGGCGATCATGAAGGCCGGGGTCTGGTTGGCGACGAACATCTTGCCGGAGGTGAACAGATTCGCCCGCGTATAGATGAGCTGGAGAATCCGAACGAACCCCGGCGCCCAGGGTTTCGCGGCCAAAAACACCATGCCGATCGCTGACCCGGAGGCCCAGGCCAAAAGGAACATGCCAAAGGCGCCCGCAATGTTCTGGAAATGCACGGTGCCCCAGCCCAGAGAGTAGCCGAAGAGAATCACCGTGACGGAGAGCGTCTGGATGTACAGCGTGCTGAGCGCCGAAGAGGTGATGGCGATGGCCGTGTTCATCGGCGCGTGCTGCATCATGGGCGAGGCGGCGGTTTCCGATGAAGCGACGGCGGAGAGGGATTTATTGTGCGTGAGGAACAGGAAAATCCCCGACATGATATAGAGAATGAAATCGCCCCGGATTGCCGTGCCGCGCACGCCGATGATCGAATACATAAAGCTGAAGACCGCGACGAGGATCAGGGTTTGCGAGATGCTGATCAAAAGCCCGATGATCGGATTGCCGTTTGTCTTGCGGACATGGCGCACAGTGTTGACGAAAATCAACCTTAGGACGGTCAGGGCCGCCGACAGGCCGCTCTGGGTTCTGGTGTAATGGAACATCCTATGGGTCCTGTCCTGAGAATATTGCCTGCCGATATGGGATTCGGGCGAGGGATTTCTTGCTGTTCCCTGTGAGCCGTAGCATAAGGTTGTTGAGGTTTTCTTTCAATGAAAACGCATCGATGTGGCGATTTAGGAGCGTAGTAATGGATTTTGATCAACTCATCCCGGTGATGCGGCGCCTTGCGATCGAGGCCGGTGAGAAGATCCTCGAGATCTATAATGCAGATGATTTCGAGGTCAAAACAAAGTCTGACGAAAGTCCGGTGACCGAAGCGGATGAGGCGGCGGATGCCTTGATCTCCGCAGGTCTTCGCGCGGTGTTCCCGGATGTGACCTTGATCACCGAAGAACAGGCGGAGTCGCACGATCTGAAATCCGACACTTTCCTGATCGTGGACCCGCTGGACGGGACGAAGGAATTTGTCAAACGCCGCGGCGATTTCACCGTCAACATCGCCTATGTCGAAAAAGGCGTGCCGCTGCGTGGTGTGGTCTATGCGCCCGCCAAGGATCGGCTGTTCATCACCGATGCGTCTGGCCAGTCCTTTGAGGAGCTTGGTCCCTTCGATGCCGCCACTCCGGGCGAGATGAAGGCGATCTCGGTCTCTAAACCGGACAATGAGGCTCTGATGATCGTCGCTTCGAAATCCCACCGCGATCAGGCGACCGAGGATTACCTCGCGAAATACAAAGCCAAGGACAGCAAATCGGCGGGGTCTTCGTTGAAATTCTGTCTCGTGGCGACGGGCGAGGCCGATCTTTACCCGCGCGTCGGGCGCACCATGGAGTGGGACACGGCGGCGGGTCATGCCGTTCTTTTGGGCGCGGGCGGCGAAGTCGTGCGTTTCGACGATCACAGCCCGCTGACCTATGGCAAAGAAGACTACGCCAACCCGTTCTTCATCGCCTATGCGCCGGGCGTCGAGCTTAAAGACGCTTGATGCCTGTTCTGATCGTTATTCCGGCCCGGTTCGCCTCGACGCGCTATCCGGGCAAGCCGCTTGTGGAGCTGACCGGTGCCACGGGCGAGAAAAAATCCCTGATTCACCGCAGCTGGGAAGCCGCCGTGGCCGCAGAGGGCGTGGATCGAGTGGTTGTGGCCACTGATGACGACCGCATTCGTGCGGCGTCGGAGGCCTTTGGCGCAGAGGTCGTCATGACGTCTGAGATCTGTGCCAACGGGACCGAACGCTGTGCCGAGGCGCTAGAGGTACTGGGCGGTGGGTATGACATCATCGTCAATCTGCAAGGCGACGCACCGCTGACCCCCGCCTGGTTCGTCGAGGAGCTGGTGGCCGGTCTGCGCGCACATCCGACCGCCGAAGTGGCCACGCCGGTTCTGCGCTGTGACGGGCGGGCTCTGAACGGCTTCCTCGAAGATCGCAAAGCGGGTCGGGTTGGCGGCACGACCGCCGTTTTCGGGTCGGACCACAAAGGGCTCTATTTCTCCAAGGAAGTGATTCCCTACACCGCGGAAACCTATGCCGATACGGATGAGACTCCGGTGTTTCACCATGTTGGGGTTTACGCCTATCGCCCTTCCGCGCTGGGCGCTTATCCGAAGTGGCCCATGGGGCCTCTGGAGCGTCTCGAAGGCCTTGAGCAACTGCGATTCCTCGAACAGGAACGCCCTGTGCTTTGCGTTGAGGTCGAATCTCGGGGGCGGCAGTTTTGGGAGCTCAATAACCCCGAAGACGTGCCCCGGATTGAGTCGATGTTGGCGGAAATGCGCGTAGAATAGCGCTAACGTTTTGTCTTTTTGCTTATTTCTTGTGCGGGTGCTAGGGCAGAGAGTACAGAGTTGTAAAACTGTGCCTTTCCTATGTGAATAGATACAGGTGATCCTGACCTTCCGGCGTAATGTGCGTAAGGTCGGGGCAAGGGTATGCAATTAATGGGCTCATGAGTGCGAGCCGAAGGAGTGAAGATGAGAAAAGTCACCAAAGCGATTTTCCCAGTGGCGGGTCTTGGCACGCGGTTTTTGCCCGCAACCAAATCCATCCCGAAAGAGATCATGACCTTGGTCGACCGCCCGCTGATCCAATACGCCATCGACGAGGCGCGGGCCGCAGGCATCAAGGAGTTCATCTTCGTGACCTCGCGCGGCAAAGGCGCGCTTGAGGACTACTTCGATCACTCGCCGGTCCTCGAACAAGAGCTTCGCAAGAAGGGCAAGGACAAGCTTCTCGAAGTTCTGAAAACCACCAACATGGACAGCGGCGCCATCGCCTATATCCGCCAGCACAAGGCCCTGGGTCTCGGTCACGCCGTGTGGTGTGCGCGTCGTCTTCTCGATCCGAAAGAACCTTTTGCCGTAATCCTGCCGGATGACGTGATCGCGGCAGAGAAACCCTGTCTGCAACAGATGGTCGAAGCCTACGAAGAGCTTGGTGCCTCCGGTTCCATGGTTGCCTCCATGGAAGTGCCTGCGGACAAAGTGTCGGCTTATGGCGTTCTGGATGTGAAAGACGACATGGGCAGCACCGTGTCGGTCAAAGGCATGGTGGAGAAACCGGCGCCGGGGACCGAGCCGTCGAACCTCGCTGTGATCGGTCGTTACATCCTCGATCCCGCCGTGATGAAGAACCTGAACCAGATGAAATCCGGTGCCGGTGGTGAAATTCAGCTCACCGACGCGATCGCGGATGAGATCGGCACGGAGCGTGGCGTCTATGGTTACCGCTTTGCCGGTCAGCGTTTCGATTGTGGTTCGAAAGCGGGCTTCCTTCAGGCGACGATTTCCTTTGGTTTGTCGCGCGATGATCTTCGCGATGAGCTTCAGGAATATCTGGATGAGCTGTCGGCAGTTCGTGCTGCCGCTCAGTAAGGAATTTACATGACAAAATCCGTCATTGTGACTGGGGGTGCGGGCTATATCGGCTCGCACGCCTGTAAAGCCCTGCGCGCGGCGGGCTATGAACCCGTCACCTTCGACAACCTGTCCACGGGTTGGGAAGATGCGGTGAAATTCGGTCCCTTTGAGAAGGGCGATCTTTTGGATCGCGCCCGCCTTGATGGGGTTTTCGCCAAATATGACCCGGTTGCCGTGATGCATTTCGCGGCCTTCTCGCAGGTTGGCGAAAGCATGAAGGACCCGGGCAAATACTGGCGCAACAATGTCATCGGATCTTTGACTTTGATCGAGGCGGCTGTTGCGGCGGGCTGCATGAATTTCGTGTTTTCCTCGACCTGCGCGACCTATGGCGATCAGGACAACGTGGTTCTGGACGAGGACTCGGTGCAATTGCCGATCAATTCCTATGGCGCCTCGAAGCGTGCCATCGAAGACATCCTTGAGAACTTCGAACAGGGGTTCGGCCTGAACTCCGTGATCTTCCGTTACTTCAACGTGGCGGGCGGTGACCCCGACGCAGAGGTAGGGGAATTCCACCAGCCGGAAACCCATCTCATCCCGTTGATGCTCGACGCGATTGCGGGCAAGCGCGATGCTTTGACGATTTTCGGCACGGATTACGACACGCCCGACGGCACCTGCATTCGCGACTATGTGCATGTCTGCGATCTGGTCGATGCGCATGTTTTGGGTCTGAAATGGCTCGAAGAGGGCAAGGGCAGCCGGGTGTTCAACCTTGGCACCGGCAAGGGCTTTTCCGTGCGCGAGGTGATCGACCATTCGCGTGCCGTGACCAATATGGATGTGCCTTACGTCGAGGGCGACCGTCGTCCCGGCGATTGCACCAAACTGGTGTCCGGTTCTGAGCGTGCGATTCAGGAATTGGGCTGGTCGCCGGATCGGTCGAACCTGTCTGAGATGATCGGTGACGCATGGAAATGGCATCAGACCGGGCATTACGACAAGTGAGTCGTTGAGCGCGAAATCTGTGATTCAGATTTAATGTGAAACGCTTTAATCTGGCCCAACACGTAGAAGGGGACCGGTTTGGGCCAGCTCTGGCAGAAGTATAAGCTGCGGGTTTTGCGACGGCATCTTTTGTGGCGAGCCTTTCGCGCGCGTCACAAGCTTCGACTTGTCCAAGACCGCACCTCAGAGATGGACGAGACGTCGATTCTCTGTGTCGCTTGCCTGCGCAACGAAGCGCTGCGGTTGCCCTATTTTCTGGACTACCATCGCCGCCTTGGTGTGACGCATTTCCTCTTTGTCGACAACGACAGTGATGACGACACAGCGGCGCTTTTGTCCGGTCAACCGGATGTGTCGCTCTGGTCTACCTCGGCGAGCTACAAGGATGCGCGCTTCGGTCTCGACTGGACCACATGGATTCAGATGAAATATGCGCGCGGCAAATGGTGTCTGACTTTGGACGCGGATGAACTGTTGGTCTTTCCGCACAATAAGACCCGAACACTGCGGGATTTGACCCTTTTCATGGAAAAATCGGGCCAAAGCGCGCTGGGCACCTTGATGCTCGATCTCTATCCGAAAGGGCCGATTGATCAGGTGACCTATCACGCCGGGGATGATCCGCGTGCGGTCATGCCCTATTTCGATCCGGCGCCCTATCGCGCGGTGCGTCAGGCGCCGAAAGGCAATCTTTGGGTGCAGGGCGGTGTGCGTGAGCGCGTTTTTTTTGCCGACGCCCCACGGCGAGGCCCGACATTGAACAAGCTGCCGCTGGTGAAATGGCATTGGCGGTATGTCTATATCAACTCGACTCATGCCATGCTGCCGCACGAGATGAATCATGCCTATGATGGGCCGGGCGAGAGCCGTCTTTCCGGGGTCTTGTTGCACACGAAATTTCTGCCTGTGGCGATTGAGAAATCCCAAGAGGAAAAGACCCGAAAACAGCATTTTGCCCAGCCTGACGCTTTTGGCGACTATTACGATGCTGTGATCCAGGCGCCCGATCTTTGGCACGAGGGAGCGGTGGCCTATGAAGGCTGGGAGCAGCTCGAAGCGCTTGGCCTGATGAGCCGGGGAGATTGGCGGGCTTAAAGAGCAAAACTGTGGGCTTTGGTAAGCACAATTAAACAATTTTGCTATTTAATCTGAATTGTTTACGTTTAGATCGAGAATCCGTAGATAATAGCGCAAAGGGTTCGGAGCCGGATGTCATAAACATCTGACGTTCCAATCCAGGGGGATACGAAGGCAGACTGGTGAGCAGGCTCGGGCAATATAAGATGCGGCTGAGGCGCAAGCGCGCGCTCTGGCAGGCCTTTCGGGCACGCCGGGAGCTTCATCTTATTCAGGACAATACATTCGAGATTCGCCCCAACGACATTCTGTTGGTCTGCACCCTGCGCAACGAATATGTGCGCTTGCCGTATTTCCTGAAATATTATCGGGACATGGGCGTGCGCCATTTCCTATTCATCGACAATGACAGTGATGATGGCTCGCGCGAATACCTCATAGGGCAGGACGACGTGTCGATCTGGCACACGACGGCGAGCTATCGCAAGTCGCTGTTCGGTGTGCATTGGATGAACTGGATTTCGCGCAAATATTGCCATGGGCATTGGACGCTCACGGTCGATGTGGACGAATTCCTGGTCTTTCCGTTTTGTGACACCCGCCCGATTCCGGCGCTCACCGATTGGCTCGACAATTCCGGCATTCGAAGCTTTTCGGCCATGTTGATCGACATGTATCCGAAAGGCCCGATCGATGCGCAGCCCTACCGCGAGGGGCAGAACCCCTTTGAGATCGCGGAATGGTTCGACAGCGGAAACTATATGATTTCGATGAACCCGGAGTATTACAATCTCTGGATTCAGGGCGGTCCACGCTCGCGGCTGTTTTTCAAGGACGAGCCCAAAAGTGCGCCGTCTTTGAACAAAATCCCGCTGGTCAAATGGCATCGCGATTACGCCTATATTCAATCGACGCATATGCTTTTGCCGCGTGGCCTGAACCTCGTCTATGAAACCGAGGGGGGCGAAAAGGCCTCTGGCGCATTGCTTCATGCCAAATTCCTCAACACCTTTGTGGAGAAGACCCGCGAAGAGTTGGAGCGGCGTCAGCATTACGCCGGTTCGCGCGAATATCTCGCCTATCACAGCCGGATCAAGGATGACCCGGACCTGTGGTGCAACTGGTCTGAGAAATACATCAACTGGCGTCAGCTTGAGATTCTGGGCCTCATGTCCAAGGGGAACTGGGCATGACGGTCGGCTTCGTGATGTTGGTCCACACCGCGCTGCATCGCGCCGAACAGGTGGCGCGCCACTGGGCGACCCATGGCTGTCCCGTGGTGATCCACGTCGACCGGCGGGTGAAGAAAGACGTTTACCAGCCCTTTGTCGACAGCCTGTCTGACCTCGACAATGTGCTGTTCTCGAAACGCCACGCCTGTGACTGGGGCACGTGGTCCTTGGTGGCCGCCTCTCAGGACGCTTCTGAATTGATGCTGTCGCGCTTCCCGGAGGCACGGCATGTCTATCTGGCCTCTGGCTCCTGCCTGCCGCTCAGGCCCGTGGAGGATCTGAAACAATATCTCGCGGCGCGGCCGATGACGAATTTCATTGAAAGCGTGACGACGGAAGATGTGCCCTGGACCGTGGGCGGGCTGGATTCGGAACGTTTCACCCTGCGGTTCCCGTTCTCGTGGAAAAAACAGAGGCGGCTGTTTGATCGCTATGTCCATCTGCAACGCAAGATCGGGTACAAACGCAAAATTCCGGACGGGCTTGTGCCGCATCTGGGCTCGCAATGGTGGTGCCTGACGCGTCAGACCCTATCAGCCATTCTTGAGGACCCGGATCGCAAGGCCTATGACGCCTATTTCAAACGTGTCTGGATTCCGGACGAGAGCTATTATCAGACCCTTGTGCGGCTCTATTCCAACAATATCGAAAGCCGCTCTCTGACCCTGTCGAAATTCGACTATCAGGGTAAACCGCATATTTTCTACGACGATCACCTTCAGCTTTTGCGACGCTCCGACTGTTTCGTCGCGCGTAAAATATGGCCGAAGGCGGAGCGACTTTACGCGACCTTCCTCAATCCGGACGTCAATCCGATGAAGGGAACAGAGCCTAATCCCGGCAAAATCGACCGTATTTTTGCCAAGGCGGTCGAGCGGCGCATCATGGGGCGCGAAGGTCTTTACATGCAAAGCCGTTTGCCCGGGCACGGCAAGGGTCACGGCAAAACCAGCGCGCCCTATTCGATTTTCGAAGGCTTCTCCGATCTCTTCGAGGATTTCGACGAATGGCTGTCGCGGGCTGTGGGGGCGCGGGTGCATGGCCATCTTTTCGCGCCGGAACGGGTTGAGTTTTCGGGTGGGCAAAAGGTGTTCTCGGGGGCTCTGTCGGATCAGGCGGAGTTGCGGGATTACAACCCCTGCGGTTTCCTGACATCGCTCATTTGGAACACCCGCGGCGAGCGGCAGTGTTTCATGTTCGGCCCGCGCGACAATCAGGACATCAACTGGCTGGTGGCGACCGACCCGAATGCGCAAATCTCGGTGATCTCCGGGGCCTGGGCTGTGACACTGTTCCGCTCGAACCTGAGCTTTTCCGAAATTCGCCGGGAGGCTGCACGTTTGCAAAAAATCGAGTCGCAGCACATCGAGATTCTGCGTTCACAACACATCAAGGCACGGATCAGAATCTGGACCATGGCGGATTTCATCGAGAGCCAGATGGAGCCTTTGCAGGCCATTATCGACGAGATTGGCCCGCGCAATATCCGCCGCCTGACCGAAGCGCCGCGGATGCGGGACCTCACCGGGTTTGGACAATTCCTGCAAAACCTGAAAAACCAAGGTATGAAACCTCATCTCATGGGCGATTTTCCCATGGGCAACGAACCCGACACGCGTCCGCGCTCCAACAAGCGGCCTTACTTGGTAAAATAACCCATGTCTCAGCCCTTCGACTATTTCGTGATTTTTGCAGAGATGCGGACCGGTTCCAATTTTCTGGAAGAAAACGTCAATGCCTATCCGGGGCTGAAATGTTGGGGGGAGGTGTTCAACCCCGCCTTCATCGGCAAATCGCAGCAAAAAGAAATGCTGGGCATTTCCATGCTGGAACGCGAGGCCGATCCAAGGGTACTTTTGAAAAAGCTGCGCCAATCGACGGACGGGTTGGCCGGGTTTCGGTTCTTCCACGATCACGACCCACGCATTCTTTCCCATGTCCTGGAGGACCCGAAGTGCGCCAAAATCATCCTGACGCGCAATCCTCTGGACAGCTACGTGTCGCGTAAGATTGCCAGCGTGACGGGGCAATGGCGTCTGGGCGATCTCAAGGATGCGAAATCTGCGAAAATCTCTTTTGAGAAACGCGAATTCCAAACCATGCTGGATGAGTTGAAGGACTTTCAGATTTTCCTCCAGCGTCAGCTCCAGATGACCGGCCAAACGGCATTTTACATCAATTATGAGGACATTCAGGACGTCGAGGTTCTGAACGGTCTGGCGCGCTTCCTTGGTGTCACCGCAGAGCGCAACAAGACCTCGCAAAAGACCAAGGTGCAGAACCCGTCGCGTCTTGAGGACAAGGTTTTGAACTACGCGGAAATGGTGTCCGACCTGTCGAGTGTGGATCACTTCAACCTCTCGAACACCCCGAACTTCGAGCCGCGTCGCAAACCCGCTGTGCCGACCTATGTGGCCTGTGCCGAGACGTCATTGCTCTACATGCCGGTGCGCGGTGGGCCTGAGGCGGCTGTGGCCGAATGGATGTCCGCGCTGGACAAGGTGGGTCCTGAGGCCTTGCAGCGAGGGTTTTCGCAAAAGACCCTGCGTCAGTGGAAGCGTCAGCATAAGGGCCATCGCAGCTTTACGGTGATTTCTCATCCGGCGCAGCGGCTGCATCGGGTGTTCTGCGATTACATCCTGAACATCAGCGGCAAGACCTACGGAGAAATCCGCGAGACGCTGCGCACGACCTACAAGCTGCCGCTGCCGCCGGGCGAGCCGACGGAGAGCTACACGCGCGATCAGCATCGCGAGGCGTTTCTGAAATTCGCGGGCTTTGTGCAGGGCAATCTGAATGGCCAGACCTCGGTGCGGGTCGATGGCACTTGGGCCTCGCAATCGGAAGTGATCAAAGGCTTTGCCGATTTTTCCCTGCCGGACATCGTAATCCGGGAGGAGAGCCTGGCGGAGGACCTGTCGCATCTGGCCGCGAGCCTCGGGATCAAGCCCGCGCTTGTTGTGGATGAGCCCGAAGACGCGCCCTACACGCTCGCCGAGATTTACGACGCAGAGGTCGAAGAGGCCGTGAAAGCGGCCTATCAGCGCGATTACATGATGTTCGGGTTCAAGCCCTGGGCATAAAACAGGGCTAAGGGTCAGGCGGCTTTGGTCGCCGGGCCTTCGGTCAGGATCGCATGCAGTGTGGCAGGCTCAATGTTTGCACGCAGTTTGGCGCAGATGTCGCCATTGCGCATGGTGCGGGACACCAGTGCCAGCGCCTTGAGGTGATCGACACCGGATTCGGCGGGGGCGAAGAGCGCAAAGACCAGGTCGACCGGCTGACGGTCCACCGCATCGAAATCCATCGGGCTTTCAAGACGCAGGAAGGTGCCGACGACGCGGTCCAGACCTTCGATCCGGGCGTGCGGCAAGGCGACGCCGTGGCCCACACCTGTGGGGCCAAGGCTTTCGCGTTCTTGAAGCGCATCGACAGTGTCGTTCAAAGTCAGACCATAGACGCTTGCCGCGATCTCACCGAGATCTTGAAACAAACGTTTCTTGCTGGTCATTTTGCCCACGACCTTGACGGCCTGTGGATCCAAAATCTTTGAGATATCCATCTGAAAACTACCCGCCCCGACCCGTCGAGGCGGGCCGGTTTCATTATGTCGCGTTGTTGGGGTCAATCCAGCCGATGTTCCCATCCGGGCGGCGGTAGACCACGTTTACACCAGTTTTCCCTTCCTTGTGGAACACAAGGACCGGAGCTCCGGCAAGTTCCATCTGCATCACAGCCTCACCCACCGTCAGCGTCGGAATCGACGCCTCCATTTCGGCGATGATCATCGGCTGCAAGCTTTCGGGTTCCTGATCCTCGTCATGCTCCGATGCGGCGAGGATATACTGGGAACCGCCGAAGAGTTCAACAGGCTCTGCGCGTTCCTTATGGTGATCTTTCAACCGGCGCTTGTAGCGACGCAGTTGCTTGTCCATTTTTTCCGCGCAGGCATCGAAAGCGGCGTAAATCTCATGCGCGCGGGCGCTGGCCTGAGCCGTCAGGCCGGTCGACAGGTGCACCACGGCCTCGCAAACATACTCTGCCCCACTTTTGGAGAACACGACATTCGCATCGGTCGGACGTTGTGCGTATTTTTCAAGCACGGAGCCGAGCTCGGTTTGGACATGCGTCTGAAGCGCTGCACCGATGTCGATTTGTTTGCCGCTGATTTGGTACCGCATAGATACCTCCTTCTTAATTTGACCTATGCCCGAACGCCTTTGGGCGTGTCTTCGAGGTCGTGGGTTTTTGTCGAAAGCGGGAATTCAATGCATGCGACGGAGACAAAACCGGCACGCTGTGTCGGGGTTTGGTCTGGCGCTCTTTGGCTCCGTTGTGCCATGGCGCATCCTGTCATTCGTACGTCACACATTGGATACATATAAGGCGCCAGAATGCGGTGAATTGTCAATCAAAACCCGTCTTCAAATGCGGAAATTGTCACCAAGATAAACACGCCGCACAGTCTCATCGGCAACGATGTCTTCCTTGGTCCCTGACATCAGGACGTGACCATCGTGCAGGATATAGGCACGGTCAATAATTCCTAATGTTTCCTGCACGTTATGGTCTGTGATCAAAACGCCGATGCCGCGGGTTTTGAGATCGGAAACCAACCCGCGGATTTCCGCCACAGCAATCGGATCGACGCCTGCGAAAGGCTCGTCGAGCAGCACGTAGGACGGGTCAGACGCGAGGCATCGCGCAATTTCGACTCGCCGGCGTTCCCCGCCGGACAGCGACAGTGCCGGCGCCCGGCGAAGGTGCGAAATGGAGAATTCGGACAGAAGATCTTCGAGCTTTTCACGGCGCAAAAGCGGGTCGCTTTCCGAGACTTCGAGGATGGCAAGAATGTTGTCTTCGACACAGAGGCCACGGAAGACAGAGGCCTCCTGCGGCAGGTAGCCGACCCCCAATTTGGCACGGCGATACATCGGCAAAAGCGTAATGTCGCGCCCATCCACAATGACCTCTCCGCCTTCGGGCATGACGAGGCCTGCGATGGAATAGAAACAGGTGGTTTTACCAGAGCCGTTGGGGCCAAGGAGCGCCACGACTTCGCCGCGCTCGAGATCGAGAGAGACGTCCCGGATCACGGTGCGTTTGCGATAGCCTTTGCGCAGGTTGCGGACTTTGAGCCCGGTGGTGTCGCTCATCACTCGTTTCCGGATTGCAGGATCGTTTTCACCCGACCGTCCATCCGCCCCGTGCCGGTGTCCAGATCGATGACCATCCGTTCGCCCGACAATGCGCTGTTGGCCTGAGTCAAAAGCACATTTCCGGTGAGCACAACGGTCGCTGATTCGAGGTCATATTCCGCACGCTGGGCCTCGGCGGCTTCACCTGCGTTGATCATGGTGACGCCACCAGAGGCCAAAAGCCGCGCAATCTTGCCGCCTTCGCTGGCGTAGATGACCTCGACCGTTTGCGCGGTCAGGCGCATCGGGCCTTGGCCGATGACGACATTGCCGGAAAACAGGGCTTTGCCGGTGCCCTGATCGACGCTGAGTTGGTCGGAGGTGACCTCGATCGGCAGGCTGCTGTCGTGTTTGAGGCCGCCGAAGGCGATCTGTGTACCCTGTGCATGTGCGGGCTGGCTCAGGCCAAGCGTGAAGATCAGCGCGGTTGTCAGGGAAAGGGTTCGGATGATCGTCACGGCAAAGTCCTCAAATGTCAGGGCTGATATACCAGCTTTACGCCGCCCTTGAAAACCAGAAGGTAGTCCTCTGTCTCGGCATCTTGCGAAATCACCATGGAACCCGCCGTCAGATCGCCAGCGGGTCCCGTGGCGTCGACATTGCCGGGGCTTTCGATGCGCGAGACGTCCAGCATGGTGGCGATCCGGTTCGAGGTGATCGTGTAGCCGGTGGAGGTTTCGATCTCGACATGACCGGACAGCTCGGCGATCTGGCTGGGGCCATCGATCACGCCATCATCTGCCATGAGGGTCACGGAGCCATTGTCCGGCATCCGAAGCGCGCCGCGCACGGCATTGGAATTTACCACGTCTTCGGTTGATAGATCGGGACGCACCAGATCGGCGGAGATTTCCAATTCGGAACCATCGCGGGTCACGGTCGCAAAGGAGGGGCCTTCGACCCGCTGCTCGCGCGCCAGCGTTTCGATGTCGACATCGGCATAGGGAATCGACAGGCTGGTGTCGCGGTCGCGCGCAAACAGAAAGAGCGTGGCCAAAAGCACGAGGCTGGCCAGGGGCAGGGCAATCTTCGCGAAGGCCACGAATTTGGAATAAGGGTTGTCGAACCGCGCCATAAGGACGTCTTACACGACACCGGCGCGAAGGCAGTCCTGAATCTTCAAAATCCCGCAAGGTCGCCCATCTTCGGCAGAATCCCGCACAAACAGACAGGTGATCGCGCGTTCATCCATGCGCGCGACGGCTTTTTCGGCCAGCGCATCCGAGGAGATCGTCATCGGGTTCCGGGTCATGATATCACCGGCGGTCTTGTCCAGGAGCCCGTCGATATGACGCCGCAGGTCGCCGTCGGTGATGATGCCGCTCAGCTGGCCTTCGGCGTCGATCACGCCTACGACGCCAAAGCCTTTGTCGGAAATCACGGACAAGGCTTCGCGCATAGGGGTTTCGGCGCTGACCAGAGGCATATCCACATGCATGAGATCGCGCACTTTGGTGAGGCGGGAGCCAAGCTTGCCGCCCGGATGCAGCACGCGGAAATTATCGGCGGTAAAGGCGCGGTGTTCCATGAGCGCGACAGCCAAGGCATCGCCCAGAGCCAAAGTCATCGTGGTCGAGGTGGTCGGCACGATGCCATGCCCACAGGCCTCAGCGGCTTTCGGCAGGATCAGAGCCACATCGCAGGCGCGGATGAGCGAGCTGTCGGGGTTCGAGGCCACGCCAATCATCGGAATTTTAAAACGCCGCGTATAGGCAATCACATCGGCCAGTTCCGGGGTTTCGCCGGAATTCGACAGCACGAGGCAGACATCATCATCGCCGATCATGCCCAGATCGCCATGGCTCGCTTCGGCCGGATGCACGAAATGCGCGGGCGTGCCGGTGGAGGCCAGTGTCGCCGCGATCTTGCGCGCGATATGGCCGGATTTGCCCATGCCCGTCACAATCGTGCGGCCCTTGGCGCGTAGAATGGTTTCCACGGCGGTGGTGAATTCCACACCGAGGCTGTCGGACAAAAGCCCGAGTGCCTCGGCCTCTTGTGCGATCACACGTTTGGCGGTGGACAGGAATGCGTCGGATTGAGTCATGTGGCGAACCTCGAAAGAGATGTCAGTGAGAGAAAATGTCGATTTCGGGCCAGCCTTCGAGATCGAGCTGAGCACGGGTCGGCAGGAAGTCGAAACAGGATTGCGCCAGCTCCATCCGGCCTTCGCGCTCCAGCATTCCGTTCAGCTTGTCGCGCAGCTGGTGCAGGTAAAGCACGTCGGAGGCGGCGTAATCGAGCTGCGCGTTGGTCAGGTCGCGCGCGCCCCAGTCGCTCATCTGTTGGTATTTGGAAATGTCCACTTTTAGCAGCTGATCGAGCAGGTTCCTAAGCCCATGGCGATCCGTGAAGGTGCGCACGAGTTTCGAGGCGATTTTGGTGCAATAGACCGGCGTCGCCAGCGTGCCAAAGGTGTGATGCATCGCGGCGATGTCGAAGCGACCAAAGTGGAACAGCTTCAACACATTCGGGTCCGCGAGCATTTTGCACAGGTTCGGCGCCTCGGTCTGGCCGCGTTCAACCTGAACCAGATGCGCGTTGCCGTCGCCGCCGGACATTTGCACGAGGCAAAGACGATCACGGTGCGGGTTCAACCCCATGGTCTCGCAGTCGATGGCGACGACCGGCCCAAGGTCGAGATCGTCCGGCAGGTCGTTTTTATAGAGAAAATTCGCCATCGTCGTGCCTTTGCGCTGTCCAATGATTTGAAACAGGGTCTTACGGCTTTGCGCGAGTTGGGGCAAGAGAGCAGGCTGATAAGAGCCAGATGTTAGAACGTCTCAACTGTGCAGAAGATGCTGTTTGAGCGGCAAATATGCCCCCACACGCAAAAAATTGAACTACGCCGGAAAACTTTATGCTTTTTGTCAGTTAAATCTATTGCTAACAACGCCGGGCAAATGTGACCGCGCTCCCAGCCGCCGCCAGTGGCCGGTCTTCCATAGATAAAGAGATCCGCCATGTTCGCACATTTCATGAGGGGCGCCGCCCTCGCTCTTACGTTTTCGACCGCTGCCAGTGCCGCCGAACTCACCACATTCTCGGGGCCTGTGACCATTGAAGAGACGCCTGAAACCGTCATCAGCTATGATGTCGGCGCGCTCGATACCCTCACCGCGCTGGGCGTCGATGTGGCGGGGATCACGCAGCCGATGCTGGTTCCGGCTCTCGCCGGTTTGGATGACGGCTCGCGCGCCAATATCGGCACGCTGTTCGAGCCCGATTTCGAACAGGTCTTTGCCCTGAAACCCGACCTGATCATCGCCGGGCCGCGCGCGCGCGATCAAATCGGTGCCCTGTCGAAAATCGCCCCCACCGTCGATCTGAGCCCCTTCTCCGAGGACATCGGCGAGGTGGTCCTGACCCAGACGCGCGAATTGGGCGAGTTGTTCGGCAAACAAGACAAGGCGGGGGAATTGGTCTCTCATCTGGAGGCGTCCCTCGAAGAGGTCCGGGGCCTGACTGAGGGTGCGGGCAAGGGGCTTGTCGTGATGACGAACGGTCCGAAGCTTTCGGTTTTTGGTCCGGGGTCGCGCTTTGGCTGGGTGCATGACACTTTGGGGATCGAGCCGCTCATGGAGAATGTCGAAGAGCAAACTCATGGCGAAGCTGTCAGCTTTGAGTTCCTGCATGAGGCCAACCCCGACTGGATGATCGTTTTCGACCGCACGCGCGCGACGAATGGCGATGGGCCGAAAGCCGAAGAAACGCTCGATAACGAATTGATCGCGCAGACCACGGCCTGGCAAAAAGGTCAGGTGATCTACGTCCACCCGGCCGATTTCTACATCGCGACCACCGGTGTGCGCTCGCTTCAGGATACGGTCGATCAATTCATCGCGGCCTATAAGGGCGCGCAGTAAACACCAATGAAATCGCCAGCACTTCATATGTTGCTAGCCTTGGCGAGTCTGGTTGTAATGGCCGGGCTCAGCCTCATGATCGGAGCCTCCGACATGAACCTCGGTGCGGTGTTCCGAGGTGAGGGTGATGATGCGCTGATCCTTTTGGCAAGTCGCATCCCGCGCACGCTGGCGATCATTCTCACCGGGGCCTCGATGGCGATTTCCGGGCTGATCTTTCAGATGCTCACGCGCAACAAATTCGTCGAACCCGCCACGGCGGGGACGGCGGAAAGTGCGGGGCTTGGGCTTTTGATCGCGGTCGCCCTGTTTCCGACCACCTCTTTGATGGTCAAGATGGTGATCGCCGCCCTCTGTGCCATTGCAGGCACGCTTTTGTTTCTCAAAATTCTCGACCGGCTGCCGCCGCGCGAGCCTTTGTTGGTGCCTCTGGTGGGGCTGATGCTGGGCGGGGTGATTGGCGCCATCGGGACGTTTTTCGCCTATCAGCTCGATCTGTTGCAATATCTCGGCATCTGGACGACGGGTGAGTTTTCCGGCGTGCTTCGTGGCCGCTATGAGCTTTTGTGGCTCACGGGCGGCTTGGCTGTGATCGGCTATCTCTTTGCGGATCGGTTTTCCATCATGGGGATGGGTCGCGATGTCTCGATCACCTTGGGGCTGAATTATCGCACCGTGATGTGGACGGGGCTGATCATCGTTTCCGTCACCACCGCTGTCGTCGTGGTCACCGTGGGGGCGATCCCGTTTCTGGGGTTGATTGTGCCCAATATTGTCAGTCGGATCATGGGCGACAACCTGCGTGCGGCGGTGCCTTGGGCGGCGAGCCTTGGGGCAGGGGCGCTTTTGCTGTGCGACATCATCGGGCGGGTCATTCGCCAGCCCTATGAGATTCCCATCGGCACGATCTTTGGTGTGATCGGCTCGATGATCTTCCTCTATCTTTTGCTGGGACGTCAGAGCCATGCCGTCCGATAGTGCCGCCTCCCTTCCTTTCCCTGATCAACGCCACATGCAGATCAGGCCACTGGTCATTCTGGCCGTGCTGGCCTTGGTTGCGGTGGCTTTGTTCCTGACGCTGGGCGTGCCTGCAGGTGCGTGGGAGTTTGCGCTCAGTTTTCGCGCTGGAAAGCTTGCCGGGCTTATTCTCGTGGCTTTTGCCATCGCCACCTCGACCCAGCTTTTTCATGCCGCCACGCGAAATCAAATCCTGACTCCCTCGATCATGGGTTTTGATGCGCTCTATCTGATGATCCAGACCAGTTTGGTGTTTGGCATGGGCGCCATGGCCACGCTCGACATTGATCCCATGGTGAAATTCACCGCCGAAGTTCTGGTCATGATGGGGTTCTCGACCGCGCTTTTCCTGTGGCTTTTCACCGCCCGGTCCCGCGATTTGCATCTCCTCGTTCTGGTCGGCATCATTTTCGGCACACTGTTTCGCAGCCTGTCGAATTTCATCTCCCGCATGATCGACCCGAATGAATTCGTCGTCGTGCAGGGCGCCATGTTCGCACGTTTCAATGCGGTCAATATCGACCTCTTGTGGATCTCGATCGGTCTCACAGCGCTTACCCTGCCGGTGCTCTGGCATATGCGGCATCAGTTCGATGTGTTGGCGCTGGGTCGCGAAACGGCGATTGGATTGGGGCTTCGCTATCGGCGCGTGATGTTTGCGGCTTTTGGGATGATCGGCCTTTTGGTGTCGGTCTCGACCGCCCTTGTGGGTCCTGTCACCTTCTTTGGCTTGCTGGTCGTCCATCTGGCCTATCGCATCCTGCCCGGCGCGCGGTTCGCGCCGACGCTTTTGGCCAGTTCTCTGATCGCCATCATCACCTTGGTGGGTGGGCAGGCGATCTATGAGCATGTGCTGGGCCTTCAAGGCACGCTGTCCGTGGTGATCGACGCGCTGGGCGGCATCACCTTTCTTTACCTGCTTCTCAAAGGGGTCAGACGATGATCGAGATTTCGCATGTGAGCCATCAGATTGCCGGAGCTTCGATCCTGAATGATGTGTCTTTGACGATTCCTCGCGGGGGCATCACGGCCTTGATCGGGCCGAATGGGGCGGGAAAATCTACGCTTTTGTCCCTGATTGCGCGTTTGACGCCACTGCAAGGCGGGCAGATCACGGTGGATGGTGCGGACGTCACCACGACGCCAACCGATGCGCTGGCGCGACGCCTGTCGATTCTGCGTCAGGACAATTCCGTGGCCGCGCGTTTGACGGTCGCCGATCTGGTGGGCTTTGGCCGCTACCCGCATCACAAAGGACGCCCGACTGCCGAGGATCACGCGCATGTGGAGCAAGCCTTGGAGATGATGGGGCTGCACCCTTTGAGTGGGCGCTTCCTCGACGAGCTGTCCGGCGGGCAGCGTCAGAGGGCCTTTGTCGCCATGGTTCTGGCTCAGGACACGGATTACGTGCTTTTGGATGAGCCGCTCAACAACCTCGACATGAAGCACGCGCGTCAGATGATGGAGCGGCTGAAAGAGGCGGCGCGGGTGAGTGGCAAGAGCTTTGTGATTGTCGTCCACGATATCAATTTTGCAGCCGCCTATGCCGATCTGATCGTTGCGCTCAAAGACGGGCGGCTGCATTCCCTCGGCACGCCAGAAGAAATCGTCAACAGACCGTGCCTGCGCGATGTGTTCGAGTTGGATATCGCGGTGGAGACCGTGGGCGGTCATCCCTTTGCCCTGCACCAGATCGCGCCGGAGCCTTTGGTCGATACGTAGGGTGGGGTTGGCAATGGGATAAAGGCTCTCATCGCTTTTGTGTCAAAAACGACTGCCGCCTGAGATGTTTGGGGGTGTGTTCAAACATTTTCCTTTGGAAAATGTTTTTGGTGCCCAGAAGAGGCAAAGTCCCACATAATTACCCCATGATTTCAGTGATTTGATGGAGTTTATTTTGCCATGTCGTGTAGTGGTTGTGTAGTGCTTTATTTTGAGACCGGTGGGAGGAGCGGCATCGCTCCGCTCTCTCCGCGTGTTCCGAGGGTGTGCAAATTGCATCCTCTACTGTCTGCATACCCGAGGGTTTCCTTAGAAGTCTGTCTCGGTGTCTTCCTCGGTTTCTGCGTGAGGGTCTTCATCGGGATATGACCGAACAGGAAGGTCGCCCCATTCGTCCTCCTCATCATCCAGCCCCCCAAAGGAATATTCGTAGATCATCCTCAGTTTCTGTTCCCCCAGTGCCTGTGCGGTGGCCTCTGCGACAAGCTCGTTGTTCCAGAAGGGAAGAGGGTTGCCTCTCCGGTCGAAAAGGTCTCGGATAGCTTTCGCCATTTCATCGACCTGCTGTCTATGAAGGGCATCTGTCATCATGGGTTTGTCCTCGGTCACTGTTTGCTCCTTTTTGTCACGCCACCAGTCACCTGTAATGTCGCCTTTCGTGTTCTCGATCTCCTTGAGCCTCTTGCGCATGTAGGCCACCTGTCGGGTTGATACGCCGGATGCTTGCGAGATTTCCTTCTTGGAATAGCCAAGGTCTTCCCAGACCAACCGCCACGCGAAGTCCGCTCTTTCCTGAGAGGTGAGGGCAAGACTGCTATTCGTGTGGCGCTGACCCGAGATCAAGAGTGCATCGCGAAACGGGCACTCAAGCACCTCTGCGGGTATCTTCTGGGTCTGCTTGCTGGTCCGATAAGCGGCAACTCGGTGGCGTCCGTCGAGGATGATGTAAGGGTCTTCTGGTCTGTCGGGGTTCTTCCAGAGGAGGACGGGGTCCAGCTTGCCGACGTTCTTCTTGGTTCGCACCAAATCCTTGACGTGTTCTTTGATGAGAGGGCCGGGTCTTGCTGTCCCAGCTTCGCTTTCGAGGTTGATCTGGTCGAGGCGAACGGAGGTCTTCCGCCCGCGCTCCAAGCACGTGCGTTGTTTTGTCATAAGTTGTCCTTTGAGGTGTGGGTTGGTTGTCGAGGAGGAGGCTGACACGCCTATCCTCTTTATAAGTGCAACCTATTCGCTTGGCCCTCTGAGGGCGCTGGGCGGGTTGCCGAGGGGGGCTCACATGCCTTCCCTTCACTAGGGGGCCTTAATGGTCAGCCTCGCACTGTGACCGTCTGGGAGACCCCGTAGAGCCTCCCTCACGATCACTCAAGGGCGCTGGGCGGGGATTATGGAAAAGATACTGGTGGGTCGTAGGCGCCCCTCGTCTTCTCTTTTTCCAGTTTCTCATAGACCCCTGTGATGACCTGAGGGGGGAGGGAAAGTCTGTCATTCTGTCCGGTGCTTTTCGTCGCAAGCTTCTTCATTTTGGAGAACGGATTTGACCCCGTGACGTCCCCCTCACTGAGCGCGAAGCCTATCACCGCGCTGAGATCGTTTCTCTCGCGCCTGACTGTTTCTTTCGTCACGCCGTCCGCAAGGCGTTTGTCTCTCCATGCCCGTGCATCTGCTTTTGTGATTTGCGAAAGGGGTCATAGCCCCTCCCCATTCCTCATGCTGGCTTGTCCTGACACCTGCAGGAGGGAGCTCGACAAAGTTTCCGGGGGCGTGTCGCCATCATCAATCGGTCTTTGCAGCATTTCGGAGTTTTGCTCGGAGTGCCTGACGAGCAAGCTCGAAAGTACTTTCTTCTGATTTGGACGCGCTCGGCACACTTGTTCGCTTCAGAGCAATCAGCGACATAATTGCTGGGCATGAAACTAGCAAAGCGATCTCAATGTCAGCATCCTCCGTAAGATACATATATAAGACCCAACTTAGGAGCCCCAAATTCGCCACTATTGCCAATTTGCGCATTTCTTATCCCTCAATATCGAATGGTGGCGACTTTAGGAGGGCGCATCGATTCTTACAAATTGAGATGCGGCTATCCAAATGATGAGCGCTTTCAACCACATGAATTTCTGCGTGATTGTCGCAACTCTGGCTCCCGTCTTTCCGTTGATTGTCTGGTGAGAGAAGCTTCAGGAAAAGAGGAGTTTCCGCCAGTTGGGCGAAGAACCAAGGGACCCTTTTCGGGTGGCCAATGAGCGTGGTCATCCTTTATCAAACCAAAACAGATAGCAGACCCGCACGGCCTTACATCCCCCAGCGGGTCAATGCGGCCTCTGCTGCTACGGGGTCTTTCCTTATGCGGATCACGGCCTGTCGGGTGAGACCTGTGGCCTTCGCCGTCTCCGTTGTCCCCGCGTTCTGCGCAGTCATGTTCTGCACAATTTCGAACGCCTTGCGGTCATAGCTGGGCTTCTTCCCTCGGTAGCGGGTCTTGTCTGTCTTTGCGGCCTCTATGCCCGCCCTCTGGGCCTCCTTGGTGGCTTCTGCTTGTGCCTGTGCCGTAGCGGCCATAAAGGCGATCAGAGCGTCTCTCACGGCCTCCTGCATGGGGTCCTTTGTGGCTCCGTCAAAGGTCATGTTATTGATCACCGTGCGGATCACCACACCCTGTCGCATGAACTCCCGAATGGTGTCTGTCACGTCCTGATAGTTGCGCCCGAGGCGATCCACCCAGCGCACCACGAGGGTGTCCCCGCTGCGGAGCATATCGAAGAGCCTTTTCCCTTCCGGTCTGTCTTTGAGGAGAGTGCTGACGCCAGAGACCCCATGATCGGAAACGACATCATCAATCTTGAACCCGGCTGCTTCCGCTTGGGTCTTCTGATGGTCAAGGGTTTGGTCGGTGGTCGAGACGCGGGCATAGAGGATGGTCTTGGACATGGTGGCCTCTCTGGTGTAGGCAAGGGTTATGTACGTTGGATTTCATGTCCGTTGATTAAAGTCAACCCTTACGAACACCTCTGCGGTCACCTTTGGGTCTGTACGTAGAGGTATACCCTTGTGGTCATTTTTGTGACCTCCATCCCAGTTCATCGAAGGGGGAGGTAATCCCGCGCTCTGGAAGGGACCCCATGTCGTGTCTGAGATGAACTGCCCGTTGCCATGCCTCGCCCACGTGGTCTGGGCATGGGGGGAATCGCCTTCGTGCTCCTATCGAAAAGGGGGGTTCAAATTTTCGGGTCAAAATAAGTTTTCGGACACTGATGATGGAATGAGGGTCTTGGAAATAGTTTGCTTTGGAAGGTCTTTCCTTATCGAGTTTTTCAAAAATCAAGTGAGGTCAGTATCTTTTGGAAATCAAGAATGGATCAAGAAACTATACTGGGTCTAAGGGAGGATATATACGGTGTTGGTGTTCCAAGCTTTTTCTATATCTAGCTATTTTTTCCTTGGATTTTCATCTGACCTCTTACAAATAACTTTGCATTTTCTATTTGGATCAAGAAAATAGAGCCACACTTTAAATCATTAAGGTATTGAAAGTAAATGATTAATTTTTTTATGGCCCGATGAAATGTACTGCCCAATCAAGAGTGGATCAAGAAACTACGCCCACCAAGGATAATAGCCAGCTCTGGGGTGGTCTTCATCGGCGTATTTAATAAAATTTTCTTCCAGAGCTTTCTTGATAACTGCAGATGCTTGTGCGGCGTTCTTGCTAGCAATCCCAAATCGCTCGCAGAGAGAAGTATTACGCATACGATCTCCAGCCATGAACTTGAGTACCGAATGAAAGTAACAAGCGCGAACTCGCTCCTCGGGACTCATCTCAGAAAATGTTCGAGGCCCATAGAGGACAACCTGCATAGAAGCATCGCCTGCCTTTAAGAGTGGGGCCGGAAGCTGAAACATTTCGACTTCGCTGAAAACTTTATCAAGCCCACTTCCTTGTTCTTCGCACATCCCCATGCGGCGCATTAGGGATGCAAGAGCTTCGTTTCTGGAGCGAGGGGGCTGGTCGATCATACGATCTATGGCAACCAATGGGCGACCCGGATTTGTGATTTCCATTCTGTCAGCAAAAAGCTCTATCAGGGGGCCTGCACCCGTGATCGTCATGTCTTGGTGTATCAAGGCATTTGCCACCAACTCGCGGATCGATAGTTGAGGAAATAACGGATGGGTTTCTCGCAGTGCCTCGCCAATGTACTCGTTCTGGGGGAGCAAGCCATTTATATACGAGAGCAGCCCAGAAAACCCGCAGGCGTAGCCCCGTTTGCCGTCCTGCCTGTGCGTAACTGTGGCCGTGCGATCTGCGCCATCATATCTAACGAAGCGCACGGCTTTTCTAGAAAGAGACTGACTAAATTCATCTAGATTTCGCGCGAAAAGAATGGCCCCTAGATTCAAGACATTCCAGCGCCCTCCCACGTCCTTCGTTATCAAACGTTCGCCCTCGAGTTTCTCAAGGATACCTTCTGGAGAACTGGGCAATTCTTGCTTCGTGAGAGAAAAGTAAGAAGGATAGTCAAGGAGCTCGAGCACTTCCGATGCAGTTTGGTACGTGGCGGCGTTTCCATTCTCCCATGTATACGGGCGCATCTTCTCAATGAGCGCTTGATACCTGTACGGATCATCGGTGAGTTTCGGTGTCGCACTGCCAACGCGAATGTATGCCACGCTTTCGAAGGCGGTCGGTGCCATAGTCGGTGCGGGGATTTCGAGCAAGATCAAGCGCCCACCCGGATGATTGACGGCTCTGAACTCAAAAGCTGGGGCTGGGCTAAGTTTGTTGCGCAACCAAAGTTCAAAAACTTGGCTCCCAATCGTTTTACTGAATGGGTCGAAGGTTGTGCCCACAACATCATGACTTTGGTCTTCGATCCCCCATACGAGAAACGCGCTCTCTTTGCCTTCAAGTCTGGCAGCGTTCGATAGCGCAGAAACAAGTTTCCCTATTTTTTCGCCATCACCTTGATTGGTTTTGAATTCGAGCCAAGTCGTCTCTGTGGTTTGAGAGCGGAGGTCGTCTATGAGGTCTATATCTCTATCTGACACGTAGGTGGCTCCTGCCCGTTGGGCCCTTGTCTGAACTAGAATTCAATTTGACTAGCATAAACTACACGCTTCGTTGGGTAAGGAACAAGACAGGAAGTAGGTCTCGGGTATTGCATCGATTTACGTCCAAGATCGCACTTGAGGTGTTTTCGCGGAAATCACTCATGTCTTCGGAAAATGCTTGCCAAAGCATTGATTTCCCAAGCCAGCGTTGGCCGCGCATCATCCAAAGATTTCCTCCCATTTTTGATTGTCCGCCTCCCATTCGACACGCGCTTCGAATGCCTTTTGAAGTGCTGTTTCTCCGGTCTTTACGTCTGCAGGGCTACCGCCGTAGGTCCGGGACCCGACACCGCCGAGAGCGTGCCCGAGGATTAGGTTTCTGGTTCTTTCTTGTACGTCTGCAAGTGATAGCCAGTCCGCCATGTTATGTCGCAAGGAATGGACGACGTGTTTTTCGTTGGATGTGAAATGACGGACGTGTTTCATCAGCGCTGCAGAGGCGTTTGTGGGGCCGTTCTTGCCTGAATATGAGGTGAACAACATCGGTCCGTTCCCAGCGCTTCTGCGAGCGTCTTTAGCGGCTTCGAGGGCGTCCCCTACGAGTGGTACGTACCGGATGGATGCTTTCGTTTTGATGCGACGTTCTTCGTGCCATTCGACGCGGATGGTGGGTCTTCCGCCGATTATATCAATGTCTTCCATGCGAAGGCCTGTGACTTCGGCAAGGCGGCAACCTGTGCCTTCCAGCAAGCGCCAGATCAGCGCCAGATCAGCGCTGGCGTGTGTGAGGACCCTCTCGCGAACCTCTCGGAGAATGTTTGGTGGAAGCGGGTCGCGCTTGTTTCTTGTGCTCGTTGTCGCGCCTGTCTGAGGGATGTCCAGTTTTCCGAAGGGATTGAGTGCCTCGGTACCATGCAGTTCCATCTCTTCGATGGTGAAATTGATTGCCGCCTTGAGAACGTTGAGTTCTCTCCTGACCGAAGATGGACTCTTCTTCTCTCCGTTGCTTTTGATTTGGGAGAGCATATGATCTCTCACCTTTTTCGCCTCTGCTTTTCCAAGATCGGCAAGGGCGATGTCCCCTCCGAGTGCCTCAAATGCCAATTTGAAGTTGCGATGTACGCGCTGGATGTTTTTCCTCTGGTCTTCGTTCGCGTCCCCGCCAAGGTGCTCCCGTATGTAGATGCGCTGGACTTCTTCGAGCGTAACTCGCGGTTTCCGAATTCCTTCGTGCTGAGCCTTTAGGAGTAACTCGACGGGAGACAGTGCTGGTGCGTTCGCGAACTTTGCCTGCATCTGCTGCGGAGTGAGTTTCGCGTCTTCTTCGCGGATCGCTTCGGTGAACCTCTGAAAGAGGCCCTTCTCATGTTCGAAATCAACTGGCCCAATACGAGAGTCTGTCGCATTCGCCAAACCGTACTTCATTGCAATCGCGTGGGTCATTTCCCAGACTATCTGTTCTTCGGAAACGTCCTGCTTTCTGGTGAGCATGGCTTCAAAGCGGGTGTGGGCGATCTTCCACTGTTCCACAATTTCGAGCGGGTCCTTCGTGCCCAGTGACCACTCTACGTTTTTCTTGCCGAAAACGTTGACGTACGACTCGGGAACGCGCCTCCGATACTTTGCGTTGTCGGTTGCGGTTGCGGGTTTGAGATAGGGAAGGTCCAAGGTCAGCCTCATGAGCGCCACACCTGAATGTGTAGCGTTTGTGTAGTGGTTTTCACCCTAACACCAAGAAAATGCTGACTTTTCAAGAGAAAATGGTGCCCAGAAGAGGACTCGAACCTCCACGTCCATACGGACACTAGCACCTGAAGCTAGCGCGTCTACCAATTCCGCCATCTGGGCACAGATGTCGTGAGGCCGCGATGTAATGGGGTTGCGCGGCAGTGTCAACGGCCATTTGAAAGGTTTTTTATAGCAGCAATAGCGTCTTGTTCATTTCCGCGCTAAAAGCTAAGCAAAAGCGACAATTTGGCATTGGAGATGCAGATGACGAAACTGGTCACCATCTATGGCGGCGCTGGCTTTGTTGGGCGGTATATCGCCCGGCGTATGGCAAAGGAGGGCTGGCGTGTCCGCGTTGCAGTGCGTCGCCCGAATGAGTCGCTTCATGTGAAACCCTACGGTGCGGTCGGACAGGTCGAGCCGGTGTTCTGCAACATTCGCGACGATGAGTCGGTGCGCGCGGCGATGATGGGCGCGGATGCCGTCGTGAACTGCGTTGGCGTTCTGACGGAACGCGGTAAGAATTCCTTCTCTGCGGTGCAATCCGAGGGTGCTGCCCGGATCGCTCGAATCGCCGAGGCCCAAGGCATCGCACGTCTGGTGCATCTCTCCGCTCTGGGCGCCGATGCGAATTCCGCATCTGAATATTCCCGTACGAAAGCGGAGGGCGAGGCCAAGGTGCTCGAGGCTTTCCCGAACGCGATGATCCTGCGTCCTTCCGTGATTTTCGGTCAGGAAGATGAGTTCTTCAATCGCTTCGGAAAGATGGCCGAAAAGAACGTGATCCTGCCACTGGTGGGCGGCAACACCAAGTTTCAGCCGGTCTATGTGGATGATGTCGCGCAGGCGGCCGTCAGCGGCATTCTGGGCCATGCCGAGCCGGGCATCTATGAGCTGGGCGGTCCGGATGTGGACACGCTGAAAGGTCTCATGGCCGATATGCTTGAGGCGATTCACCGCAATCGTCTGATCCTGAACCTGCCGTTCTGGGTGGGCAATCTGATGGCGACCGGTTTCTCCGTGGCGCAATTCCTCACCGCCGGTCTGTTCCACAATGGCATTCTGACCCGCGATCAGGTGAAAAACCTGAAAGTGGACAATGTTGTCTCTGGAGGCGCCAAGAGCTTTGCTGACCTCGGGATTAAGCCGACGGCGCTTCAGGCGGTTCTGCCGGATTACATGTGGGTTTATCGCCCGTCGGGTCAGTATGACGCGATTCGCGAAAGCGCGAAGAACCTGCGCA
This sequence comes from Celeribacter sp., assembly GCF_048270365.1. Lineage (NCBI taxonomy): Bacteria > Pseudomonadati > Pseudomonadota > Alphaproteobacteria > Rhodobacterales > Roseobacteraceae > Celeribacter > Celeribacter sp. The sequence continues at coordinate 215,738 of NZ_JBLWTA010000004.1, forward strand.
AAATCTGATTTCACGCAGAGTTTGAAATTTCAAAGCGCGTCCTCACCGGGCGCGCTTTTTCATGTGTAGGAAATGACCAGAAGCACAACGCCGAGGATCACACGGTAGATCACATAGGGCGTAAAGCTGACGGATTTGAGCAGGCGCATCATCAGGGTCAGCGCCAGAAGTGCTGCGATAAAGGCAAAGACGGCGCCGATGGCCGCGTCCTTGAGCATCGCCCAATCGGCATCGCCGACCACTTCGGCGCCCAAGAGAACGCCAGAGGCCATGATCGTCGGGATCGACATCAGCATGGCAATCTTGGCACCGTCTTGACGGGTATAGCCCATGGCGCGCGCGCCGGTGATGGTGATGCCGGACCTAGAGGTGCCGGGGATGAGCGCGACGGCCTGCCAAAGGCCCAGCTTGACCGCGTCTTTCAGGGACCAATCGCCTTCGGTTTTCACCTCGGCACCTTTCTGGTCGAACCAATAGAGCACGAGGCCGAAGATCAACATGGTCCAGCCGATCACGGTCGGGCTGCGCATCGCGTCGGACAGGCCGGTGACTTTCAGGACGAGACCAAGAATGACCACGGGAATGGTGGCGATCAGCAAAAGAAACGCCAGTTTCGAGCCGGGTGTGTCGATTTTACCGGTCAACATGCGCGGCACACCGGCGAGGCCGACACCGACATCGCGCCAGAAATAAATCATGACAGCGCCCAGAGTGCCGACATGAACGGCGACGTCGATGGCCTGGCCCTGATCTTGGGTGCCCATGAAAAAGGGCAGGAGAATCAGGTGACCCGAGGAGGAAACCGGCAGAAATTCGGTGATCCCCTGCACGATCGCGACGACAAGTAGATAGAAAAGACTCATAGCGACTCCGTGGCGATCCTGCGTGTGAAAAGCATAAACCCACATGGAATCAATAAGAAGACAATTTATATGTCAGTATTGCTTACATAAATTTGGAGTGTCTGGTCCAACATCCTGCGCTGCGGCGACAGAAAAACGAAAAATAAGACAGCACTTCTGACTTTTCTTTTTCTCAGAGTCCTTATAATGAGACAACAACTCACAACCAACCTTCGGAGATGTGGTGTCATGGCGAAAGAGCCGATGCTCAAATTCGTGACGGTAGGCAGGGACATGCCAACCAAGCGCGACGCGGATGATCGTAAAGACGATTTTCTGGAAATCTATGGCGAGTTCGTCGAAGCGAAAGCGGAAGAGCAGGCCTCGCGTTGTTCGCAGTGCGGTGTGCCCTATTGCCAATCGCATTGCCCGCTGCACAACAACATTCCTGACTGGCTGCGCCTGACCGCAACGGGTCGGTTGAAAGAAGCCTATGAGATTTCTCAGGCGACCAACGCCTTCCCGGAAATCTGTGGCCGCATCTGTCCGCAGGACCGTCTTTGCGAAGGCAACTGTGTCATCGAGAACTCCGGCCACGGCACGGTGACGATCGGTTCTGTTGAGAAATACATCACCGATACGGCTTGGGAAAACGGTTGGGTCGAGACGATTACCCCGGTCGTTGAGCGCGAAGAAAGCGTCGGCATTATCGGCTCCGGCCCGGGTGGTCTGGCCGCCGCCGACCGTCTGCGTCGTGCGGGGATCAAGGTCACCGTTTACGAACGCTCCGACCGCGCGGGCGGGTTGATGATGTACGGCATTCCGGGCTTCAAGCTTGAGAAAGACATCGTGTTGCGCCGTGTCGAACAGCTCGAAAAATCGGGCGTCGAGTTTGTGCTCAACTGCAATGTCGGCGAGGACATTTCCTTTGACGCGATCCGTGGCAAACACGATGCCGTGCTGATCGCGACGGGGGTCTACAAGTCCCGCGATCTCAAAGGCCCCGGTTCGGGTGCCGATGGCATCGTGAAGGCGATTGATTACCTCACTGCCTCGAACAAGGTCTCCTTTGGTGACGAGGTCGAGGAATATGACAGCGGTGAACTGAACGCGAACGGCAAGAAGGTCGTCGTGATCGGCGGCGGGGATACCGCGATGGACTGTGTCCGCACCGCAATCCGTCAGGGCGCGACCTCCGTGAAATGTCTCTATCGTCGCGACCGTGCGAACATGCCGGGATCGCAGCGTGAGACCCAAAACGCCGAGGAAGAAGGCGTCGAATTCGTTTGGCTCTCTGCGCCGAAAGGCTTTGCGGGCGATCCCGTTTCGGGCGTGATGGTGCAGAAAATGCGCCTTGGCGCCCCGGATGCCTCCGGTCGTCAGTCGCCTGAGGTGATCGAGGGCGCCGATTATGTCGAAGACGCCGATCTGGTGATCAAGGCGCTTGGGTTCGAGCCGGAAGAGCTGCCGAAGCTTTGGGGCGTGGACGGATTGGAAGTGACCCGTTGGGGCACGGTTCTGGCCGATTTCAAAACCCACGCCAGCTCGCTTGAGGGTGTCTATGCCTGTGGCGACATCCAACGTGGCGCGTCGCTGGTCGTCTGGGCGATCCGCGATGGCCGCGAAGCCGCCGATGCGATGATCGACTATATCGATCAAACCGCCGCAGTGGCCGCCGAGTAATCCGATTTATAAAGGAGGGGAGAGGTCCCCTCCGCCTTTGATCTGAAAGGTACTGATATGACCAAGTTTGACCAAAGCTGGGCGGTTCAAGAGGCCGCAAAACGCGAATGGATGGCGGAAAACTCCCTGTTCCGTGAGGATGACGAACATTCCTCCTGCGGCGTGGGTCTTGTCGTCTCCGTCGATGGGTCGAAATCCCGCAAAGTCGTGGAAAACGGCATTTCCGCGCTGAAAGCGATCTGGCACCGCGGTGCTGTGGACGCCGACGGCAAAACCGGCGACGGCGCCGGCATCCACGTGCAAATCCCGCACCATTTCTTCGGCGACCAAATCCGCCGCACGGGTCACGAGGCCCGTCATGGCGAATTGCTCGCTGTGGGTCAGGTGTTCCTGCCGCGCACGGATTTCTCTGCCCAAGAGACCTGCCGGACCATCGTGGAGACCGAAGTCCTGCGCATGGGCTATTACATCTACGGCTGGCGTCACGTTCCGGTGGACACGTCTTGCTTGGGTGAAAAAGCCAATGCGACGCGTCCCGAGATCGAGCAAATCCTGATCTCCAACTCCAAAGGTGTGGACGAAGAGACGTTCGAGCGTGAGCTTTACGTCATCCGTCGTCGCATCGAGAAGGCCGCCTCTGCCGCCGGTGTGCGTGAGCTTTACATCTGCTCCCTGTCCTGCCGTTCGATCATCTACAAAGGCATGATGCTCGCCGAACAGGTTGCCGTGTTCTACCCGGACCTGATGGACGAGCGCTTTGAATCCGCCTTCGCGATCTATCACCAGCGCTATTCCACCAACACCTTCCCGCAGTGGTGGCTGGCGCAACCGTTCCGCATGCTGGCGCATAACGGTGAGATCAACACGATCAAAGGCAACACCAACTGGATGAAATCGCATGAGATCCGTATGGCCTCGTCGACCTTTGGTGAGATGGCCGAGGACATCAAACCGATCATCCCGCAAGGCTCGTCGGATTCCGCCGCCCTCGATTCCGTGTTCGAGGTGCTGGTGCGTGCTGGTCGTTCTGCGCCCATGGCGAAAACCATGCTGGTGCCCGAAGCCTGGTCGAAAAACGCCGAAGAGCTGCCGAAAGCCTGGCGTGACATGTATTCCTATGTGAACTCCGTTATGGAGCCCTGGGACGGCCCGGCCGCTTTGGCAATGACCGACGGTCGTTGGGTCTGTGCCGGTCTTGACCGGAACGGTCTGCGCCCGATGCGCTATGTTGTCACCGGCGACGGCCTTGTTATCGCGGGCTCTGAGGTGGGCATGGTGCCGACCGATGAGGCGACCGTGGTGGAAAAAGGCGCGCTGGGTCCGGGGCAATTGCTGGCGGTCGATATGGCCGAGGGCAAGCTCTACCACGACGTCGACATCAAAGACCGTCTGGCAAATTCCCAGCCGTTTGGCGAATGGGTCGGCAAGATCGTCGACCTCGAAGAAGAACTGGCGGGGCTCTCCGAGACCGCGATCTTCTCCGGTGCTGAGCTTAAAAAGCGCCAGATCGCAGCGGGTTACACCATTGAAGAGCTGGAACAGGTCCTCGCGCCGATGGGCGAGGATGGCAAAGAGGCGCTGGCCTCGATGGGCGATGATACGCCCTCTGCCGTGCTGTCGAACAAATATCGTCCGCTCAGCCACTTCTTCCGCCAGAACTTCTCTCAGGTGACCAACCCGCCGATTGATAGTTTGCGCGAATTCCGTGTGATGTCGCTCAAAACGCGGTTCGGCAACCTCAAGAACGTGCTGGATGAAGACAGCTCCCAGACCGAGATTCTCGTGCTGGAAAGCCCCTTTGTCGGCAACGCGCAATTCGAGGCGCTGAAAACCCATTTCAACGCGCCGATGACCGAGATCGACTGTACTTTCCCGGTCGATGGCGGCCCCAATGCGCTGCGCAAAGGGCTGGATCGCATCCGTGCCGAGGCCGAAGAGGCCGTGCGTTCGGGCGGTGGTCACATCATCCTGACCGATCAGGCGCAGGGTGAGGACAAAATCGCGATGCCGATGATCCTTGCGACCTCCGCCGTGCACAGCTGGCTGACGCGCAAAGGTTTGCGGACCTTCTGTTCGCTGGGCGTGCGCTCCGCGGAATGTATCGATCCGCATTACTTCGCGGTGCTGATCGCCTGTGGTGCGACCATCGTGAACGCTTATCTGGCCGAGGATTCCCTCGCGGATCGGATCGAGCGTGGCCTTTTGGACTGCACCCTGACCGAAGCCGTGGCGCGCTATCGTGCCGCTGTGGACGCAGGCCTGCTCAAGATCATGGCGAAGATGGGCATTTCGGTGATCTCGTCCTATCGCGGTGGTCTGAACTTCGAGGCCGTGGGCCTGTCCCGCGCGATGGTCAACGAGTTCTTCCCTGGCATGCATTCGCGCATCTCCGGCATCGGGGTAGGCGGCATTCAGCACAAGTTGGAAGCCGTGCACAAACAGGGTTGGCTGGGTGGCAACACGTTGCCGATTGGCGGTTTCTACAAGTCCCGCAAATCCGGCGAGACCCATGCGTGGGAAGCGCAGTCGATGCACATGCTGCAATCGGCCTGTGATCGTGCCTCCTACGAGATGTGGAAACAATATTCCGCCAAGATGCAGGCCATGCCGCCGATTCATCTGCGCGATCTGTTGGACTTTAAACCGCTGGGCAAACCGGTGCCGATCGAAGAGGTGGAATCGATCACTTCGATCCGCAAACGCTTTGTGACGCCGGGCATGTCCTTGGGTGCTCTGTCGCCCGAGGCGCACCGCACGCTGTCCATCGCGATGAACCGCATCGGCGCGAAATCCGACTCCGGTGAGGGTGGTGAATCGCCGGACGATTTCACGCCGGAACCCAATGGTGACAATGCGTCTGCAAAGATCAAACAGGTGGCCTCCGGTCGCTTCGGTGTGACCGCCGAATACCTGTTGGCCTGTGAAGAGCTGGAGATCAAAGTCGCTCAAGGCGCGAAGCCGGGCGAGGGTGGTCAGCTTCCGGGGATGAAGGTCACCGATCTCATCGCTAAGCTGCGTCACTCGACCAAGGGCGTGACTCTGATTTCGCCGCCGCCGCACCACGACATCTACTCCATCGAGGATCTCGCTCAGCTCATCTATGACCTGAAACAGATCAACCCGAAGGCCAAGGTGACGGTGAAACTCGTGGCTTCCTCCGGCGTCGGCACCATCGCCGCCGGTGTGGCGAAGGCGAAAGCGGACATCATCCTGATTTCGGGTCACAACGGTGGCACAGGGGCGTCTCCGGCGACCTCGATCAAATTCGCCGGTCTGCCGTGGGAAATGGGTTTGACCGAAGCCCACCAAGTGCTCGCGATGAACAACCTGCGCGACCGCGTGACGCTTCGGACTGACGGTGGTCTGCGCACAGGGCGTGACATCGTCATGGCCGCGATGCTGGGTGCCGAGGAATATGGCATCGGCACCGCCGCGTTGATCGCGATGGGCTGTATCATGGTGCGTCAGTGCCAGTCGAACACCTGTCCGGTGGGCGTCTGTACCCAAGACGAAATGCTGCGTGGCAAGTTCACGGGCAATGCCGACAAGGTCGTCAACCTGATCACCTTCTACGCACAGGAAGTCCGCGAATTGCTGGCCTCTCTGGGCGCGCGCTCTCTGGACGAGGTGATCGGTCGTGCCGATCTTCTGGCCCAGACCTCGCGTGGTTCGGCACATCTTGATGACCTCGATCTGAACCCGCTTCTGATCTCTGTCGATGGCTCTGATCGTATCGTCTACGACCGGTCCAAACCGCGCAATGCGGTGCCGGATACACTCGATGCACAGATCGTGTCGGATGCCGCACGGTTCCTCAACGATGGCGAAAAGATGCAGCTCTCCTACGCGGTGCAGAACACGCTTCGCACCATCGGGACGCGCACCTCGTCGCACATCGTGTCGAAATTCGGCATGCGCAACAATCTTCAGCCGGACCATTTGACCGTGAAACTCACGGGCTCTGCCGGTCAGTCCCTCGGGGCCTTTGCTGCGCCGGGTCTGAAGATCGAAGTGTCGGGTGACGCCAACGACTATGTGGCAAAAGGCCTCTCGGGCGGCACCGTTGTGGTGCGTCCGCCGATGCACTCGCCGCTGGTCGCCGATCAGAACACGATCATCGGCAACACCGTGCTTTACGGTGCGACGGACGGCTACCTCTTTGCCGCCGGTCGTGCGGGCGAGCGTTTCGCGGTGCGGAACTCCGGTGCGAGCGTGGTGATCGAGGGCTGTGGCTCCAATGGCTGCGAATACATGACCGGCGGCATCGCCGTGATCCTTGGCACGATTGGCGCGAACTTTGGCGCTGGGATGACGGGCGGTATGGCCTATCTCTACGATCCGGAGGGCACGGCGCTTGATCTGATGAACCTCGAGACTCTCGTGACCTGTCCGGTCTCTGTGGATCACTGGGAAGATCAGTTGAAAGGCCTCGTGGAGCGTCACGCGAAAGAGACCTATTCGTTGAAAGCCAAGGCGATCCTCGATCATTGGGATGAAGAGAAAGCCAACTTCCTTCAGGTTTGCCCGAAAGAGATGCTGGTGCATCTTCCGGTGCCGCTGACTCTGGAAAAGGGCGCGATCCCGGCCGAGTAAGTCGAGCATAAATCGACCCGAATGCAGCTTAAAAGCCCCCTTTTCGGGGGCTTTTTCTTTGCGGTGAGAGTTGGGCTTGACCTCGGATCACCCGCCATGCTTTTTCAGACCATGGCACGAAAGAGCAAGAAAAAGACAAAATCCAAAGGGCAGAGCACAGGCCCCGGTTTTTTCCGGCGTCTGCGGCGGCGTGTCCTTCGAGGTGTTTTGGCCGTTTTTGCACTCTTTCTGATTTGGATTTTGGCCTATTCGGTCCTTCCGGTGCCCGGCACCTTCTACATGATGGCCGAAAGCGGTCGCCAAGGGGAGCGGGTCGATTACCAATGGGTGCCGATGAAGCGCATGTCGCCGCACCTCGCACGGGCCGTGGTGGCCGCTGAGGATGCGAATTTTTGTGAACATTGGGGGTTCGACCTTACCGCGATCCGATCCGCGATTGCCGAGGGTGGCAACCGCGGCGCCTCGACCATCAGCCAGCAGACGGTCAAAAACACCTTCCTCTGGCATGGGCGGAGCTGGCCACGCAAAGCATTGGAGGCGATGATCACGCCGGTGGTCGAACTGACCTGGAGCAAGCAGCGCATTCTTGAGGTCTATTTGAACATCGCCGAATTCGACAGGGGCATTTTCGGTGTTGAAGCCGCCTCTCGGCATTACTTCGGCGTCGGTCCGGAAAGCATCACCGCCCAGCAAGCGGCTCAGCTTGCGGCTGTTTTGCCTGCCCCGAAAGACCGCAATGCCGGGAATCCCGGCCCCTTTGTTCGGCGAAGAGCCGCGCAGATCGTCGATGGGGCGGCCACAATCGCGCGAGATGGCCGCGCAGCCTGTTTCGAGGATTGAACTGCCTTCTGTCCTGCGGCAAGTAGGGAAAAAACGCGAGTAGAAATTATGATCCGTCTGTATCACGTCCCTCTTTCTCCATTTTGCCGCAAAGTCCGTTTGGTACTTGCGGAAAAGAAGCTTGAGGTGGAGCTGATCGAGGAGCGCTACTGGGAGCAGGATCCGGATTTCATGCGCCGCAACCCGGCGGGCAAGGTGCCGGTGCTGCGGATCGACGATATGAACCTGTCGGAAAGCACGCCGATTTGCGAGTATCTCGAAGAGCGCTACCCGAACCCGGTTTTGATGCCGAAAGATGCCGAAGGTCGCTACGAAGTGCGGCGTCTGGTGTCGTGGTTTGATGACAAATTCCACAACGAAGTGACGTCGAAACTTTTGTACGAACGGGTCAATCGCAAGCTGATGAAATCGGGCTATCCGGTCGCAGCCAACGTCAAATCAGGCTCGAAGGCGATCAAATATCACCTCGACTATATGGCTTGGCTATTGGACCGCCGGCGGTGGTTGGCGGGCGATGCGATGACGCTGGCGGATTTCGCGGCGGCGGCGCATCTGTCCTCGCTCGATTACATTTCGGATGTGGATTGGAACCGGCATGACGTTGTGAAGGATTGGTACGCTAAGATTAAATCGCGTCCGGCGTTCCGCTCTTTGCTGGCGGATCAGGTGTCGAGCTTTCCACCTCCGGCGCACTACACCGATCTCGATTTTTAATCAGGGTTTGGGGGCTGTCTGCCCCCCTTGCCGAGCAATTCCCCCCGAGGATATTTCCGGACAAAAGAAAGGGCTTCGTTTGGCCGGGTTGGATAAGGAAATCGTGCGCGCGAGGGCTTTGGAGGAGGGGTTCTCCAAGGCCTCTTTCGGACGCCCGGATATTCCAGAAGCCATGGAACGGCTCAAGGCCTTTGTCGCCGAGGGGCGGCATGGGCAGATGGGTTGGATGGAAGAGCGGATGAACTGGCGTGGCGATCCGGCGGCGCTCTGGCCAGAGGCGAAATCCGTGATCATGCTGGCGGAGGCCTACACGCCGGAAGAAGACCCTTTGGCGCTCATAAATAGACCCGAATCCGGCGCAATTTCGGTTTATGCTCGCAATCGCGACTATCATGATATCGTCAAGAAAAGGCTCAAACGGCTGGGACGCTGGTTGATCGAACAGGCGGGGCCAGAGACAGAAATCAAAGTGTTCGTCGATACGGCGCCGGTGATGGAAAAGCCATTGGCGGCGAAAGCTGGGCTCGGTTGGCAGGGAAAACACACCAATCTTTTGTCACGCGATCTGGGCAATTGGTTCTTCCTTGGGGCGATTTTTACGACCCATGAATTCGACCCTGATCCAGCGGAAAAAGACCATTGCGGGTCGTGTCGGGCTTGTCTCGATGCTTGTCCGACAGACGCGTTTCCGGCGCCGTTTCAGATCGATGCACGCCGGTGCGTGTCCTATTTGACCATTGAGCATAACGGTCCGGTGGACGAAGAGCTGCGCGGAAAACTGGGCAACCGGATTTACGGCTGTGACGACTGCCTGGCGGCCTGTCCGTGGAATAAATTTGCCGTTGCTGCGAAAGATATTCGGTTTGCGGCACGAGAAGAGTTGATCGCGCCGCCGCTTGCGGAGCTGGCGCAGTTGGACGATTCCGCGTTTCGGGAGAAGTTTTCAGGCTCGCCGATCAAGCGCATTGGACGCGACCGATTTGTGCGAAATGTCCTCTATGCCATTGGAAATTCCGGGTCGCCTGAATTGCGGTCAGTGGCCACGCGCCTGTGCGAGGATGCCGACCCCACGGTGCGCGATGCGGCTCAATGGGCCGTTGCGCGCTTGTCGGACACGTGAGATTCTAAGCGGGTTCCCAGTCGATTAGGAGATACACAATGGACCCGTTTCGGGGCATTGCCCTCAAGCTTGCGTCCGTCACCTGTTTCGTGGTGATGGCGGCGCTGATCAAGGCGGCGAGTGCAGAGGTTCCTCCCGGTGAGGCGGTGTTCTTTCGGTCTCTTTTCGCACTTCCCGTAATCTTCATTTGGTTGGTGAGACGCGGGGAATTCCTCGCGGGCCTGAGAGTCAAATCGCCGATGGGCCATGTCTGGCGCGGGATGATTGGGGCCAGTGCGATGTTTTTGAACTTTTATGCGCTTGGTTTGTTGCCGCTGCCGGAAGCGACAGTCATCGGCTATGCTTCTCCGCTGTTGCTGGTGGTGTTCGCGGCCATGTTCGCGGGCGAAGATGTGCGATTGTTCCGATTTTCGGCGGTGTTTGCCGGGCTCATCGGGGTTGTGATCGTGATGATGCCGCGAATCACCGTGTTCAATGGTGCACCTGATCCTCTTGAACAGCTCGGCGCGATGGTGGCCCTCGGCGGGGCATGTTTGGGGGCAATTGTGCAACTGCATGTGCGGAACATGGTGAAAAGCGAGAGCACGACGTCGATCGTGTTCTGGTTCTCGATGTCCTGTACCGTGGCGGCGTTGATGACCTTGCCGTTTTCGCAATGGGTTATTCCGAGTGCGTTGGCCTGCGTTTTCCTCATTCTGTCCGGGTTGATCGGAGGCTTGGCGCAGGTGTGTCTGACGTCATGCTATCGCTATGGCGATGCCTCGATGCTTGCACCGTTCGACTATGCGTCGATGGTCTTCGCGTTGATCATTGGCTATGTCTTTTTTGACGAAGTGCCGACGACGGCAATGCTGGCCGGTGCTCTGATCGTGATCGCAGCGGGTGTTGCGATCATCTGGCGCGAGAGAGCGCTTGGCCTCAGCGCCTCGCGTCGCAAAAAGGCGGATGCGCTTTAGTCCAGGACCCGATTCCAGAACCCGTTTTGGCCAAGCCTGTCACGACGTTCCTGTTCTTTCGCGACCGCTTTGCGTTGTGCGATGACCAGTCGCGCTGCCTGTGTTGCGGGAAGCACGCCCTCGGCGGCTCTGTTCGCCGGAAATGGCCCGATCTGACTTTCACCGACAAGGTAGGTGATATGGACCTCTGAACTGCCGGGAATGCTACGAAATTTCACCTGAACATCGGTTTCAAGGCGCGCAAAAGCGGTTTCCAGACTGGATTGGTATTGTGCTTTGTTGGTGGAATTCTTGGCGAGAGTTCCAATGTCGACCACGGCCAGAATGAGGCTTTTGTTCTCAATCTGCCCTGCTGCGGTCAGCCGTTCGACGGTGATGCCCAAAGGGCGCAGCGAGGGGTTTTTTGTGATCATGTAAGCGGTCAAGGCAAGGACCGCGGGGGTCACGATGAAGACCGTGATAAGAACGATAACAATACTGTCTTTGCGGCTGACCACGTCATGCCTCCTGCCAATCTGATCGTGCAAGACTGGCAGAAAGCTCTTATTTTAAGGTTAAAACCTTAGCTGCGAACCAGTTTTTCGTAGTCTTCGGAGATCTCGCGGGTCAGGGCGCCGACCTCGAACATATAATCCCCGATCTGGCCCACGGGCGTCACTTCGGCGGCGGTGCCGGTGAGGAAGCATTGTTCGAACCCGTCGAGCTCCTCGGGCATGATACGACGCTCATGCACCATGATGCCTTTGTCTTTGAGCATGCCGATTACCGTTTGGCGGGTGATGCCGTTCAGGATCGCGTCGGGGATCGGCGTGTGCACTTCGCCGTCTTTGACGAAAAAGATATTCGCACCGGTCGCTTCGGCCACATAGCCGCGATAGTCCATGAACAGAGCGTCGGAACAGCCTTTCGCCTCAGCGGCATGTTTCGACATCGTGCAGATCATGTAGAGACCGGCGGCTTTCGCGGCGGTCGGGATGGTTTCCGGCGAGGGGCGTTTCCATTTCGCGATGTCGAGCTTAGCGCCCTGCATTTTCGCATCGCCATAATAGGCGCCCCATTCCCAGGCGGCGACCGCCATGCGCACAGGGTTTCTGTTGGCCGCAACCCCCATATCGTCGCCTGCGCCACGCCAAGCCACGACACGCACATAGGCGTTGTCCCAACCGTTGGCCTTGAGCACCTCGTATTTTGCCTTCTCGATCTCTTCGACCGTGTAGGGGATCGGCATGTCGAGCGCCTTGCCGGAGGCCAGAAGACGTTCGGAATGCTCGACGGATTTGAAAATCTTGCCGTTGTAGCAGCGCTCGCCCTCAAAGACGGAGGAGGCGTAATGCATGGCGTGGGTCAGGATATGAACCTTCGCGTCACGCCAATCGACAAGGGCGCCGTCCATCCAGATATATCCGTCGCGATCTTCGTAGCTGCCCGCCATGGGTCTCTCCTTTTTGTCTCTCTGTCGCATCACTCGCTTTCGTGAAGTTGCGTGATGCGTATCATTTTGGGATTATTATTGCGCCAAATCCCGATTTCGCTATCAATTCGATCTTGGAATGTCAACAACGCTGACTTAAAGTGAGCGGAAATTACGCGATTTGAGAACGGGGCAGACTATGGCGGACGGTAAGGCTGGTGGCACGAAAAGCGGTGAGGCTCTTCTGTTCCTGACGGACGAACAGCTCCGCAAAGGGATTGAAGCCATGTTCTTTGCCTACCGCGGTTTTACGGCGGACCCGGATCGCATTTTGGAGAAATACGGCTATGGCCGGGCGCATCACAGGGCGGTCCATTTCATTGCTCGCGCGCCGGGGACGAATGTGAACAACCTTCTGGCCATTCTGGGCGTGACGAAACAGTCTCTGAACCGGGTGCTCAGAACCCTGATCGAGGACGGGCTGGTCGAAAGTCGTGTCGGTGTACAGGACAAACGCGAGCGTCACCTGTATCTTACGGACACGGGCCAGTCGCTTGAGGCGGAACTGTCGGAGGCGCAACGGGCTCGTATGCGGGTCGCTTATCGTGATGCAGGTCATGAGGCCGTCGCGGGATTTCGTCGGGTGCTTGAGGCTATGATGGACCCGGATCAGGCGGCCTATTTCAACGCCATGTCCAAAACCGGGTCGAAAAAGGAGGAGTGATGTGAGCGGGGAAATTCACCTTCTGATCGTTGACGATGACGAGCGCATCCGAGGCTTGTTGCAAAAATTCCTGATCCGTCATGGGTTCTGTGTGACGGCGGCCCGTGATGCGGCCCATGCACGGCGGCTTTTGGCGGGGTTGGAATTCGATCTCATCGTGCTCGATGTGATGATGCCGGGCGAAGATGGCATCAGCCTGACGCGAGATTTGCGCCAGTCTATCAGCACGCCGATCATGTTGCTGACGGCCAAGGGCGAGACAGAGGACCGCATCGCCGGGCTCGAAGCCGGTGCCGATGATTATCTCGCAAAGCCGTTTGAGCCAAAGGAGTTGTTGCTGCGCATCAACGCGGTTCTGCGCCGGATGCCGCAGATGGAAGAGGCCGAAGCCGGGCCGAAATACCTGCATTTGGGTCGATTCCGCTACGATGTGGAGCGGGGCGAGCTTTGGGAAGGCGATCAGATTGTGCGTCTGACCGGCACCGAAGCGCAGCTGATGAAAATCTTCGTCGCCTCGACGGGCGAACCTGTGACGCGCACCGACTTGGTCGAGCGGCTCGGACGCGATGGTGGGCAGGCGCAGGAGCGGGCTGTCGATGTGCAGATCACCCGCCTCAGACGCAAGCTCGAAGACGACCCGCGCCAACCGCGTTACCTGCAAACCGTGCGCGGTGCGGGCTATATGCTGACGCCTGAGTAGGCGCCCCAAGCAACGGGCCGGAATGCAAAACTCAAACTGGCCTTCCCCGGCGGTTTTCCTATATGCAGTGGGGGAAACATTCGGGAGAGTCCAATGAGCGATACGCCGGTCAGTGAAATGTCCTTTGAAACCGCCATGGCGGAGTTGAACGAGGTTGTGAGCAAGCTCGAACGCGGCGATGTGGCCTTGGAAGACAGCATTGCGCTCTATGAACGTGGTGCTGCGCTCAAGGCGCATTGCGAGGCCAAGCTCAAGGATGCCGAAGAGAAGGTAGAAAAGATCACCGTGGGGCCGGATGGAACGGCAACAGGGACGAGTAAGGCCGAAGGTGTCTGATGCAAGACGGGTTGGCGCGGTGTAAGGCGGCCGTTTCCGCCTGTTTCGACACTGTTTTGGCGCCTCTGGGGACCATGCCGGTCGAGGAGGGGATGCGCTATGCCCTCAATGGTGGCAAGCGCCTGCGGGCGTACCTTGTGATGGAGGGCGCCGCGCTTCATGGTGTGCCTGCCGAACGCTCCGTCTGGGCCGCCGCTGCGATTGAGGCGGTGCATGCCTATAGCCTCGTGCATGACGATCTGCCCTGTATGGACGATGACGATTTGCGTCGCGGACAGCCGACCGTGCACAAACGATGGGACGAGGCGACAGCGGTGCTTGTGGGCGATGCGCTTCAGACCCTCGCTTTTGAACTTTTGACGCGCCCTGAAATGGAGGTTTCGAGCCAGATTAGGGTCGATTTGATTGCCTCTCTGGCGAAAGCGTCTGGCGCGCAAGGCATGGTCTTGGGTCAGGCACAGGACATCGCGGCGGAGACCTCTGCGACCCCGCTCGATCTGCAAGAGATCACCGTCCTACAAGGCAACAAAACCGGCGCGCTGATCGAATGGTCCGCGCGCGCAGGCGCCATTTTGGGCGGTGGCGATCCCACCCATCTGGGCACCTACGCCAAGGCGCTGGGCCTCGCGTTTCAAATTCAAGACGACATTCTCGATGTCGAAGGCGATGTCGAGAAAACCGGTAAGGCCGTGGGCAAGGATGCCGAGGCGGGAAAGGCGACTTTCGTGTCGCTTCTGGGACTTGAGGGCGCCAAGGCCCGCGCTAGCTCATTGGTGGATGAGGCCTGTGCGGCATTGAGCCCCTATGGATCGCGGGCCGAGCCCTTGCGAGACGTCGCCCGCTTCGTTATTTCGCGGGAAACCTGAGAAAGCGAGACGCCATGTCCGACCGCCCAGCCACTCCGACCCTCGATCGCGTGAATATCCCAGCCGATCTCAAAGCTCTGTCCGACACAGAGCTCAAACGCGTGGCGCATGAGTTGCGGCAGGAAACCATCGCAGCCGTATCTGTGACGGGCGGTCATCTGGGTGCAGGTCTTGGGGTTGTCGAGTTGACCGTGGCGCTGCACGCCGTGTTCGACACCCCGAAAGATCGCCTGATCTGGGACGTGTCGCACCAATGTTATCCGCATAAAATTCTGACCGGGCGTCGTGATCGTATCCGCACCCTGCGAACCGAGGGCGGCCTCTCCGGCTTCACCAAACGTTCCGAAAGCCCTTATGACCCCTTTGGTGCGGCGCATAGTTCGACCTCGATCTCTGCCGCTTTGGGCTTTGCCGTAGCGCGCGATCTGGGTGGCGCGACAGAGCATGGCATCGGCGATGCGATTGCGGTGATCGGCGACGGGTCGATGTCCGCAGGCATGGCCTTTGAGGCGATGAACAACGCGGGCCATTTGGGCAAGCGTTTGATCGTCATTTTGAACGACAACGAAATGTCGATTGCGCCGCCGACCGGTGCGCTCTCGTCCTATTTGACCCGTCTCTATGCGGGCGAGCCGTTCCAGGATCTCAAAGCCGCGGCCAAAGGCGCCGTTTCCCTTCTGCCGCATCCGTTCCAAGAGGGCGCCAAACGGGCCAAGGAAATGCTCAAGGGCATGACCATCGGCGGCACGTTGTTCGAAGAGCTTGGGTTCTCTTACATCGGCCCGGTCGATGGCCACGATATGGACCAGCTTTTGAGCGTGCTGCGCACGGTCAAAACCCGCGCGACGGGGCCGATCCTGATCCATGCGATCACGAAAAAGGGCAAAGGCTACGCCCCCGCCGAAGGTCGCCCGGACAAAGGCCACGCGACCGCCAAGTTTGACGTGGTCACCGGTGAGCAGAAGAAAGCCAAATCCAACGCGCCGTCCTACACAAAGGTTTTCGCCGAAGCACTTCTCCAAGAGGCCGCGCAGAATGACAAAATCGTCGCAGTCACCGCTGCGATGCCCGATGGCACGGGCCTCGATCTCTTTGCCGAACGCTACCCGAGCCGGTGTTTTGACGTTGGCATTGCGGAGCAGCATGGCGTGACATTCGCGGCAGGTCTCGCCGCCGGTGGGATGAAGCCGTTCTGTGCGATGTATTCGACCTTCCTTCAGCGCGGTTACGATCAGGTCGTGCATGACGTGGCGATTCAGCGTCTGCCCGTGCGCTTCGCGATTGACCGCGCCGGTCTCGTTGGCGCCGATGGGGCGACGCATGCCGGGTCTTTCGATATTGCCTTTATGGCCAATCTGCCGGGCATGGTGGTCATGGCCGCTGCCGATGAGGCAGAGTTGAAACATATGGTCGCCACCGCCGTTGCGCATGATGAGGGGCCCATCGCTTTTCGTTATCCGCGCGGCGAAGGCGTCGGTGTTCAGATGCCGGAACGTGGTGAAGTGTTTGAGATCGGCAAAGGGCGCATCGTGCGCGAAGGCACGCGGGTGGCGCTTTTGTCCTTTGGCACACGTTTGGAGCCCGCCTTGAAAGCCGCTGAGAACCTCGCGGCCAAAGGCATCTCCTGCACCGTCGCAGACGCACGTTTCGCCAAGCCTCTGGATCACGATTTGATCCGTGATCTTGCGGGGAATCACGAGGCTCTGATCACCCTCGAAGAGGGCGCTATCGGGGGATTCGGCTCACATGTTGCCGATTTCCTCGCAGAGGAAGGCGTGTTTGATCGGGGCTTTAAATTCCGCTCTATGACGCTTCCGGACACCTTCATCGACCAAGCCAGCCCGGAGGCGATGTATGCCATCGCGGGGCTGAACACGCCGGACATCGAGGCCAAGGTGCTCTCTGTGCTTGGCATTGCGGATCTGACGAGCAAGCGAGCCTAAGGCCATGCACGTTTGTGCAAAGCGGGTATGAGCACAGTGGGTTGCTCGCAGCCTTGATCCCTGTGCGAGAATAAGGGAAGTCTCACGTGACTTCCTTTCAAGGTATATCCGATGGTTTCCACCACCTCCGTCTCTCCCGGCACCCGTCCGGGGATCGTCCTTTTTGCGCTCGCTATGGGTGGGTTTGCGATTGGCACGAGCGAATTTGCCAGCATGAGCCTATTGCCCTTCATGGCGCAGGGGCTGGAGATTGATGAGGCAACAGCCAGTCGTTTGATTTCCGCCTATGCTCTGGGGGTTGTTGTCGGCGCGCCTTTGATTGCGGTGGCGGCGGCGCGGATCGAGCGGCGAGTTTTGCTCATTGGTTTGATGGTGATGTTTTGCATCGCCCATATCCTCTCCGCTCTGGCGCCGACTTACCCGGTGATGCTTTTGGCACGTTTCCTGAGTGGGATGCCGCATGGTGCCTATTTCGGTGTTGCGGCTTTGATGGCTGCCTCTCTCGCGGGGCCGAACCAGCGGGGCAAGGCGGTGGCGCGTTTGATGCTTGGCCTCACCATCGCGACCATTGTCGGCGTGCCTGTCGCCAATGTGTTGGGGCAGACCATCGGGTGGCGCTGGGCGTTTGCTTTGGTGGGGGTTTTGGCGGCTTTAACGGCGACCATGATCCTGATTTTCGCGCCAGAAACCGCGCGTGATACCAATTCGAACGCGTTGAGAGAGCTTGGCGCACTGAAGAACCGGCAGGTGTTGTTGACGCTGTTGAGCGGGGCCATCGGGTTTGGTGGGTTCTTCGCCTTTTACACCTATCTCGCCTCGACGCTGATCGAGGTGACGCAGGTTAATGAAGCCTCGATTCCGCTGTATCTGGGTCTCATGGGCTTTGGCATGACGCTTG
Source organism: Celeribacter sp. (assembly GCF_048270365.1). Lineage (NCBI taxonomy): Bacteria > Pseudomonadati > Pseudomonadota > Alphaproteobacteria > Rhodobacterales > Roseobacteraceae > Celeribacter > Celeribacter sp. Next base: position 233,364 of record NZ_JBLWTA010000004.1, read on the forward strand.
GTACTCTCGTTGCCGGATGGGCGGCGGACCGGGCGTTGAACTTTGCGGTTTTTGCGACGCTGATCGTGAATATCGCCTTGCTGTCACTGTTCCCGCGGATCGCTGATATGCCCTATGCCATGGTCGCGATGGTTTTGGCGATGGGGGTGGCGAATGGCTATCCGATCCTACTTCAAACCCGGCTCATGGACGTCGCCCGCGATGCGCAGGCACTGGCGGCGACGCTGCATCATGCTGCGTTCAATGCGGCCAATGCCTTGGGGCCCTATGTTGCCTCGATCTATATTGCCAAGGGCTATGGATTTCCCTCGGCGGGCTATGTCGGGGCGGCTTTGACCTTTGGCGGTGTGGTGATCTACGCCATCACGGTTCTGGATCATCGGCGATCCTGGCAGGACAGTCGCTGATTCAGCTACTCATCCTGCGCCAAAAGCGCCTTTAGCCCGGTTTTATAGTCCGGATAAATGAGATGAACGCCCAGCTCCTGTTTCATCCGGTCGTTTCGCACCTTTTTGCTTTCGGCATAAAAGCTGCGGGCCATGGGGGTCATCTTGGCGGTTTCAAAGTCTTCCTCTGGCGGCAAAGGCAGGCCCAAAAGGTCTGCGGCATAGCCGATGACCTCTTGCGGCGGCACGGGGAGATCGTCACAGACGTTATAAATTCCTCCGGATTGGGGGCTGTTTATCGAGGCTTCAAGAACCTGCGCGATGTCCTCGACATGGATGCGTGAGAAAATCTGACCTTCTTTGACGATCCTACGCGCGGTGCCGTTGCGGACCTTGGCGAACGGGCCGCGGCCCGGACCATAGATGCCCGCGAGACGAAAAATCGACAGATTAAGACCCAAATCCTGCGCAATCGCTTGCCAATCGGCCTCCGCCTGCATCCGCGCTTTGCCACGTTTGGTGCCGGGGGTAAGCGGCGTGGCCTCGTCGACCCAATCGCCGCCGTGGTCACCATAGACGCCCGTGGTTGAGAGATAGCCAACCCATTGGAGATTGGGCGCAGCATCGATCAGCTCATCACGATAGTTGCGCAAAAACGGATCACCCTCGGCATCGGGGCCTGCGGAAATCAAAAGATGGGTCGCGTGGCCAAGTTGGGCGGGAATAGGGTCTGTTTCGAGCAAAATGGGCTCTACGCCGTCAGTGTCAAACTGCTGTGCCTTTGCCGGGATACGCGTGGTGCCAATGATGTCCCAGCCTTGCGGGATCAACCGCCGTGCGAGGGCTTGGGCGCTATAGCCATGGCCAAAGGAAAACAGTTTGGGACGTGTCATGTGATCTCTTTCTCGGCCTGATACCGGGCCTTGCGTCTCTGTCGCAGTTGGTCTCAAGTGACGGGGCTGACACAAGATTGCAAGCGGAAGGCGATGATAGGGTCGTCTGGGGCGTTGAGCACCGTTTGTTGCGAAAAGGATATAAAAATGAACAGCAGTTTGAAAAGCCTGATCCTCGAAACAGCGCCCGCGCGCGACCCCCGGAGCTTTGGCGATCCGGCGGCGGCGGTGGCCCATCTTGAGGAGCTCTATTCAGAGGCCTGTTCTTTTTTGACAGAGAAATTTTCGCTCATTGCCAGCGGGGCGGAGCCTGAGGCGCGGTATCGGGCCTATTACCCGGAAATTCGCGTGGTCACGACATCCTATGCGACGATGGACAGCCGTCTGTCCTTTGGTCACGTCGCTAAGCCCGGCGAATATTCGACGACAATCACCCGGCCCGACCTGTTTCGAAATTATCTGAAACAGCAGATTTCCCAAATCCTGCGCAACCATGGTGTGATGGTGCAAATCGGCATTTCGGACACGCCGATGCCCGTGCATTTCGCGGTGGCGAATGACGAGAACATCACCGTGCCGCAGGAAGGTGCCATGGCCTATCCGCTGCGCGATATTTTCGATGTGCCGGATTTGACGACGACCCACGATGATATTGTGAACGGCTTCGACTACACCCATACGGATGGCTCAGGCGCCTTGGCACCCTTCATGGCACAGCGCATCGATTATTCGCTGGCCCGCCTGTCGCATTACACCGCGACGGATGCCTGTCATTTCCAGAACCACGTGTTGTTTACCAACTACCAGTTCTATGTCTCCGAATTCGAAGCCTATGCACGTAGCCAACTGGCCGATCCTGAGAGCGGCTACACCAGCTTTGTCTCTACCGGAAATGTCGAGATCACTTCGGCGGACGAAGACATCCCGCCGACAGCGAAGATGCCGCAGATGCCGACCTATCACCTGAAACGCGCGGACGGCTCGGGGATCACGCTGGTGAACATTGGCGTCGGGCCGTCGAATGCGAAAACCGCGACGGATCACATCGCCGTTTTGCGCCCGCATGCCTGGATCATGGTCGGCCATTGCGCCGGTCTGCGCAATTCGCAGCGGCTCGGGGATTTCGTCCTCGCGCATGCGTATCTGCGTGAGGATCATGTGTTGGATGATGACCTGCCGGTCTGGGTGCCGATCCCGGCTTTGGCGGAAATTCAGACCTCTCTCGAAGACGCGGTGGAGCAGGTGACCGAACTCGAAGGCTATGAGCTCAAGCGCATCATGCGGACGGGGACGGTGGCGACGATTGACAATCGCAACTGGGAGCTGCGCGATCAATCCGGCCCGGTGCAGCGCCTGTCGCAATCGCGGGCCATTGCGCTCGATATGGAAAGTGCGACCATTGCGGCGAACGGATTTCGGTTCCGCGTGCCTTATGGGACGCTCCTTTGTGTGTCGGATAAACCGCTCCATGGCGAGTTGAAATTGCCGGGCATGGCGTCGGATTTCTATAAATCACAGGTCTCTCGGCACCTGTTGATTGGTATTCGGTCGATGGAATTGCTGCGCGACATGCCGATTGAACGCATTCATAGCCGGAAATTGCGCTCTTTCGAGGAGACGGCCTTCCTGTAATGAGGGTTTTTTCGCTCAAAATGCGGGAAAAAGCTTCGGATTAGTACACTAGGCGTTGTGCGCCCCCTCAATATTCGCTTAGAAATGCGCGATAACCCCCAAATCGAAGGGGGGCGTACGAGGAGTATACAGACATGACGAAACCGATGACCAAAACCCAGCTCGTGGCTGCACTCGCCGAAGAAATGGGTTCTGATAAGAAATCCGCTGGCGCGGCGCTCGAGGCGATCACCTCCCTCATCACCAAAGAAGTCTCCGCCGGTGGCGCTGTGACTCTTCCCGGCGTTGGCAAAATCTACTGCCGTGAGCGTCCGGAGCGCATGGTGCGTAACCCGCAGACCGGTGCGCAGATGAAGAAAGAAGCCGACAAGGTCGTGAAAATGACCATCGCAAAAGCGCTGAAAGACAGCGTGAACGGCTAAGTCTTTCTGACTGATTATCGAAAAGGGTCGCGCGGGTCGCGGCCCTTTTTCGTTTTTGGCGGGTCCTGTGTTTCGGGAAATAGACCCTAAACCACCAGAAACAGCACGATATTGAGCGTGATAAAGGCCGCGAGTGTGTTTACGAGGATCGACAGAGAGGCCAGCGCGCCACGTCCAACTTCTTGGGCAAACAGGGCGGCGATCGCCATGGTCGGAAGCGCCGCGGAAATCAGGACAGCCGTCCGCAGGTCCGGATCAAGAGTGACGCCAAAACGTGCGACCAGAAAGATCACAAGCGCCGTGCAAAGCGGCATGACAATCAACTTGCCCACGGCGGCCTGACCGGCCAGACGCAGGTTTCCTTCAAAAGACAACCCGACAAGAGAGCCACCAATCACGAAAAGCGCAACGGCGGAGGCCGAGCCCGCCACCAGATCGATGAGTTTGTGAACCGGGCCGGGCAGGGACAGGCCAAGGGCGGAAATGACAAAGCCGAGGATAATGGCGATGATCAGCGGACGCTTGATCAGGTTTCTCAGGACTTGCCCGAGTTGTTGAAGGGCGTTGCCTTTGCGATCTTCACGCGGTTTGCCGGCTTCGATGGCCATGAGGGCAAGCGGGACGAAGATGATGTTTTCGACGAGGAAGTTCATCGCCAGAATGATCCCAGCATGGTCGGGGACCAGCATGAGAAACATCGGATAGCCGATAAAGCCTGTATTCGGGCAATAGGAAATCATCATCACCACACCGCGCCGTCCCGGATCGGTGGCAACGGAGAACCAGAGAAACATCAGCCCTGCGGTCAACAGGCCGGAAAACAGGTAGACGGTGATGTAGTCGAAGTGGACGACTTCTGAAATCGGACGCGAGGCGATGGCGCCGAAGACCAGAGCGGGCAGGGCGAAATTCATCACCCAGCCGCCGAGAATGCTCATGTCTTGCGGACGGAACACGCCTTTGGTGACCGATGCATAGCCGATAGCGACCATGGCGAAGATCGGGAAGGTGATGCCTAAAATTGTGAGAAGCTCAGCCAATGTGACCGCGAAGCCCCTCGCCGACTTGACCGCGATGCAGCAGCAGATGATCGAGCAGCACGCAGGCCATCATCGCTTCGCCCACAGGCACGGCACGAATGCCGACACAGGGGTCATGACGGCCCTTGGTGATCAAATCGGTGTCTTCGCCGGATTTCGTCACGGTTTTGCGCGAAGTTAGGATCGAAGAGGTCGGCTTCACGGCAAAGCGCACGACGACATCCTGCCCGGTGGAAATCCCACCAAGGATCCCGCCTGCGTGATTAGACCCGAACTCAGGCCCATTCGGCCCCATCCGGATTTCATCGGCATTTTCTTCGCCGGTGAGACAGGCGGAGTTCATGCCTTCGCCAATCTCCACCCCTTTGACGGCGTTGATAGACATCATCGCAGCGGCCAAATCCGTGTCTAACTTTGCATAAATCGGTGCACCGAGGCCTGTGGGCAAACCTTTTGCGACCACTTCAATAACGGCGCCAACAGAAGAGCCGTTTTTGCGAATTTCGCCCAAGTAGTTAGCCCATGTGTCCGCCGTGGCGGCAGAGGGCACCCAGAACGGGTTGTTGTCGATCTCGGCCATATCGCGCGGGCCTTCTATGCCATGCGGGCCGATCTGGGTCATATAGCCTTTGATCTCCAGATCAGGCACCAATTCGGCCAAAACCGCCCGAGCGATCCCGCCCGCGGCCACGCGCGCGGCGGTTTCCCGCGCCGAAGACCGCCCGCCGCCACGATAATCGCGGATGCCGTATTTCTGGAAATAGGTGATGTCGGCGTGACCGGGGCGAAACGCCTGCGCGATCTCGCCGTAGTCTTTCGAGCGCTGGTCCGTGTTGCGGATCATAAGCTGGATCGGCGTGCCGGTGGTCTTGCCCTCGAACACACCAGAGAGGATTTCCACCTGATCGGGCTCGCGCCGCTGGGTGGTGAATTTCGAGGTGCCAGGTTTGCGTTTGTCGAGCCAGACCTGAAGCATTTCTTCAGTGATCTCGATCCCCGGAGGGCATCCGTCGACCGTAGCGCCCAAAGCGGGTCCGTGGCTTTCTCCCCAGGTGGTGAAGCGGAAAAGATGTCCGAATGTGTTCATGCTCATGGCGGGCTCCTCGCGTTGGATTTGCTTTAACCGATGTCACTTCTTTGGGCAATCAATGCGATGAGGGGGATGTTGATCGAATTTTCCCTGGGGGTCTTTAAACATGAATGATCCGGCATTGATGCGCGTTGCAGGCCTGTGTCACATCCTCGGAAAGCTGGGCGCCGGTCACGACGATGTCGTAGTCCCAGAGGCGCCCGTGCTGACAGGCCAAATCCAAGTTATATTTTTCGCTATCCATCACCAGAATCGTCGTTTTGGCGCATTTGGATATGGCTTTGCGGGCGGTCACTTCCTCGGAGTTGTAATCCATCACGGCGCCGCTGGAGGACAGCCCGCCACAGCTGAAAACAGCGTAATCGACACGGTAGTTCGCAAAGAACTCAAGGGACGCCACACCGATCAAATCGAGGTCCCGCATCCGCACCGTGCCGCCCGCCATTTCCACCGAAACCCCCGGCGCGGATTGCAGGGCGCAGACGGCGTGGATGCTATTGGTGACGACGAAAAGGTTCTCACGAGACGCCAACAGGCGCGCGCAATGTTCGACCGTCGTCCCAGTGCCCAAAGCCACGCGGCTGCCATTCGGGATCAGGTTTTTGACGGCGAGGGCGATCCGTTGTTTTTCTTGCCGTGAGAGGCTTTCACGCGGCAGGTAGCCGATGTTTTCGCTTTGCTGTCGGAGGCGCGCGGCACCATTGCGCCGTTGGACCAATCCCGCCTCATCCAGATCGCGCAAATCTGTGCGAATGGTTTGAACCGAAACAGCAAGACGGTCGGACAGCTCTGCCGCAGAGAGCTCTCCGTGTTCTGACAAAAGCGCGATGATGCGATCACGCCGTTCCCCCAAATCCAAACGCCTCATGATTTTCCTTCGAAAATGACTTTGAGTTTCGACAAGGTTATGCGGCTTCGTTTTTTTGCGCAATATCATTAAAAAAGTTACTTTTTTGTCACAAAATTGTTGCGGGGCGCGGAAATAAGACCCTTGTCAAATGCTTTCGAACGAAAGCGAAATCTTCAGGCCAAACCGCAGGAGAGCCCCATGAAGACCGTCCTCACCACAACCGCTTTTGCCCTCATGGCCAGCACCGCCATGGCAGATACGATCACCATCTATACCTCGCAACCGAATGCCGATGCACAGCAGACCGTGGATGCCTTCATGGCGGCCAATCCGGGCACCGAAGTTGAGTGGGTGCGTGACGGCACGACCAAACTGATGGCCCGCCTGCGCGCCGAAATCGAAGCGGGCAACCCGCAACCCGACGTGCTTTTGATCGCCGACACCGTGACGCTCGAAGGCATGGCGCAAGAGGGTCTGTTGCACGCCTATCAATCGCCCGAAGCCGGCAACTATGACGCGGCGCTTTATTCGCCTGAGGGTTATTATTACTCCACGAAGCTGATCACCACCGGCATCGTTTACAACACCGGTATTGAGACCGCGCCGACCTCGTGGAAAGACCTCGAGGATGCGTCAATCAAAGGTCAGATCGCCATGCCGTCGCCGCTCTATTCCGGCGCCGCGCTGATCCATCTTGCCACGCTCACGGGCGATCAGGACCTCGGCTGGGACTACTACGGCAAACTCGCCGAGAATGAGGCCAGGGCTCAGGGCGGCAATGGCGGCACCTTCAAAGCCGTCGCTTCCGGTGAGAAACCCTACGGCATGGTCGTCGACTACCTCGCGATCCGCAACAAGGCGGACGGCTCCCCGGTCGACTTCGTCTTTCCCGAGGAAGGCGTGTCCTATGTGACCGAGCCGGTGGCGATCCTGTCTTCCGCCAAAAACGTCGAGGGCGCCGAGAAATTCGTCGACTTCGTGCTGAGCCAAGAGGGGCAGGAATTGGTTCTCGACATGGGTTATATCCCGGCGCGTAATGGCATGGGTGTGCCTGCGGGTTTCCCCGCACGCGAAGACATCAAACTGATGGCTTTTGATCCGGCTGACGCGCTTGCCAATGCCGAGGTCAACAAAACGAAATTCACTGAACTGTTCGGCGCAGAATAATGCAATCCGCCCTACAAAAAGGAGGCAGCCGGTCCGAATCCCGGCTGCTTTCCGCCATTCTGATCCTTGCGCTTTGTCTGACGCTCGCACCCGTTTTGCGGCTTTTTATCGAGGGCGTCACGGATCAGGGTGTGCCCTCTCTGTCGCTTGCAAAATCCGTTCTTGCGCAAGGTTCGACCCTAAATGCACTCAAACATTCGCTGATCACAGCGGGTCTTGGTACGTTGGTCTCCGTGGTTTTGGGAGCGGCTTTTGCCTTTCTTGTCGCGCTCACCGATTTGCGTGCAAAGGCGGCTTTGGTCTTTTGCCTGATGATCCCGATGATGATCCCGCCACAGATCACGGCGCTGTCCTGGACACAAATCATGGGACCGTCTTCGGTGCTCTTGAAGACCCTCGGCGTTGCCCCGCCGCTTGGCGCGCCGCAGCCGCTTTATTCGCCCGAGGGCATCATTCTTCTGCTCGGCATTCAGCATATGTCGATCATCTTTTTGACGCTCCGCGCGGGGCTACGGGCCATTCCGCAAGAGGTGGTCGAAGCCGCCCGGATCAGCGGCGCGCGGGGCTTTCGGACGTGGTGGCAGGTGGTGACGCCGCTGACGCTGCCGAGTCTTGCCGCGGGGACCGCCATCACCTTTGTTACCGCGCTGGGTAATTTCGGCATTCCGGCGATGCTGGGTATTCCGGCGGGCTATGTGACGCTGCCGACGCTGGTCTATCAAAAGCTCGCGGGCATGGGCACGACAGTGCTGGCCGAGGTTTCCGTGCTGGCCATGCTGATCGGCGCGGTCGCGATTGTCGGCATTCTCCTGCAACGATTTTTCCAAGGTCGGCAGAATGTGTATCTCGTCGGTTCGACCTCTCGTCCGCTGGCTATTCCACTGGGTTCGGCACGTTTGCCGGTAGAAATCCTGCTCTGGGCCGTGGTCTTCGTGATCCTGGTCCTGCCGATGTTTGGCCTCTTGGCGACCTCTCTCGTGCCCGCTTACGGCGTCCCTTTGCGTTTCGACACGATGACGCTGGTCTCTTGGGGGGAGGTGTTGTTTCGCCAACCCGTGACGGCCCGTGCCTTTGTCAACTCGTTCAGCCTCGCTCTGGGCGCGGCCGTCGTGTTGATGCTCATCTGCCTGCCGCTGGCGTGGCTCATGGAACGTCATCCCACGCGACTTTCGCGCCTCTTCGACAGCCTGCTCGATCTGCCTTACGCGTTGCCCGGCGTGGTCCTCTCGATCGCGATGATCCTGTTGCTGATCAAGCTGCCTTTCACCGACGCGACGCTCTACGGCACGATCTGGATCATCTTCCTCGCCTATCTCGCGCGCTTCTTCGCGGTGATGTTCCGCCCGGTTCAGGCCAGCCTGAAACAGCTCGATCCGGCGATGGCCGAAGCCGCGCAATCGGTGGGGGCGGGTCTGTTTCAACGCCTGCGTGATGTCATCCTGCCGCTGTCCGCCCCTGCGGCTGCGGCCGGCGCAATCCTTGTCTTTCTCACCGCGTTCAATGAACTCACGGTTTCTGCGCTGTTGTGGTCTTCGGGCACCGAGACCCTGGGCGTGGTGATTTTCAATCTCGACGACAGCGGCGAAACCGCGATGGCGAGTGCTTTGGCGATGACCATCGTCTTCGTTGTCATGGCACTTATGACCCTAATCCAGCTGTTTTCGCGTCGTTTTCCGAAAGGAGTGGTCCCATGGCAGACATAAACATCACGTCTCTGGGCAAGGTTTTCGCAGGCGCCCCTGCGCTTCAGGACATTACAACCCGGTTCGAAGACGGCGAATTCGTCGCGCTTCTGGGGCCGTCGGGCTGCGGCAAGACCACGCTTTTGCGTCTTTTGGCTGGGTTCGATATGCCGAGCTCCGGGACGATCCGTATCGGTGCGCGGGACGTGGCGACGGCGACCAATATGGTCCCGCCCGAAGAGCGCAACATCGGCTTCGTGTTCCAGTCTTACGCGCTCTGGCCGCATATGTCGGTGCGTCGCAACGTGTCCTATCCGCTCGAAATCCGTAAATTGACGAAACCTGAGATCGCCGCGCAAACGGATGCCGCATTGGCCGCCACCGGCCTGACCGAGTACGCAGATCGCATGCCCTCCGATCTGTCCGGCGGTCAACGCCAAAGGGTGGCTTTGGCGCGCTGTCTGGTCTCCGCGCCGGATGCGGTGTTGCTGGATGAGCCGCTCGCCAATCTCGACGTCGCGCTGCGCGCTTCGATGCAGGCGGTGTTCACCGATTTCCACAAACGCACCGGTGCCACCATGGTTTATGTGACCCATGATCAGGCCGAAGCCATGGCGATGGCGGATCGCATTGCGGTGATGAATCAGGGTCTAATCCAGCAGTTTGATACGCCTCAGACGCTTTATGAACGTCCGAAAAACCGTTTCGTCGCCGAATTTGTCGGGCGTGGCACTGTGGTGCCTGTGAAGGCCGTCGAGCAAGGCGAAAACCAGCTGCACGCGCATATTCTGGGCACTCGGATTGCGATTGCAAGCGAAGCGCAGTCCAAGGTCAGCCATGTCTGCCTTCGTCCCGAAAACCTATCGATTTCCGAGACCGGCGATTTGCGCGCCAAGGTGGCGCGGGTCACCTATCTGGGGGGCAAATACCTCCTTGAAACCGTGTCCGCCTGCGGCACACGGCTGCTGGCGGAGACGCGGGCGAAATTTGACGTGGGTGCGCAGCTTGGGCTCACCATCACGACCCCCTGGGCGTTTTCCGAGGATTAAATGCAAAGCGTAAGACTTCTTTCCGGCATCGGGGACAAGGGCCCCGCTTGCATGCAACTCACCATCGACGACCGCATCTGGCTTTTGGATTGCGGGTTCGGTCCCGAGGCCAACGCGCACTTCAATCCGGAGTGGCTCAAGGGCGCCGAGGCCGTGTTCATCACGCATGACCATATCGACCATATCGGGGGTGCCTCCTATGCGGTGGAGGCTGGCTTGCCGATCTATGCGACGGCTCAGACCGCCAAGGCCCTGCCGCCCGCCGCCAAGGTGAATCTGTTGCCCGAACAAGGTGACAGCCACATCCATGGCGTCAAGCTTACCACCGGGCGCAACGGTCATGCGATGGGCGGGGTTTGGATGCATTTCGATCTGGGCGAGGGTCTGTTCTATTCCGGCGATTGGTCGGAGGAATCGGATTGGTTCCCGCTCGATCTGCCGCCGCCCGCCGCGACGGCCATTTTGGATTGCTCCTATCACCTCGACGATGTGCCACAGTCTGCGCGTTTCGCGGTTTTGGATGCCTTGCTCGATGGTCTGCATGGCCAAGTGCTTTTGCCTGTGCCGCCATCCGGACGCGCCGGTGAAATGGCGCTGCATTTGATCCGGCGCTATGGGATGGAAAGCGTCATGCTCGACCCGGAGTGTCAGTCTGCCTTGCGTGCCGCGCTCGCCAGCCAGACGCTGAGCCCCGAGGTGCAAGAAATCGCGCCGCTTCTGAACCGTGGTCCGATGGAGCAGGCCCGGTTTCTCATTTGCGACACGCCGAATGCCGATGGCGGCGCGGCTTGGGGCTATGTGCGGGCGTGGAATGAAAGCGGGCGTTTGGGGCGTGACGCGCATGTCGTGTTCACCGGCCATATGACCGCCCATGCCCGTGGGATTTGCGCGGTGCCCGGCGGGTATTTCCAGCGCTGGAACGTGCATCCACCGCTGCGCGATCAGATCAAAATGCTTGACCGATTGGGTGCAAAACGCTTCGCGCCCGCTTTTTGTGCACAGCCAGAGGATTATCTGGTCGAAGATTTGGGCGTGGAGATTTTCCTCCATGATCCGGTGCGGCTATGAGCGTTCTTCCCGCCAAAGGTTTCTGCCTCATCCGCCACGGCGAGACCACGGCCAATGCCGATGAGATCATCGCCGGGCGCACGGATGTTTCGCTGACGGAGCGAGGTCGGGAGCAGGCGCGTGATCTGTCAAAACGCATGTGGCCGGAGCATATCGTGCTCTACGCCAGCCCGATGTCACGGGCGCGCGAGACCTGTGAATTGGCGTTTCCAGATCTGCCTTATGCCCTGCATGACGGTTTGCGCGAGCGGGATTGGGGGCTTTTTGAGGGGCGGCCTTTGAGCGAGCAGCCGGATCGCGAGGCCACGCCCGAAGGCGGCGAAAGCTGGCCGGATATGCTCTCACGCGTCGCGCAGACGATTGTCGAGATTTGTGACACAAGCGAGGACGCCTTGCCCGTTCTGGTCTGTCACTCCGGTGTCATCCGCGCCGCGCGGTTGCTTTGGACCACAGGGCATGTCGGCTCGCGCCCCCCAAATGCCACGCCGCTGATGTTCACGCGGTCGGGTCAAATTTTCAAGGAGACAGAGCTATGACGAACCTCGGCAAACCCTGTGTGGTCTTCGATGTGGATGGGACTTTGGCGGAGTTCGATGCGGGCAAACTCGGGCATCTCGTGCACGGGATTGAGAAGCAATGGGATGAGTTTCATCACGCCATGTCCGACGCGCCGTTGATTGCGCCTGTCGCCAAGCTGTTGCGCCGCTTGAAAGACAGCGGCGAGACCATCGTGATCTGTTCCGGACGACCGGCGGGCTGGGCCGAGCATACGATGGCGTGGCTGCGCAAACATGAGCTGCCGTTTGATGGCATTTACCTGCGGGCCGCGGATCAGGACGAGGCCAGCGATCCGGAGGTCAAACGCCGGGCTCTGGCGGAGATGAAAGCCGATGGTTTGGCCCCCTGGCTCGTCATTGATGACCGCAGTTCCGTGGTGGAGGCCTGGCGCGCAGAGGGTCTTGTCTGCCTGCAATGCGCGCCGGGCGATTTTTAAGATTTAAGCTGGATTAGACTCTATTTCTTTCCAGCCTTCACCATTGTAGGCACTGTCCCAAAAGCGCCATTCATGCCAGCAGCTGCGCTTGAACGCATGATGCATCCGGGCGCGAGTCTCGGAACTGGCCCCGGCTGCAACGCGGTCGGTCAGCGCCAACATGCGCGTGACGCTTTCGTCGAAAGCCTCGCCGGAATAGGTGGCGATCCACTCGGCATAGGGGTTCTCTGGGGGGCTGGTTTCAGCGATTTCCTTGCCGACATCACGGTAAATCCAGAAGCAGGGTAAAAGTGCCGCGACGGCTTCGGGGAAGTCCCCGATTGCGGCGGTGCGCAACAGGAAAGACACGTAGTGATCGCAGGCGGCTGAGACATCTGTGGCTTCAAAGCTGGCGGTCGTGATGCCGAAAAGGCCCATGTAATGGCCGTGCAACCCGCGTTCGACGGCGATGGCCCCTGCGGCTGATCCGGCAAGTTGTGCCACGGCCTGTGCATCGGGGGCTTTGGCGGCGGCAAGGGACAGGGCGCGGGCGAAGCCTTCGAGGTAATGGGCGTCTTGAATGATGTAGCCTTGGAAGGTTTCCGACGGCAAAGTGCCCGACGCCAATTCGCGGTTGAATGCCATGGCGTGGATTTGATCGCGCAGGGTTTGGGTCTCTTGCGCCAGCTCTTGGGTGAAAGTCATATTTGACGTCCTTGTAGGGAATAGAAGTGATGCACCGGGCCATGGCCCGCGCCGACCGACAGCTCGTCCGCGTGGGTAATGGCGGCTGTGATGTAGGATTTGGCACGTTTCGCGGCCTCCGGCAGGCTCAGCCCGGCGCCAAGCCACGTGGCCAGCGCAGAGGCATAGGTGCAGCCGGTGCCATGGGTGTTTTTCGTCTCGATCCGCGCGCTTTCGAGCCAGGTTTCTCCATCGTCCGTGACAAGCAGATCGGGGCTTTCAGGACCGCTCAAATGTCCGCCTTTGAGCAAAACCGCCTTTGGCCCAAGTGCGCGCAGGGACTGAGCTTGCTCCCGCATGTCGTCCAAGGTTTTGGCCTCGGCACAGTCGAGAAGATCGGCGGCTTCGGGCAGGTTCGGGGTGATCACGGAGACCTGTGGAAGAAACGCACGCAGGGCTGAGACGGCGCTCTGTTGCAACAACCGATCCCCACCTTTCGCGACCATTACCGGATCAAGCACAACGGGGCAGTCGAGATCGGAGATGGCACCTGCCACGGTTTGCGTGATTGCAGCATCGCCCAGCATGCCGATCTTGACCGCATCAAGGCGGATGTCGTCGCGGATGGCTTTGATCTGCGCCGCGATAAAGGCCGTGGGGCAGAGATGAACGCCGGTTACACCACGGGTGTTCTGCGCGGTGAGGGCGGTGATGACGGACATCGCATAGCCGCCATTGGCAGAAATCGACTTGATGTCGGCCTGAATGCCCGCGCCGCCGGAGCAATCGGAGCCGGCGATGGTGAGAATATTCGGGATCATGCGTCCCTCCATGCGTTGAGGAGATCGCGGCTTGCGACCTCCATATTGTCGGCTTGCGAGATGGCGGAAATCACCGCCAATCCCGCGCCGCCGGAGTGTTTGATGGCTGCGGCGTCGTGATGGGTCACCCCGCCGATGGCGAGACAGGGCAGCGGCGTTTGCGATATGATGTCCGCGAACCCATCGAGGCCGATGGGGGCGGCGTGATCGGGTTTCGAGCCGGTCGCCCGGATCGGCCCAACGCCGAGGTAATCGACGCCGGGGGGAATGGTCGCAAGCTGATCCTTGGTCTCGACCGAGAGGCCGAGGATCATGTCCGGGCCGATCCGACGCCGGATGTCGGCGGGGTTGCCGTCACTTTGGCCGATGTGCAGAACCGGTGCGCCTATGGCGATGGCCACCTCCACGCGATCGTTGATCACCAGCTTGGCGCCAAGCGGCTCCAAGGCGGTCATCAGGATCCGGGCGAGATCGGCGAACTCTGCGTCTGGCAGGGTCTTGTGTCGCAGTTGCACCCATCCGGTGCCCCCTTTTGCGGCGGCGATGCTTTGGTCGATCATCGCCTCGGGCGTGGCCGGTTCGGTGATGAAACAAAGCGGAGGAATATCGAGAGCGCTCATGACAGGCTGATCCTTGCGCCGTCGTTCAGCGCCTCGGGGCTCATGCCATAAAGCGCGTCGATGAAGGCGGTTTGGAAGGAGGCGGGGCCTTTGGCCTCACCTGCCATCTCTCCGGCCATTTCTCCGGCCAGGGCATAATAGGCGAGGGCGGCGACAGTGGCCTCGAACGGGTCTTGGTCGACCAGAAAGGCGGCGACGATCCCGGTCAAGGAGCATCCCAGAACGGTGACACGGGGCATCATCGGGTGACCATTGGCAATTTCCGCGATGCACGCACCATCGGTGACGACATCAATCGGGCCGGTGACCGCAACAACCGCACCGGTCTGGCGGGCCAGATCGCGAGCGGCGTCCTTGGCGGCCTCGACACTATCGGCGGCATCGGCGCCTTTGCCCGCTGTTTGCATCCCCGCCAGCGCCAGAATCTCAGAGGCATTGCCGCGAATGACTGTGGGTTTGCAGGCCAAAAGGCGCACGCCAAGGTCACGACGATAGCCGGTCGCACCGACGGCGACAGGATCAAAGACCCAAGGCTTACCCAGCCGATGCGCGGTGCGCGCGGTCTCCACCATCGCCTCGGCCCAGGCGGGGGAAGGGGTGCCGATGTTGATCGTCAGGGCCTGTGCGAGGGCGGTGAATTCGGCGGCTTCCTCGCGCGCATGGACCATGGCGGGAGAGGCGCCTGCGGCCAGCATGATATTGGCCATGACATTCATGGCGACGTAATTGGTGATGTTTTGCACCAAGGGCGCTGTTGCGCGCATTTTGGCAAGGCTTTGACCCGGTTGGTCCATCATGATCTCCTCCATCGCTGGCGGGGAGATCGAAAGAGACGGCGGGTTTGGCGCTGGTGTCTCTCACGCGCCTCCCTCCGCCGGCATTACCCGGTTCAGGTTCTAAGGGTTCGTCTCAGCCCGGGTGTCCCCGAGCGCCCCTGTCGCTCACTCTGTGAGTGCTCGCATTCTTGGGCAGGGACGTCAAGTGGAGAGGTCGCGGGCCTGAAAAAGACCCGCCGAACGCGGATGGTTCGACGCGCGGACATGTGGCGGGCGTTTGGTCTCAGCCGACAATCAATTGTTTGAGCTTCAACGCCTCATATTCCAGCGCGGTCAGGCGGTAATTCACCACATCGCCGATGGAAATCAGCCCGATCAGAGCCTCTCCCTCCATCACCGGAAGATGACGAAACCGCCCGTCGGTCATGCGGCGCAACACGGTGACGAGGGTCTCGTCCATCGTGGTCGTCTTTAGCTCTGTCGTCATCAGCGCATCGACGGTTTTGGGCAGGGTTTGCCCCGGTGTCTGCGCCAATTGCCGCACGATGTCGCGTTCGGACAGAATGCCGCAAAGCGCGCCTGGGGCGTCTTTGACCAGAACGACACCGATGCGATTTTCACTCATGATCTCAACGGCATGTTGCACGGTGTCCTGAGGGCGAATGGCGATGATGTCGCCGCCTTTGGTTGCCAAAACATCGCCGACGGTCGCCTGCGCTGCGGACATGTTGGTCGCGATGGTTTGGCTATGGCTGTGTTGGTCTGCCATGGCGCCTCGGGTCTTTGGGGTATAAGAAGCTGGCATGTTCATTCCTCCCTGAACTGTCTTTCAGGGTAGTGGAATTCGCGCTCAAGTAAACTTTTTCCGACCGGGAGACCCGTCTTGATTGAAAACCTGACCGGATCGCCGCTGGCGCTTTCGCCCTTGATGGCGACGACATTGTTCGTGATCGCCTGTCTGGCGGGCTATCGCTATCGCTCCGTCTGGAAAGCCGAAGGGCCGCGGGTTCAGCTTTGGATTTTCGGGCTGATCGCGGCGGTGATTTTGCTGGTTCTGGGGCTGGTGCCGATTAAGGCGTAAGAGCCGAAAAAAAGACGCCTCAGGCGGCGTCTTCTTCCATCTCATCGAGCATTTTGCGCGCGCGCGGGCAGGCAAGGCGTTCGCGCAGCGGGCTGTTTGGGTCGATCTCTTTCTTGCAGACCAGACAATGATCCGCGCCCTCGACCGCGTTCAAGCCGCCGCAGCTGCCTTTGATGGTGCGCCCGCTGAACATCACTCCAAGCGCCATGCCAGCCATCACAATCAAAAGAAGCCCAAAGGCGAGAATGAACGTCGACATGGATCGACCCCTGTAGAAATTCCGTCAGATCACGCGGTCAGCGCGGTGAACTTGTCCGAGGCATAGCTCACGCGGCCATGCTCGCCGTCTTTCACGACATGGTCAATGAACAGAACCGCGAGATCACGTTGATTTGCGATCTCGAGGCCACGTTCGCGACCCAGAACCAAAAGTGCTGTGGCCCATGCATCCGCCAGCATCGCATTCTCGGTCATCACGGTGACGGAGGCGGTGTTGTGGGTGACAGGGCGGCCCGTGGTGGCGTCGATGATGTGGGAATAGCGCTGGCCGTCCACTTCAAAGAAGTTGCGGTAGTCGCCAGAGGTGGCCATGCCCATGTCGGAGATGCCGACAACCTGTGCCACGCCGCGATCAAAGGCTTCGGGCGTCTCGATGCCGATCTGCCAGGCTTTGCCTTCCGGGTTGCGACCCGCGGTGTAGAGATCGCCGCCGATCTCGACCATGTAATCTGTGATGCCAAAGCTCTTGAGCGTGCGCGCGACCTGATCGACGCCAAAGCCTTTGCCGATGGCGGAGAGGTAAACTTCTGCGCCGTCGTTCATCTTGGTCAGCGTGCCGTTTTCCACTTTCAGCGAACGGGACTGGCCGCTGCGCGCCATGGCGTCGGCGATTTGTGCGTCACTCGGCGCATCCATGCGGGTGCCGTTTGCGCCAAAGCCCCAGAGATCGATGAGCGAGCCGACGGTGACGTCAAAACGACCTTCGGTGGCATCATGCACATGACCTGCGGCCAGCATCACATGTTCCAACTCGGGGGAAACGGTCAGGCTGTCGCCGGCAGAAGCAGCGTTGAAGCGGGAAATCTCAGAGGACGCATCCCAGTTCGACATCTGGGTGTTGACCTCGGCCAGAGCCAGATCGACGGCTTTCTGTACCTCGGCCTTGTTCACGTCCTTGGTGTGATCGACGGCGACGATGGAATAGCTGGTGCCCATCGTGAGGCCGGTGAGTTCCAGAACGGACCACCCTTTCTTGCAGGCGGCCAGACAGATCGGCATGACCATAAAGCTACGGCGAGAAAGGAGGAAAGAGTCGGACACGAGGCTGCTCCACTAAGCTGCGATGTTTCAATCTGCGGTGTTCTGCATGCTTCTGCGGCAGAATGACATTGGGTTCAACACTAAAGTAAAAGAACTGCCCTCGGAAGCCTTCCAAACCGTGGCTCATTATCGCATAAGGTAGCCGGAAAATGGACAGGGCTTAAAAGACGTGCAGCAACATGTGTTGAAGAAGGGTCTCGACGTTCCGGTGCTCGGCGCACCTGACGCCAGGATCGAAGATACAGCAGCGGTCCGGACCGTCGCCGTGCTTGGGCAGGATTATCTCGGTCTGAAACCGCGTTTGGCGGTGGAAGAGGGGGATGTGATTGCCGCTGGTGCACCGGTTCTGGCGCATAAGGATACGCCGGAGGTTCAGGTCACGGCACCTGTGTCCGGTCGAATCAAGGCGATCAATCGCGGCGCGCGTCGCGTGTTGGTCTCTGTCGAGATCGAGGTGGACGAGGCAGCCGCCGAGCCGGTCGATTTTTCACAAATCGGTGATGACAGCACGGCCGAGGGCGTGACGCAGAAACTCTGCGCCTCCGGGCTTTGGACCTCGCTGCGCACGCGGCCCTATTCTAAAGTGCCTGCGCCCGATACCAAACCTGCCGCGATCTATGTCACCGCGATGGACAGCGAGCCGCTGTGTGGCGATGCCGCGTTGATCATTGGGCAGGACGCTGAGGCCTTCGCGCGCGGACTTCAGGCCGTGGCTTTGTTGACCGAGGGCAAGACCTATCTTTGCCAAGAGATCGGTGCGGATATTCCGGGGGCCGATCTCGCGGGCATCACGGCGGTCGGGTTCTCCGGCCCGCACCCTTCGGGGCTTGCTGGCACGCATATGCATTTTCTTGAGCCGCCGTCGGCGTCGAAAATCGTCTGGACCATCGGCTATCATGATGTGATTTCCATCGGGAAACTGATGCTGACCGGCAAACTGGACGCGAGCCGCATCATCGCGCTCTCCGGTCCGATGTGTTCGAACCCGCGCCTTGTGCGTACGGTTATGGGCGCGTCGATGGAAGACCTCTGCGCCGAGGATCTGAACACCGATACGCCGATCCGCGTGATCTCCGGCTCGATCCTGAGCGGGCGCGCGGGGGCGGGGCAAAACGGTTATCTGGGCCGCTATGCGCGTCAGATCACTCTGATCGAAGAGGATCGCAAGCAAATTCCGATGGGCTGGATTCGTCCGATGCCGTCGAAATATGCCTTCCAGCCGGTGCTGGGCTCTGCGTTTTCCAAAAAGCTTTACGCGCTGACGTCGAATTTGAACGGCGGGCGTCGGGCCATGGTGCCGCTGGGCACCTTTGAAGAACTGATGCCGCAGGATTTCCTGCCGACGCAGCTTTTGCGCGCGCTTCTCGTGATGGACACGGATCAGGCACAGGCGCTGGGCGCTCTTGAGCTGGACGAGGAAGACGTCGCGCTTTGCGGCTTTGCCTGCCCGGCGAAATATGAATATGGCCTCGCGCTTCGCGACAGCCTCACCAAGATCGAGAAGGAGGGGTAAGGCTTTGGGTCTTCGCAATTTCTTCGACCGGATCGAGCCGCATTTTGAAAAAGGCGGCAAGTATGAGAAGTATTTCTCCATCTACGAGATGGTGGAAAGTCTTCTTTATACACCGAAAACGGTCACCACCGTCGCGCCCCACGCGCGGTCTTATGTCGATATGAAGCGGATCATGACCTATGTGGTCATCGCCACGTTCCCGACGATCCTTTTTGCGCTTTATAACACCGGGCTTCAGACCAATCTGGCGATTGCCGAGTACGGTCCCTCGGGCTGGCGCGCGGGCGTCATCGAGGTGCTGGGCATCGGGTTTAACGCCGAGAGCATTCTGGCCAACATGGCGCATGGGCTTTTGTACTTCCTGCCGATTTACATCGTGACGCTGGTCGCGGGCGGGATTTTCGAAGTGATCTTTGCGGTCGTGCGGGGCCATGAGGTGAACGAAGGCTTCCTCGTGACCTCCATGCTTTACACTCTGATCATGCCCGCTTCGACGCCTTTGTGGATGGTGGCTTTGGGCATCATCTTCGGTGTCGTGATCGGCAAAGAGGTCTTCGGCGGCACGGGCAAGAACTTCCTCAACCCCGCGCTTGTGGGTCGTGCGTTCCTCTATTTCGCCTACCCGGCCTTTATGTCGGGCGACTCAATCTGGACGCCTGTCGATGGCTTCTCCGGGGCGACCGCTCTGGCCATTGGCGCCTCTGAAGGCGTCGGTGCATTCGCGGCGCATGGCATCAGCTGGATGGACGCTTTCGTTGGCACGATCCAAGGCTCGCTGGGCGAAACCTCGACCATCGCCTGTATGATCGGGCTTGCCTTCCTGTTGCTGACCAAGATCGCCAACTACCGCCTGATCATCGGCTGTATGGCCGGGATGATGGCCTTTTCCGGTCTTCTGAACTTTATCGGCTCCGACACCAACCCGATGTTCGCGATGCCGTGGTACTGGCACCTTGTGACCGGCGGTTTCGCCTTTGGTCTCGCGTTCATGGTGACCGAACCTGTGTCCGGCGCGCATACCAACATGGGGCGTTACATCTACGGGGCGCTCATTGGCTTTATGGTCGTGATGATCCGCGTGGTGAACCCGGCGTTCCCCGAAGGCATGATGCTCGCCATCCTCTTCGGCAACGTGTTTGCGCCGCTGATCGACTATTTCGTCGTGCAGGCCAACATCAAACGGAGGGCCAAGCGCAATGTCTGAAGCGAATGAAAACAAAGGCTTGATCCGTCGTTTCCTCGACGCCCCGCCGGACAGCGTGGGCAAGACGGTGTTCGTCGCCGTGGCGCTCTGTCTTGTGGCCTCAATGGTCGTGTCTGCCGCCGCTGTGGCGCTGCGCCCGATTCAGGATGAGAACAAGCTGCGCGACAAGCGGATCAATATTCTTCAGGTTGCGGGCGTTTATGACGAAAACACCCCAGTGAACGAGGCCTTCGAGGCGTTCGAGCCGCATGTGTTGGATCTCTCGACGGGTGAATTCACCGACGCCTTCGAGACCTCCGAATTCGATGCGCTGGCTGATGCCAGAGACCCATCGATCATGCGCCCGATTGACGAAGACCCTGCCGGTCTCGGCGGTCAGATGCAGGCGTATCGCCTCGTCTATCTGCTGCGCGACGACAGTGGGGCGCTCGACAAGGTGGTGATGCCGATCGAGGGCTATGGGCTTTGGTCCACGCTCTACGGTTTCATCGCGCTCGAAGAGAACGGCAACGACATTTTCGGTCTGCAATTCTACCAGCACGGCGAGACGCCGGGTCTGGGCGCCGAGGTTGACAACCCGCGTTGGAAAGCGCTCTGGCGTGGCAAGAAACTCTTTGCCGAGGATGGCGATCTGGCGATCACCGTGGCGAAAACCCCGCCGCCTGAGGGCACGGATTACTATGTGGACGCGCTTGCGGGTGCGACGCTGACCTCGCGCGGGGTGGACAACCTTGTGCGGTTCTGGATGGGGCAGGCAGGTTACGGCAGCTTCCTTGAGCATCTGCAAGCAGGAGAGGTGAACTGATGGCACAGACATATCGTTCGCAACTGATCGACCCGTTGGTCGACGACAACCCGATCACCTTGCAGGTTCTGGGCATCTGCTCGGCACTCGCGGTGACCTCCTCGATGCAGGTGGCTTTTGTGATGGCGCTGGCCGTGACGCTGGTGACCGGGTTCTCGTCGATGTTCATCTCGATGCTGCGCAACCAGATCCCAAGCTCGATCCGCATCATCGTGCAGATGGTCGTGATCGCCTCTCTGGTGATCCTCGTCGACCAGCTGCTCAAGGCCTATGCCTATGAGATTTCCAAGACGCTTTCCGTCTTTGTGGGTCTGATCATCACCAACTGTATCGTGATGGGCCGCGCCGAAGCTTTCGCGATGAAGAACCCGCCGATTGCGAGTTTCATCGACGGCGTCGGCAACGGGCTTGGCTATGGTCTTCTGCTCATGGTCGTCTCCGTGATCCGCGAGCTGTTGGGCTCCGGTTCCCTGTGGGGCATCACCATCCTTGAAACCGTGAACAACGGCGGCTGGTATATCCCCAACGGTCTGCTTTTGCTGCCGCCCTCGGCGTTTTTCGTGATCGGTCTGATCATCTGGGCCGTGCGCACGTGGAAGCCGGAGCAGGTCGAAGAGCGTGAATATCAAATCCAGACGGTGGAGGACCACTGATGGAAGGTCTCATTTCACTCGCGGTCAAGGCCGTCTTTATCGAAAACCTCGCGCTGTCGTTCTTTCTCGGCATGTGTACCTTTCTCGCCGTGTCGAAGAAAATCTCGACCGCGATGGGTCTCGGCATCTCTGTGATGGTGGTTCAGGCGCTCACCGTGCCTGCGAACAATCTGATCCTGACCAAGCTTCTGGCGCCCGGTGCACTCGCATGGGCCGGGTTCCCGGATGTCGATCTGACCTTCCTTGGCCTGATCTCCTACATCGGGGTGATCGCGGCTCTGGTGCAGATCCTCGAGATGGTGCTCGATAAGTACTTCCCGCCGCTTTACAACGCGCTTGGTGTCTATCTTCCGCTGATCACGGTGAACTGTGCCATCATGGGTGGCTCTCTGTTCATGGTGGAGCGGGGCTATAACTTCGCCGAATCCGCCACCTACGGTCTGTCTTCGGGCTTTGGCTGGGCGCTGGCGATCACCGCCATGGCCGGTGTGCGTGAAAAGCTGAAATACTCTGACATTCCCGACGGGCTTCAGGGGCTTGGCATCACCTTCATCACCGCAGGTCTGATGGCGATGGCCTTCATGTCCTTCTCCGGCGTGAAACTGTAAGGGAGGGCCAGGATCATGATGACATTCAGTCTGGGCGTACTGCTCTTTACCCTGATCGTGATCGCGCTCGTTGCGGTCATTCTGGCGGCGCGCTCCAAACTTGTGAGCACCGGCAACGTCAACATCACCATCAACGGCGAAAAGACGATCTCTGTGCCCGCCGGTGGCAAGCTGTTGCAGACGCTGGCCGGACAAAAGCTGTTCGTGCCGTCGGCCTGTGGCGGCGGCGGCACCTGTGCGCAGTGTCGTGTGCGTATCCATTCGGGCGGCGGGTCCATCCTGCCGACCGAGGAAAGCCATATCACTAAGCGTGAGGCCTCCTGTGGCGACCGCCTGTCCTGTCAGGTGGCGGTGAAGCAGGATATGGAGATCGAAGTGCCCGAAGAGGTCTTCGGCGTCAAAAAGTGGGAGTGCACCGTGCGCTCGAACCACAATGTGGCGACCTTCATCAAGGCGCTGGTTCTGGATCTACCGGAGGGCGAGGATGTGAACTTCCGCGCCGGTGGCTATATCCAGATCGAAGCGCCCGCGCACAAGCTGTCCTACAAGGATTTCGATATCGAGGAAGAATATCGCGAAGACTGGGACAAGTTTAACCTCTGGCAATATGAATCGACCGTCACCGAGCCGATCGAGCGCGCCTATTCGATGGCGAACTACCCGGATGAGAAGGGCATGATCATGCTCAACGTCCGCGTCGCCTCGCCGCCGCCGCGTTCGACTGGCATCCCGCCGGGTCTGATGTCGTCCTACATCTTCAACCTGAAACCCGGTGACAAGGTCACGATTTCCGGTCCGTTCGGCGAATTCTTTGCCCGCGACACCAAAAAGGAAATGGTCTTCATCGGTGGCGGGGCCGGGATGGCGCCGATGCGGTCGCATATCTTCGATCAGCTCAAGCGCCTTGAGAATCGCGACCGCAAGATCACCTTCTGGTACGGCGCGCGCTCGAAACGTGAGATGTTCTTTGTCGAGGACTTCGACGAGCTGGCGAAAGAATTCCCGAACTTCACTTGGCACGTGGCGCTCTCTGACGCTCTGCCGGATGACAACTGGGGCGGTTATACGGGCTTCATCCACAATGTGCTGTTTGAAGAATACCTCAAGAATCACCCGGCGCCCGAAGATTGCGAATACTACATGTGTGGCCCGCCCATCATGAACCAATCCGTGATCAACATGCTGTTGGATCTCGGTGTGGACCGCGAAGACATCATGCTCGATGACTTCGGGGGGTAATCCCGCCAAGGGCCCGAAATAACGAACTGCCGCCAAGCCCAGTGGGGTTTTGGCGGCAGTTTGCGTTTTGAGCCTTGGGAACTTTGGGAGATGAGTCGCCAGACAAGTAAAACAAAAGCCGCCAGACGGATGTCTCGCGGCTTTTTGTCTTCGGTCTTTGGTGAAAGTGGTGAGCCGTGCAGGATTCGAACCTGCGACCCACTGATTAAAAGTCAGTTGCTCTACCAACTGAGCTAACGGCCCACTCTCTCAGTCTCATCGACTGTGCGGCGGGGTTTAATGTCGTGGGTCAGGACCGTCAAGCGCAAAACTGAGATTTTCTTGGAAAAGGTTCCGACAAGGTTTATATGCCCGCCCATGCAACAGGATTTTGACACCTCCCGCCGCCTTCCCTTTCTGAAAATGCATGGGCTGGGCAATGACTTCGTGATCGTCGATTCACGGGGGCGGGACGCGATTGTCACCGCTGAACTGGCACGCGCTGTAGGCGACCGCCATCGCGGCGTCGGTTTCGATCAGCTGGCAGAGATTCGGAGCTCGGATGCCGCAGACATTGATCTCGATTTCTGGAACTCAGACGGATCGCGTGCGGGCGCCTGTGGCAATGCCACCCGCTGTGTCGGGCGGTTGATGTTGGATGAGACGGGACAGGACGAGATCACGATTCGCACCGAGCGGGGGATTTTGATCGCCCGGCGTGCGGGAGATGAGGTCTCGGTCAACATGGGCCACCCGCAGAGGATGTGGGACGAGGTGCCTTTGTCGCATCCGGTCGACACCGATTTCCTGCCGCTCGAGGGCGAGCCTGTCGCGGTGGGTATGGGCAATCCGCACGCCGTATTCTTTGTGCCCGATATCAAAGAGGTCGATGTTGCCGGTTGGGGCAAGCGCGTCGAATACGATCCGCTTTTCCCGCAGCGCACCAATGTCGAGTTCGCCGAAGTGCGCGCGCGCGACGAGATCAGAATGCGTGTCTGGGAGCGTGGCACGGGGATCACGCTGGCCTGTGGCTCTGGAGCCTGTGCAACAGCCGTGGCGGCCTTTGTGCGCGGCCTGACGGACAAAAAGGTGCGGATGGAGGTCGATGGCGGCTGGCTGACGCTCGATTGGCGCGACGACGGCGTCTGGATGACCGGACCGACGCAGCTGGTGTTCCAGGCGGAATTCGACACGTCTTTCTTGGAGCGCGTCTGATGTCCGCTAATCCCCCGATTTTTGCGACGCTCGGCTGTCGCCTCAACGCTTATGAAACCGAGGCGATGAAAGAGCTGGCCGAGGCCAATGGCGTCGAGAACGCCGTGGTGGTGAACACCTGTGCTGTGACCGCGGAAGCTGTGCGTAAGGCGCGCCAGGAGATTCGCAAACTGCGGCGCGAAAACCCGGATGCGAAGATCATCGTCACCGGTTGTGCGGCCCAGACAGAACCCGAGACGTTCAACACCATGTCCGAAGTCGATCTTGTGATCGGCAACACCGAAAAAATGCAGCCGGAAACTTGGCAAGCCATGGGACCCGATTTCATCGGCCAGACCGAGCGCGTTCAGGTCAATGACATCATGTCGGTGACAGAGACCGCCGGGCATCTGATCGACGGTTTCGGCCGGCATCGCGCCTATGTTCAGGTCCAGAACGGCTGCGATCATCGCTGTACCTTTTGCATCATTCCCTATGGCCGGGGCAATTCGCGCTCTGTGCCCGCCGGTGTCGTCGTGGATCAGATTAAGCGGCTGGTGGATAAGGGCTTCAACGAGGTGGTGCTGACGGGGGTCGATCTGACCTCTTGGGGGGCTGATTTGCCCGCGACGCCGCGTCTGGGCGATCTTGTGATGCGCATCCTGAAACTGGTGCCGGATTTGCCGCGTCTGCGGATTTCGTCCATCGATTCGATTGAGGCCGACGAGATGCTGATGCAGGCGATCGCGACCGAGCCGCGCTTGATGCCGCATTTGCACCTGTCCTTGCAGCATGGCGATGATTTGATCCTCAAACGAATGGCGCGGCGGCACCTGCGCGACGATGCAATCCGCTTTTGTGAAGACGCGCGCAAATTGCGGCCCGAGATGACCTTTGGCGCCGACATCATCGCGGGCTTCCCGACGGAGACCGAAGCGCAGTTCGAGAATTCGATCAAACTGGTGGCCGACTGTGATCTCACGTGGTTGCATGTCTTTCCATATTCCAAACGCGAAGGTACGCCTGCCGCGAAAATCCCGCGTCAAGTGAACGGCAAGGTGATCCGCGACCGCGCCGCGCGTCTGCGGGCCGTGGGCGATGAGCAGGTGCAAAAGCATCTTCAGGCTCAAATTGGCCGTGAGCATGTGATCCTGATGGAAAACCCGCATATGGGGCGGACGGAGCAGTTCACGGAAGTGAGTTTCGAGACGGCTCAAGACGAAGGCGCGATCCTCAAGGCCGTGATCTCCGGCGTCAAAGGCACGCAACTGACCGCATGAGACCCATCCTCTATTCCTTCCGCCGCTGTCCCTATGCGATGCGGGCGCGGCTTGCGATTGCTTCGGCGGGACTGGAAGTCGAGCTGCGCGAGGTTGTGCTTCGCGACAAGCCGCAGGAGATGCTTGCGGCCTCGCCGAAGGGCACCGTGCCCGTGTTGATCACCGAGACCGGCGTGATGACCGGCGTGATCGAGGAAAGTCGCGAGATTATGGATTGGGCGCTGGCGCAGAACGACCCGGAGGGGCTGTGCGATATGCCGCGCGAGGGCGAAGAGTGGATCGCGCAGATCGAAGGCCCATTCAAGGCCGCGCTGGACCGTTACAAATATGAGACGCGGTACGAGGGGGTGGAGCCTCTGGCGGAACGCGAGGCGGCGGCAGGTATTCTGAGACAGGTGGACAGCCAGCTTCGAGAGCGCCTTTGGCTTTATGGAGATCGACCCAGCTTCGCCGATCTGGCGACGATCACCTTCGTGCGACAATTCGCCATGGTGGACCGGGTATGGTTCGATCAGGAGGATTGGCCGGGTGTGCAGGGCTGGTTGGCGCGGTTTCTGGCGTCAGAACGGTTTGCGCAGATTATGCTGAAATATGAAAAATGGCAGCCGGGAGACGATCCGGTGGTTTTTCCGGCCATTTCATTGAATTGATATTCAACGAAAAACACGAGTTACCCGCAAATCGCGTCCTTGTTCGTGAATATAGGTATCTCGGAGATGTATCTTATCTGTCCCCAAGACACCACACCGCGACAGATCGCCTGTGTTCACAATTCATTGAATGCTAGACGTGAGCGCCTGCGCTCGCTAAAACCGCCTGCGAAGGGCTGCGGGAAAACTGCGGCCTCTCATGCATTGGCCGGGGAGGACCGGCCGAAGAAATTGGAGAATTGCAGTGTCCCACGTAGATGAACACGAAGGCACCCGACGCGATTTCCTGTACTACGCCACTGGTGGCGCAGGTGCAGTTGCCGCTGGTGCCGTAGTCTGGCCGCTGGTCAACCAGATGAACCCCTCCGCAGACGTTCAGGCGTTGAGCTCGATCCGCGTTGATATCAGCGGGATTGAGGTCGGCACGCAGCTGACCGTCAAGTGGCGCGGCAAGCCGGTGTTCATCCGTCGGCGCACCCAGGATGAAATCGACGCGGCGCGTGCGGTGACCATGGACGAACTGGTCGACCCGGTTGCCCGCAACGACAACAAAGATGCGGCGCTCGATGCCGAAGATGAGAACCGCACCATGGACGAAGCTGGCGAATGGCTGGTGATGATGGGCGTGTGTACTCACCTCGGCTGTGTGCCGCTGGGCGATGGCGCCGGTGATTTTGGTGGCTGGTTCTGCCCCTGTCACGGCTCTCACTACGATACCTCCGGTCGTATCCGCAAAGGGCCGGCGCCCGAGAACCTTCCGGTTCCGATTGCCGCCTTTGACGGCGACACCGAGATTGTTCTGGGCTAAGGGAGGAACTTATGTCTGGTATTCCGCACGACCATTACGAGCCGAAGACGACACTCACCAAAGGTGTCGAAAAACGGCTTCCGATCATCGGCCTGATCTATAACACGCTGATGATCCCGACCCCGAAAAACCTGAACTGGATGTGGATCTGGGGCATTGTGCTCGCCTTCTGCCTCGCGCTTCAGATCGTCACCGGTATCGTTCTGGTGATGCACTACACCCCGCATGTCGATCTGGCGTTCCGCTCTGTCGAACATATCATGCGTGACGTGAACGGCGGCCATATGCTGCGTTACCTGCACGCCAATGGCGCGTCGCTGTTCTTCTTCGCTGTGTATCTCCACATTTTCCGCGGTCTCTACTACGGCTCCTACAAGGCGCCGCGCGAGATCACCTGGATCATCGGCATGATCATCTACCTCCTGATGATGGCAACCGGCTTTATGGGCTATGTTCTGCCCTGGGGTCAGATGTCCTTCTGGGGTGCGACCGTGATCACCGGCCTCTTCGGCGCGATCCCGTTCATCGGCGAGCCGATCCAGACCTGGCTTCTGGGTGGACCGGCCGTGGACAACGCCACGCTGAACCGCTTCTTCTCGCTGCACTACCTCCTGCCCTTCGTGATCGCAGGTCTGGTGATCGTGCACATCTGGGCCTTCCACAACACCGGCAACAACAACCCCACGGGTGTTGAAGTGCGCCGCACGTCGAAAGCCGAAGCGGAAAAAGACACGCTGCCGTTCTGGCCGTATTTCGTGATCAAAGACCTCTTCGCCTTGGGCGTGGTGCTGATCGCCTTCTTTGCGGTTGTCGGTTTCATGCCGAACTACCTCGGCCACCCGGACAACTACATCGAAGCCAACCCGCTTTCGACGCCTGCACACATCGTGCCGGAATGGTACTTCCTGCCGTTCTACGCGATCCTGCGCGCCTTCACCGCTGACGTTTGGGCCGTGCAACTCGTGTCCATGCTCACCGGCGGCATCGTCGATGCGAAGTTCTTCGGTGTGCTCGCCATGTTCGGCGCCATCATCGCTATGGCCCTCGTGCCGTGGCTGGACACGTCGTCCGTGCGTTCGGGCAAATACCGCCCGAGCTTCAAATGGTGGTTCTGGCTTCTGGCCGTGGACTTCATCGTGCTGATGTGGGTTGGCGCCATGCCGACCGACGGCATCTACCCGTATATCTCGCTGATCGGCGCAACCTATTGGTTCGCCTACTTCTTCGTGATCCTCCCGCTTCTGGGTGTGCTCGAAAAACCGGCCCCGCTGCCGGCCTCCATCGAAGAAGATTTCGCGTCCCACTACCCGGGCGCGGCAGAGTGAGAAAGGAAACAGGGACAATGATCAAGAACCTCACCCTCTCCGCCCTCACCGCTTTGGGTCTTTCTGCCACGGCCGCTCTGGCCGCTGGCGAAGGTGGGCATATCCATGACGTGGACTTCTCCTTCGAGGGCCCGTTTGGCAAATACGACCAGATGCAGCTTCAGCGCGGTCTGCAGATCTACACCGAGGTCTGCTCCTCCTGCCACGGCATGAAATTCGTGCCGATCCGCACCCTCGCGGATGAAGGCGGCCCGCAGCTTCCCGAAGATCAGGTGCGCGCCTATGCGTCCCAGTTCCCGGTAAACGACGAAGCCTCGAACATGCATCTCTTCGACTATGACGAAGGCGCTGCGCGTCCGCTGACCGAGAACGACCACTTCCCGGCCAACGAATCGCAAAACGCTCCTGACTTGTCGCTGATGGCGAAGGCACGTGCGGGCTTCCACGGTCCGGCGGGCACGGGGATCAACCAATTCCTCAAAGGCATTGGTGGCCCCGAGTACATCGTCGCCATTCTCACCGGTTACACCGGCGAGGAGAAAGTTGAAGCGGGCACCACCTATTACGAGAACACCGCGTTCTCGACCGGTTGGATCGCCATGGCCCCGCCGCTCTACGGTGAGGACGTCGAATTTGCCGACGGTCACTCCAATGAGCTGCACCATGAAGCCGAAGACATCGCAGCCTTCCTGATGTGGGCGGCTGAGCCCAAAATGATGGCCCGCAAGAAAGCCGGTTTTGTCGCCGTGACCTTCCTTGTGATCCTGACCTCGCTTTTGTACCTGACGAACAAAAAGCTTTGGGCGCCGCACAAAGGCAAAAAGACCACGCTCTGAGTTTGCGTTGGTTTGATATAGAAAGCGCCCCGATTTGGGGCGCTTTTTTCATGCTCCGATGTAGGCTTTGAGCCCTTTTGGCGGATCGGCTTTCATCTCCGCCCAGTCCCTGGGCGGCTGGCAGTGCCCGTCCTCGATCCAGATTACCAGATCGGCAAAGCGGTCCACATCCGCGATGTCATGGGTGACCATCAACATTGTCGCGCCCAACTTCTCGCTGACCTCCTTGGCCAGCCCGATCATCTCGCCCCGCATCGCCGGCCCCAGCGCGGAAAACGGCTCGTCCAGCAGGATCAGAGGCTTTTCCTGCACCAGCACCCGCGCAAGCGCCACACGGCTTTGTTGCCCGCCAGAGAGCTCTGCCGGGCGGCGTGCTTCCATGCCTGAAAGACCGACGGCACTGAGCGCCTCGGACACGCGTTCTTGCTCCGCTTTGCTCAGACGCAGGTTGGGCTTGATCCCAAGCCCGACATTCTGCGCCGCTGTCATATGAGCAAAGAGGTTGTTGTCCTGAAACAGATGCGAGATCGGCCGCTCGTGGGGCAGGGCCTGCGTCACGTCTTTCCTGTCCCAAAGCAGTGCGCCCCCCGCGTCCGGCGCCTCGAACCCACCGATCAGGGACAACAGCGTGGATTTCCCCGCACCCGACGGGCCGATAATGGCAACACGAGCGCCGTTGGGGATGGAAAGGTCAGCAGAGAGAGTGAAGTCCCCCTGTGTCAGGCGGATGGATCGAAGCTCAAGCATGGCGTCTCCCCCAGAGATCGAAGATGTAGAACAGAGCCAAACTTAGCCCCAAAAGCAGCAAAGCCGCGCCCATCGCCTGGTCCATGCGGTAAGACCCCATGAGGCGATAGATTTGCAAAGGGAGCGTCGCGGCCTCTGGGCGGGCAAAGAGGGCAATCACACCCAAATCCCCCATCGAAAGAGCCGCGGCAAGACCCGCAGAGAACCCCATGGACACACGTAGGCGTGGCAAAAGAACGAGCCGCACCCGGCTCAATCCAGTCAGGCCAAGACTGTCAGACAGGCGTCCGTAGTCACGCTCTGCGCCACTCAGAGCCGGTCCCAAGGCGCGCAGGATGAACGGCATCGACATCACCGCATTGACCAGCGCCGTGATCGGCAGGGCCCAATCGGCGGGGTCTGTGACAGCAAAGAGCACGATGTAAAGCCCCGTGCCCATCACCAGCGGAGAGGCGGCGATGGAGGACATGCCGATGATCTCAAGACTGCGAAACCGAAGCGCGGCCAGCGCCAGCGTCAGAGACATGAAGATCGCCAGAAATGCGGAGCCGATGGCCGTCAAAATCGACCGCAAGGCCGCAGACCAGACGGAAGCAGGCAGGTCGATCAGGCCGGGCGCGCCACGCAAGGTGATGGCGAGCAGGGGCGTCAAAAGAAAGACACTGATCAGGCCAACCCAGAGCATATCCAGTGCCCGAGCCGGAGCGTTGTGGGCGTCGAAGCGTTGCACCACGCGATGAAGCCCGCCGGACCCCATCTGTGGCACGCGAAATTTCAAAGAAGCGGCTGCCGCGATAGCGCAGATCACCACTTGGAGTAGCGCCAAAAGCGAGGCTTTGCCCAGATTGAAATCATAGCGAAACGCTTCGTAGATCGCGAGTTCGACTGTGGTCGCCTTGGGGCCGCCGCCAAAGGTGAGCGCGATGGCAAAGGAGGTGGTGCAGATCAGGAAAATCACGGTGAAGGCGCCGGGCACGATCTCTTTGAGCATCGGCAATTCGAGGTGACGAAAGATGTCACGCGCACCGAAATGGAGCGAGGAGGCGAGACGGAATCTTTCCGCCGGAATGGCCCCCCACCCCTGAAGCAGAAGCCGGGTCGCCAGAGGCAGGTTGAAAAACACATGCGCCAATACGACGCCGTGA
This sequence comes from Celeribacter sp., assembly GCF_048270365.1. Taxonomy (NCBI): domain Bacteria; kingdom Pseudomonadati; phylum Pseudomonadota; class Alphaproteobacteria; order Rhodobacterales; family Roseobacteraceae; genus Celeribacter; species Celeribacter sp. The sequence continues at coordinate 264,904 of NZ_JBLWTA010000004.1, forward strand.
AAACCGTAGATCGAAATAGGCTCTAATCCGGCCCAATTCAGCACAACAGAGACAAATCCCGCATTGCCGAATACGGCAGTCAAGCCGAGGATGGCGACGATGGTCGGCAAGATAAAAGGCGCGCCCAAAAGCGTGATCAACAGGCCCCGACCCGGAAAGCTGCGCCGCGCCAAAGCACGTGCGGCGGGGATGGCGAAGAGCACGGAGAGCGCGGCGGACAAAAGCGCTTGCACCACCGTGAAGCGCACCGCCATCCAGTCAAAACGGGAGAGGGCGGAAAAGCTTTCCGCCCGCAACGCCACTGCGCCCAATGTGCCAAAGCTCAACGCGGCGACCAAAGCCGCCGCGATGAGGCCGGGCCAGAGGGTTACTGAGAAAACGCGCTGCGCCATTCGGCAATCGCTTCATCCCGCAGGGCAGCGGCTTCGTCCTCCCCCAAAAGGATCGCTTTGTCGGGGTAGTTCAGCTGCGAAAACTCGTCCGGCCATTGCTCTTTCGGAAGCGCGGAAGGATAGGACCAGTTGGCGGTCGGAATGATGTTCTGGAAGGCGGGCGAGAGCACGAAATTCATAAACTGATCCGCCAATTCCGGCTGGTCCGTGCCTGCGAGTTTCGCGGTCAGTTCGACGGACATGTAATGCCCTTCGTCGAAGAGGGCTGCGGATTTGGTTTCGTCCTCTTCTGCGATGATGTGATAGGCGGGGGAGACGGTGTAGGAGAGCACCATATCGACCTGACCGTCGGTGAACATGCCATAGGCCTCCGACCAGCCTTTGGTCACGGTCGTCACCTTGGGCGCCAGTTTGGCCCAGGCCTCTTCGACCTCATCGCCAAAGACCTCATGCCCCCAAAGCACCAAGGTGAGACCCGAGCTTGAGGTGCGGGGGTCCTGAATGGCGATTTTCCAATCCTCGTCGGAATTCACCAACTCATGAAAGGATTTCGGCGGATTGGTGATTTTCGTGTTGTCATAAACGAAAGCCGCGAAAGACCAATCGAAGGGCAAAAACGTCTCATCCGTCCACTCAATCGGCATGGTCAGGGGCGACAGGTCCACGCCATGAGGCGCGAACAGGCCGGTGTCGCGGGCTTGTTTCATCGCATCCACGTTGATGCCAATCGCGACATCGGCTTTGGTGCGTTTACCCTCAAGACGAATGCGCGGAAGGACATCGCCGGTGATATACTCAAGCTCGCAATCGCAGTCTTCCTCGAAGGCCGCCTTGATCGCGGGACCGGGACCCCATTCGGAGGCAAAATAATCCGGGGCGTAGACGGTGAGGGTCTCTGCCTGCGCAGAGGTTGCGGCCAGCAGTGCCGCAAGGGTCAATCCATATTTCATGGCTCGCTCCATAGTCATATGGGCGAAGAAAAAGGTCGCGTGTGGAACATCGCTGATACCTTCCCTCCGCCGGTGTTAGCCGGTTCAGGTTCAACGGGTTCGCATTTGCATCTCAGCCGTGTCTGGCACGGGCACCCCGAGGTAGGCGCGAAGCTATGGAAGCCCGTGGCGAAGTTCAAGCGTTTTCGATGAGGTGTGAGGATCGGCTCATAACGGCTCTTTGAAGGCTCCGAGATGGACCCGTGAGACCTAGGGGCGTAGTCTGATCTCATGATGATTGGTGAGAGGATGCCATGAGAATTTCGAGTTTTGTTTTTTGTTTGGGCGCGTTGACCGTGTCGGCGCCCGCTTTCGCGAATTCTGTGCCGGTGGGCTTTGGCACGAAAGTTATGTGTGAGGGTCTGTCGGGGCGCGCAGGCTTTGCTGACGAGGCCGCTATTTTGGAGATGGGCGGGCGTGTCGTGACCCTGCCTCAAACGATCTCTGCCTCCGGCGCGCGCTATGAGAACGAGGCGGAAGATGTCCTGTTCTGGATTAAGGGCGAAGAGGCGCTTTTGGGCTGGAATGGGGTCGAAATGGACTGTTCGCTCACTGGTTCCGAGGCGCCATGGGTGGCGCGCGGGAATGAGCCGGGATGGCGGATTTCGGTGAGTGAAGGCCAGATGCAGGCGGAATTGGACTATGGTGAAACCGTCATTGAAGGTGCGTGGCCTTTGGCGCAAATCGATGAGGAAAGCCTGACGTATCAAACGGCAGATCTTGATCTGGCGGTGTCACCGCAGCTCTGTCACGATGACATGTCTGGTCAAGCCTATCCGGAAATCGTGACCCTGATCCGAGGCGATAATAGTTTTCACGGATGTGCGGGGGAGACGATGGATCTTTTGAACGGGCCAGAATGGCAGATCGAGGATGTCGCGGGCGCTGGCGTGATTGATGCCAGCTATATCACATTGGCATTCGACGGTGACCGCGTGGCGGGATCAACCGGTTGTAACCGCTTCACAGGTGGCTTCGAGCTGACCGGTGAGGGGCTGTCTTTCAAGCCGCTGGCCGTGACCCGCATGATGTGCCCTGAGGCCCTGATGCAGCAAGAGGCGCATGTGCTGGAGACTCTGTCTAAAGTGGATCGCTTCGACATCGACGAGACCGGCGCGCTTGTGCTCTTTGGTCAGGGTGAGCCGCTGATCACGGCACGTCGCTAATGCAAAACGCCGCCCCAAAGGAGGCGGCGTTTTATATCTTTCCAGCTGGATTAGAGCCTTATTGTGCGTCTTCCGGCAAGATGCGCACCCCGCCTTTGTCCGCGGCAGAGGCAAGCATGGCATAGGCCTTGAGTGCGGTGGAGACGGCGCGCGGACGCGGGGCCGCAGGTTTCCACGGCAGCGGGCCTTTTTCTTCACGACGAGCCGCAAGCACGGCGTCATCGACCTTGAGCTGGATCGAACGGTTCGGGATGTCGATCTCAACCGTGTCGCCGGTTTCCACCAGCCCGATCAAACCACCCTCGGCCGCTTCGGGGGAAACGTGGCCGATGGACAGACCCGAGGTGCCGCCGGAGAACCGTCCATCGGTCAAAAGTGCGCATTTCTTGCCCAGACCTTTGGATTTCAAATAGGACGTCGGGTAGAGCATCTCCTGCATCCCTGGACCACCTTGCGGACCCTCGTAGCGGATGATGACCACTTCGCCCGCCTGCACTTCGCGGGTCAGCACGCCGTTCACCGCATCGTCTTGCGACTCGTATACGCGGGCGGTGCCAGTGAATTTCAGGATGCTTTCATCCACACCCGCCGTTTTGACGATACAGCCACGCTCGGCAATGTTGCCGAACAGAACGGCCAGACCGCCGTCTTTCGAGAAGGCATGTTCCACAGAGCGGATCACGCCATTTTCACGGTCGGTGTCGAGCTCCTTGTAGCGGTTTTGGGTCGAAAACGCTTGCGTCGTGCGCACGCCGCCCGGTGCCGCTTTGAACAGCTGCTCGGCCTCGGGGTTGTTGGCGACCGTGATGTCCCATTGGGCAATCGCCGCCGCCATTGTGTCGCTGTGCACCGTGCGCACGTCGCCATGCAGCAGACCGCCACGATGCATCTCGCCCAGAATGGAGAAGATGCCACCAGCGCGGTGCACGTCTTCCATATGGACGTTGTGGATGTTCGGTGCGACTTTGCAGAGGCAGGGAACCTTGCGCGACAGGCGGTCGATGTCTTGCATGGTGAAATCCACCTTGCCCTCATAGGCGATGGCCAAGAGGTGCAGCACCGTATTGGTGGAGCCGCCCATGGCGATATCAAGGGACATGGCGTTCTCAAACGCTTCGAATGTGGCGATCTCACGCGGCAGGTAGCCCGGAAGCTCTTCGTCGTAGTGCTTCTTGGTGATCTCGACGATCTTACGACCGGCCTCGAGGAACAGGTTCTTACGATCCGCATGGGTGGCAAGCGTCGAGCCGTTGCCCGGCAGTGCCAGCCCCAGCGCCTCGGCCAGACAGTTCATCGAGTTGGCGGTGAACATGCCAGAACACGACCCGCAGGTCGGGCAGGCGTTTTGTTCGAACGCGTCGACCTGTTCGTCGGTGTATTGATCATCGGCGGCGGCAACCATCGCATCGACGAGGTCCACAGCGCGCTCGAGATCACCGATCTGCACCTTGCCGGCCTCCATCGGGCCACCGGAGACAAAGATCACCGGAATGTTGAGGCGCATCGCGGCCATCATCATGCCGGGGGTGATTTTATCGCAGTTGGAGATACAGACCATGGCATCTGCGCAATGTGCGTTGACCATATACTCGACCGAATCCGCGATGATTTCGCGCGAGGGCAGGGAGTAGAGCATCCCGTCGTGGCCCATCGCAATGCCGTCATCGACCGCAATGGTGTTGAATTCTTTCGCCACACCGCCCGCTTTTTCAATCTCGCGTGCCACCATTTGGCCGAGGTCCTTGAGGTGGACGTGGCCGGGCACGAATTGCGTGAACGAGTTCACGACCGCGATGATTGGCTTACCAAAATCTCCATCGGTCATGCCGGTCGCGCGCCAAAGGCCGCGGGCACCGGCCATGTTCCGGCCATGGGTCGAGCGGCGGGATCTGTAATGAGGCATGGTGTTGGCTTTCTGTAACGTCATATGAGCCGCCTACTGGGCGGGTTGACGTTGCATAAGGCTTTCGGCGCGACATTTCCAGTCACGACCGCATGTGCGTGGATGAATAATCTTGCTTGAATCGAGGCCGATCCGGTGATCTGGCGCTTAGATCAGCTTTTTCTTGCGTTTGAGCGTGTCGCCAAATTCAAGCGAGGGTTCGAGCGTGACGATCTCACCCCCTGCTGCGTTTTCATCTTCGACCCGGTTGGCGATGATCTGCGCCGCAGCGCGTCCGATCTCGGCGCGGCAGGCATCCATCGTCGCCAGTTTGCGCGGCAGTCCATCAAGGAATTCGATGCCGTTGAACCCGGCAAGGCCGATGTCGCCCGGCACGTCGATGCCGTTGTCGAGGCAATACATCAACCCACCAGCGCCGATCATATCATTGGAATAATACAGGAAATCGAGCGGGTCTTCTTCGTTGCGTTTGAGAATGGTCTCGGTCATCTCGCGGCCTTTTTTAAGCGCGGAGCCGCCGGAGTAGAATTCACTGTCGGCAATCTCGAGACCGGATTTCGCGAGCACTTCTGTGAAACCCTCAAAGCGTTTGCGGGCGCGGTGGTCGAGCGGCATTTTGGTGCCCAGAAACCCGATCCGTTTGTAGCCCGCGTCGACGATGGCCTGCGCCATTTTGCGACCGGCACGACGATGTGAAATACCAACGGCGGCATCGATCGCCTCGCCATCGGTGTCCATGATTTCCACGATCGGAATGCCAGCGGCGGCCATCATCGCCTTGGCAGCTTCGGTGTGTTCCAGCCCTGCAATAATCACACCGGAGGGACGCCAGGATAGCATCTGATAGAGCACTGCTTCTTCGCGTTCGGGTTTGTAATTGGTGATGCCGACGACGGGTTGTAGCTCGGTGTCTTCGAGCACTTCGTTGATGCCGGTCATGACCTCGGGGAACACCATGTTGGACATCGAGGGGATGATCACGGCGACAAGGTTCACGCGCGACGAGGCTAGCGCACCTGCGATCTTGTTCGGCACATAGCCCAACTCGCGGGCGGCTTCCAAAACTTTCGTCCGCGTCGCCTCAGACACATCACCTCGGTTGCGGAGCACGCGGCTGACGGTCATTTCAGAGACGCCGGAGGCCTCAGAGACGTCTCGAAGCGTGAGTGGCCGTTTCGACGGTGCGTTTCCTGAACCCTGTGACATGGCCTGACCCTCTGAACTGTTTGTAATTCCTGTCAGTCTACACCATAAAATTGCCTTGTCCATCTGGCGTGGATGAAAATTGTTAACGCTAACATTTCTTGCCGTTCCTGCGATCAGTCATTTGATGCCCCGTTTGGGACATCTGTGCGCATTTGGTTGGGTAAGCAAAGCCAGCGCCAATCAGCCGCAGGTGCGATTTCTCAGCGGCAAGGCGCGCCTCACCCCTTGTGCCGTGATAGCCCACGAGGCTATGAGACCAATGTGGCCCCGTGGCTCAACTGGATAGAGCAGCCCCCTCCTAAGGGGCAGGTTGCAGGTTCGAATCCTGCCGGGGTCACCATATTCACTGAGTAGACGACATGACCTCTTGGCCGTTCGGACTTAGACATCAGCTGGCTTTTGAGAGCGTACCCGGAGAGGATTGTTGGCTGGTCTGAAATTTTGCGACGAGATCTGCAAGCGTATCTGCCTGCATGCTCAGGATCGTGCAGGCGGAGGTGGTTTCTTCAGATGTGGCGGCATTGCGTTGTTGTGCGCGGTCGATCTGGTTGACGGCTTCGTTAATTTCAGAAATGCCGGAGGCCTGTTCTTTCGAGGATGCGGCGATGTCGCGGATGAGGGTCGAAATTGACGCGATCGATTGGAAAATCAATTGCAGAGATTCGCCTGTTGTATTGACCTTTTCCACACCATTGATAACCTGATTTCCGGATTTGACAATGAGATCATTGATCTCGCGCGCCGCTCCAGAAGAGCGTTGAGCCAACTCGCGGACTTCGGAAGCGACGACCGCAAAACCACGACCAGCTTCTCCCGCACGCGCAGCTTCGACGCCAGCGTTGAGCGCGAGAAGATTGGTTTGGAAGGCGATGTCATCAATCACCGAGATGATTTTCGAGATTTGTGTCGAGGACGTTTTGATCTCTTCCATGGCCATGACCGTGTCTTCAACCACTTTCGAAGTGCTTTGCGCTTGTTCCGAGGTTTCGCTGACCAGCGTATTGGCCTTATGCGCATTCTGGGCCGCAGATTGGACAGAGGCAGTCAATTCATTGAGTGCGGTTGCGGTTTCTTCCAGTGTGGCGGCGTTGCCTTCGGTCTGGCGCGACAAATCCGAGATTGCACTGGTGATCTGCTGGGCGCCCTCATTGATTTCTCCGGTGGCAGTGCCAATCGAGAAGACGAGTTCAGACAGGCGATCAACGGTTTGGTTGAAGTTGATCCGCAGGGGATCGTATTGGTCGTCGAATTTTTCGGCGATTTTCACATCCATATTGCCCTCGGCCAGCCCCCGAAGGGCCGTCGCGAGAAAATCAATGACGCGGGAGAGCTCTGCTGCGCGCGTAGCACGTTCGATCTCTTCTTGGCGAAGGCTGGCCTCTTTCGCGTCCCGCTCTTGTTGTTCGCGCAAACGCTCCTGGCGTTCGCGTTCCGCCGCTTCTTCGCGTTGACGTTCTTCATTTGCAGCATGGTCTGCGCGTGCTTTTTCGGCATCTTCTCTCAGACGTTGCTGTTCTTTTTCCAAATCGCGATTGGCGTAGAGTGTTTTCCGAAGGCTTTCGAGAGAATGCGCCATGGCGCCGATTTCGTCACGACGCGTCGTACCTGAGACGTCTTGCTCATAATTGCCGTCGGCCAGCGCATTTACATCCTTGAGCATCGTGGCCAAGGGCAGGCGGACTTTGCGATGAGAGGAGAGAAGGATCGTGCCAATTGTCAGCATCAAAATGAGCAAGCCGGTGATGACATTTATCAAAACTTCCTGGCGCACCGGAGCGGCGAACACATCGCGCGGGACATCGAGGATTGTGGCCCAGGTCCGGTTCATGCCATTGGCTGTGAAAGGATAAACGACCCGGATGACGCCATCGGGCAGTCCGCGAATGATGCGGGGTTGACCGTCACCGAGCGCGGCTTTGACCTCTTCGAGACCGACGCCATCGTAGACCTGCATCAGGCGTTCGGAATTCTGATGTGCGAGCCATTTGCCATTGCTGTCCAGCAAAGCCATTTGGCTGTCTCCGAACACCTTCATGTTCGACAGAAGCTCCGTCAGATGTGCCAGCGTGATATCGACACCTGTAACGCCAATGATTTCACCGTTGTGCCGCACAGGCACCGAAACCGATGTCATCAAATGACCGTCATCCGTTTGATAGGGCTCTGTGATCAGGCTTTTCCCGGTGCGAACAGGTTCGGCAAACCATTCCTGCGATGGGTCAACTGTGAAGGTCTGAAAGTCGAGACCGCCCGAGTCGTTTTTGGTCCAGTAAGGCGTGAAAACACCTGCTTCATTCAAACCGTCCGGGCCGCCAATCAAGGTCGATGCGCTGCCGCCGGGTACCGCTGACATCCAGGAGGAGTAGAGATTCTCGAATTGCATCGGAACATCTTCCAGCATCGAAATGATCTCGGCGCCTTGCGGCTGATCCGTGCCGACATAGCCTTCGATCATCCCGCTGAGCGCCAGACCCGTCGAGGTGGCTTGGGTCACCAAAAGGCCGACCTGATCCCCCGCCCATTCCGCCCGTTCGGTGGCCGTTTGTAGAATGCGATCGTTCACCTTTTCAGACGTACGTAAGCCATTGAAGGCGGTGATGCCGATAACGATGACCGAGATGATGACTCCCGCTGCAAGGATGAGTTGACCGGAGACGGTCTTTAACGAGATCTTCATAGCGCACTCCAACACGAAATTCGTGGGAGTTATTGCACGTATCTCTTAATGGACTGCGAAGATGGCCTAAGATTTATAAGGCCAAAGGGTCATGAGGCTGAAGAACAGGGGGTATTTTCAGACCATTTTAATGACATCGCGCGGACAGGACAGCATGTACCCTTTGCGGGCAATGTTTTTGACCAGCAACTCGCTCACCATCTGATTCCCAAGCGTATCGCGCAGGCGTTTGATCCGGGTGGCGCCAGCGGCCTCGTCACAATCCACTGAATTGCGGCCAGAAATCACCGCTTCGATTTCGGCGCCGGACAGGACGTCATCGTCGAGACGCGCTTCGGCCAGAACAGAGAGGGTTTCAATCGCGGCAGGGGTCAGTTTGAATTCCATATTGTTCAGATAGACGGTGTTCTCCGCGCGAGAGATCAGGAGCGAAGAGACCTCGATCCCGCGCTTCTCTATTTCGCTCATCCGCTTGTTCAGCGCAATGATCACAACGAGGAACACGAGGGCTGCGATCAAGAGCGCGGTGGAAAACACCAAGAGCACAAAGATCACCATGCGGTAGGAATTGAGCACGCCGGAAAAGGAGGTGCCTGATTGCGCGAGGATTTCGAGCAATTTGATTTCCGCCTGAGTGGTCAGGTCGTTCTCAACGAAAATCCGCTCGACTCGCGCGTTAAACGCGTTGGCGTCTGGCAGGTTCACGAACAGCAATACGGCGGCGATCAACAGAATCGCGACAATCGCCACGATGCCATAGATCGCCACACGCGATACTTTGCGGCTGTCAGTATCGGAGGAAATAGTCGCCAGCATCGGCTTTGACCTCGCCCAGTTTCTCTTCGGGGATCATCGCGACGATGGAGAGAAGATGCCAGCCCTCTTTCTCAAGCCGCGGGCCAATCGCCTGAGCCGCCGCTTTTTTCGAGCAGTGCTGGTCGCCCACCTCGGCCACGCCGAAGTGCAGCTTGAGCGGATTGTCACGCTTGGCTTTGTAGCTGGCGTAACAGGAGGCGCTGGCCAGACCGGGCAGGGTGGCAAGCGCAACAATGAGGGGGAGAAGGTGCTTTTTCATGCTCGCGATCCTGTGAGTTTCGCGGATGTTATTCAATAGCAAAGCCGATTTTGCCACCTGTTATCCAATGACAGTCCACTGTTATTGAGCGATTTTCCCAAAACCGGCCATCACCGTCCCATCAACGTGCTCAGCCCTCGAAAAGGCGGGCCGCAGGCTTTGAAAGGACGACCGATGAGACTGACCAAATTCACCGCAGGGCTGCTTGCGCTTTCCATTGCCACCGCTGGCATTTCCGCCGCACCGGCACGCGCCGGAGACAATGACGCCGCTTTGGCGCTGGGCGGGCTTTTGACCCTCTTTGTCATCGGCAAGGCGCTGGATGACAGGAACGACAATAAAGTCAAAGTCACCCAGCCACGTCCCGACAAGGACCGCACCCCCGGACGGGACTGGGGGCATGACTATCGCATTCCGAACCAATGTGTCGTGAGTGCGGGCTATGGCAACAAACACCGTCTGGTGGCTTTGGAAAACTGTATCGAGCGCCAAACCCCTAAAAAGGCCCGTGTGCATTTGCCCCGCGCCTGTGAGACCCGCGTGCAAACCCGTCAGGGCAAACAGGATGCCTATGACGTCGGTTGCCTGAACAATTTCGGCTACCGCATCGACCGTGATCGTGATCGCGACCACGGTTACAGCCGACGTTGAGTTATAAAAATCGAGCAGATACGCGGTTTCATGTCCCCATGTGTCGCGTCAACTTGCGGGTGGGTTCATGCGTCCCACCCGCTTTTTTCTTGCGCCTCTCTCTGGCTTCGGCTTCACAGGGGTATGACAAAACCGATCCCAGATTATAGTTTCGAAGAGGCCGCTTTACGGCGTGGCTACACCCGTATCGTTGGCGTGGATGAGGTGGGGCGTGGCCCCTTGGCCGGTCCCGTGGTGGCCGCCGCCGTTTGGCTCGACCCGGATCACATCCCCGAAGGCCTCAACGATTCCAAAGCGCTGACCGCGAAGCGACGCGAAGCGCTCTATAGCGAGATTTTCACGAAGGCCGATGTCTCCATCGCGTCGTGTTCCGTCGAGGAGATCGACGAGATCAATATCCTTCAGGCGTCCTTGCGGGCGATGGAGCGGGCGGTGGCCGGGCTCAAGGTCAAGGCGGACTATGTGCTGGTCGATGGCAACAAGGTGCCGCCGGCGTTCGGGCTTGATGCCGAGGCCATCGTCAAAGGTGACGCGCGCTCTTTGTCGATTTCGGCGGCCTCAATTGTGGCAAAAATATGGCGCGATCGCCTTATGGTGGATTTGGCGCAACAGTACCCCGGCTATGGCTGGGAGAAAAACGCAGGTTATGGGACCAAGGTGCATCTCGAAGGCTTGCGAGATTTTGGTGTGACCCCGCTCCATAGACGTTCGTTCAAACCTGTACACAATATCTTGTATCAAGGTAAAAACATAAGTGACTGATTCGAAAAAGAAATTGACTGCGAATCCCGGATGACTCATCTTTAGGCCCATAAATGACGTCAAAAATGGCGCGTTAAAACGACGTCCCTTAAGGGGCGCGATATGAGGCAGAACATGAAGAATACCATCCGCAAGGGGGCCAATGCGCTCCCTCTCAATGAGATATTGTCCGGTGATTGCATCGAGGTGATGAACGCTCTTCCCGAGGAAAGCGTCGACCTGATTTTCGCCGATCCGCCCTATAACCTGCAACTTCGGGGTGATCTGCACCGTCCGGACAATTCCAAAGTGGATGCGGTCGATGACGCCTGGGACCAGTTCGACAGCTTCAAGGTTTATGACGATTTCACCCGTGAGTGGCTTAAGGCTGCGCGTCGCATCCTCAAACCGAATGGTGCGATCTGGGTGATCGGCTCCTATCACAACGTCTTCCGCCTCGGCGCTGAGCTTCAGAATCAGGGCTACTGGATTTTGAACGACGTCGTGTGGCGCAAATCCAATCCGATGCCGAACTTCCGGGGCAAGCGTCTGACCAATGCCCATGAGACGCTGATCTGGGCGTCGAAGGCAGAGGCCGCGAAATACACGTTTAACTACGAAGCGCTGAAATCTCTGAACGAGGGCATCCAGATGCGCTCCGATTGGGTTCTGCCGATTTGTAACGGTGGCGAGCGCCTGAAAGACGACAACGGCGACAAGGCCCATCCGACGCAAAAGCCCGAGAGCCTGTTGCACCGTGTCATCGTCGGCACCACCAATCCGGGCGACGTGATCCTCGATCCGTTCTTCGGCACGGGCACCACCGGCGCGGTCGCCAAGATGCTCGGCCGTGAATTCATCGGCATCGAGCGCGAAGAGAAATACCGTGAAGTGGCCGCAAAACGCATCGCCTCCGTGCGCAAATTCGACAAGGACGCGCTGCGCGTTTCCACCTCGAAACGCGCCGAGCCGCGGGTGCCCTTTGGTCAGCTCGTGGAGCGTGGCATGCTGCGTCCGGGCGAAGAGCTTGTCTCCATGAACGGTCGTCGTACTGCCAAAGTGCGTGCCGATGGGACACTGGTCGCCAATGATGTGAAGGGCTCGATCCACCAGGTTGGCGCTCACCTCGAAGGTGCGCCGTCGTGCAACGGCTGGACCTATTGGACCTTCAAACGCGACGGCAAACACGTTCCGATCGACGTGCTGCGCCAGCAAATTCGCGCGGAGATGCAGTAAGTTCTCCCCTATAATTTAGATTGGAAATTCAAAGTTACCGCCTGGTGCCTGCGGCCTGACTTCGCGGCACCACCTTCTGCCCCGCTGTCTTATCAGCGGGGCTTTTTTTAAAGCCGAGGCAGGGGATTGGTGCCGTTTTTATAAGGCTCCCAATCGGCAAATGTCGCCAGATCGGGATAGTAGCGCTTGCGCCAGGCTTTGACCTTTGGGTTCATCATCCGGCGCCAGACAGGGGGCACCATCGCAGCCACGCCCATGACCGTATAACCATAGGGAAGCTGTGGCGCTTCGGTTTCGTCGTAATTCTGCAAAAGCGGAAACCGCCGGTCGGGTTTGTAATGGTGGTCCGAATGGCGTTGCAAATTGATCAGCAGCCAATTCGTCGCCATATGCGCGGCGTTCCAACTATGATGCGGTTTCACGTGTTCGTATTTGCCCTCGCCCAGATGCCGCCGGGTGAGGCCGTAGTGTTCGACGTAATTGGTGAGTTCCAATTGCCAAATCGCCACAATCGCCTGCCAGACAAAGAGCAGCAGCCCCGGCACACCGCCAATCAGCGTGGCGAGGATCAGCATCATGATCTGCAACGTCCAATAGCGGAAATGCGGATTGCGCGGATGCCAGGCCGACAAGCCTCTGCGTGCCAGCAATGCTTTTTCCGCCTCCCAGGCCGAGCGCGGACATTCGCGCAGTACGCGGAGAAAATAGTGGTGAAATCCCTCATTATAAAGCGCCGTCACCGCATCGCGCCGCGTGCCGACATGTTTGTGATGGACCAGCAAATGCTCGGTGCGGAAATGAGAATAAAGGACAGAGGCCAACAACAGATCGCCCAGCCAGCGCTCCATCGTGTTGCGCTGATGGCAAAGCTCATGGGCATAAACCATGCCAGTCGTGCCGGACGAGACGCCAAGACCAAAGAACACCACGAGAGTTTCCAGCACGGAGAGGTGATCCGTGTGGGTCACAAACCAGATCAGCCCAAAGATGTTCACGAATTGCACCGGGAACCAGATGATCGTGATGGCGCGATACCAGAAAAGCTCGCTTTCGGCTGTGTTCGGGTCTGGATTGTCGGTGTTGAGACCTAAAATGCCGTCGAGAAATCCGAACATATACCATGCGTAAAGCGGGACGATGATGACCGTCCAGCCGCCGACAATCGCACCGAGCCAGATCAAGGGCACGAGGGTGAGCGACAGCCAAAAGGGGATCGCATTTCGGAAACTGATTTGGGCCATATTCATTGGATCAAACTCCCAAAGACCAGCGCGTCTTGCGCTAATCTTCTAGGCTCCGGTGGGCGAGGTCAAACGCCTTTCGCATCACGGTCGGAAGATCGGAGGCGCGAAAGGCGTTTGGCCCCCTCAAAGCGAGCTCTTCGGGCGGATTTGTCACATCTTTTGCGGCATGTACGGTGAGGATCAAATGGAAATGGGTGAAGGTGTGGCGCACCTCGCCAAGCTCGATCCAATCGCCCTCAAATGGCGCTTCTTTGGGGTGCTCTTCCTGCCATTCGGTGCCGGGCCAGCCCAGCATGCCGCCCAGAAGACCCTTCTCTGGCCGTTTCTCCAACACCCATTCGCCGCGCGATGTGCGCCCGACATAGGCGTGCCCATGCCGGGTGGGTTTCGGCTTTTTGGGGATTTTTAGCGGGAACCGAGCCGCATCTCCGGCCTCTCGCGCTTCGCAATTCTCTATCAGAGGGCAAATCGCGCAGGTCGGCGATTTCGGGGTGCAGATCGTCGCCCCCAAGTCCATCATTGCCTGCGCATAGTCGCCGGGACGCTCTTCGGGCGTCAAACTGTCGGCCAATTCGGTCAGCTTGGGCTTGGCGGCAGGAAGCAGTGTTTCGACCCGAAACAGGCGCGAAACGACCCGTTCGACATTGCCGTCCACGACCGTTTCGGACTGATCAAAGGCGATGGAGGCAATGGCCGCAGAGGTATAGGGGCCAACACCGGGAAGGGACTGCAATGCGACACGCGTTCGGGGAAATGCGCCCTGATAGTCATCCCGGATCACGCGGGCACATTTCAAAAGGTTCCGTGCTCGGGCGTAATAGCCAAGGCCGGCCCATTCACCCATGACCGCCTCATCTTCCGCATTCGCGAGATCAATGACGCTGGGCCAAAGCGAGGTGAACCGTTCGAAATAGGATTTCACGGCGGCCACTGTCGTTTGCTGCAACATGATTTCCGACATCCAGACCCGGTAGGGATCGGGGATGACGCCATGCGCGCGATCCGCGGGCGAGATGCGCCACGGCAAAACGCGCGCATGGGCGTCGTACCAGTCCAAAAGCTGCGTCGCGATGTCGCTGTGTTTCATTCCGTCACGCAATCTTTAGGTCCTGTCATCTGCTTTCTTCTGGCGTGTAGCGCCTATGGCAATAGAATAGGGGTCACAAGCAGAGAAACCAGACGGGAAATCATGACCGAGGCGCAACCATATGTGAAAAGACGCAAGAAGGGGTTCGAAAGAACCGCCAGTCTTTTGATGCGCCGTATCCAGGAGGCGTCCGAAACCCGTGGGTTTTCGCAATCCAAACTGCTCACCCATTGGGAAGAAAGCGTCGGGCCGGAGATCGCGGCCATGTCGCGTCCCGTCAAAGTGTCCTATGCCAAGGGCGGTTTCGGCGCCACCCTCACGCTTTTGACCACCGGGGCCTATGCGCCGATGCTTCAGGCTGAGATTCCAAAGATTCGCGATCGCGTGAATGCCGTCTATGGCCACAACGCGATCAGCCACATTCACATCACACAAACCGCGCCGATGGGATTCTCCGAAGGCCGCGCTGTTTTTGAGACGAAGAAACCCAAAACCAAACCGCAAATGACGCCGGAAACCCAGGCGCAGGCCAAATCCCTCGCTGATGGGGTGCATGATGAAGCCCTGCGTCAGGCACTTGAGAAATTCGCCGGGACATTCCTGACCCGGCACAGCACGACAACAAAGGAAAACTGATGAACCGCCGCACCTTCATGATCACCACCGCCATGGCTACACTCGGTGGCGCGCTTTTGCTGAACCCCTCTGCCGTCACGAATTTCATCGTGTCCCCGGCCGCGGCTCAGGAGGCCGATAGCACTGGAATCTCTGATCTGGTTCTTGGCGATGCGGAGGCTCCGATCGAATTGATCGAATACGCGTCCTACACCTGTCCGCATTGTGCGAACTTCCATAGCGCTGTGTTCGAGCCCTTGAAGAAAGACTATATCGACACCGGCAAAGTGAAATTCGTCTACCGCGAAGTCTACTTTGACAAATTCGGGCTTTGGGCCTCGATGGTCGCGCGTTGTGGCGGTGAAATGCGCTATTTCGGCGTTCAGAAAATGCTCTACGAAGAGCAGGCCGAGTGGCTTGCCGGGGGCAAGGACACGATGGAGATTGTCGAGAACCTGCGCAAAATCGGCAAGCGTGCCGGTCTGACCGATGAGAACCTCGACGCCTGCCTGAACGACGGCGAAATGGCGGAACAGCTCTACGCGAAATTCACCAAAGAAGTCGAAGAATACGACGTGAACGCCACGCCGACGCTGGTCATCGATGGTGAGAAACATTCGAACATGAGCTACGCGGATCTCAAGGCAATCTTGGACGCGAAACTCGAAGGATAAGGCTCTAACCCAGCCCTAAACGGCTCAAATGTGCATCAATCTCTGACCAGTCGGAGACATTAAGCCGCACGGGCAGGGTGACCACCTTCATACGAAAGGCGCGGGGCAAACGCACCGCGTCTTTTTCTGTGGTCACCATCTGTGCCCCCAGCGCCATAGCTTCGATTTCGAGCCTTTTCATCAGCGGAATGGAGAGAGGCTGGTGATCCTTAAGCGCCTCAGTCCGCAGAAGATCAGCCCCCAGATCGCGCAGGGTTTGAAAGAACTTTTCCGGATGACCGATGCCTGCGAAAGCCATGACCTGCAGCCCCTGCCAATCGAGGCCGGTGGGTAGCGGTTGAAGCATGGCCTGGGTTCGTGGAATAGACACCAATCCGGCCCAATTCGACGTAAATCGCGCTTGAGCGGCGGCATCACCTATCGAGATCAGAACATCGCCACGCGCCATGCCGACAGAGACAGGTTCGCGCAAAGGCCCACCGGGCAACACGCGACCATTGCCAAAGCCACGATGGGCATCGACCACAACGAGCGTGAGGTCCTTTTCGACGGACGGATTCTGCATGCCGTCATCAAGAAGGATGACGTCGGCGCCAGCCTTTTCGGCTGCGCGCACGCCCGCGGCGCGGTCCTTGGAGACCCAAACCGGGGTGAAGGCGGCGATTAGAAGTGGCTCGTCGCCGGTGTCATCGGCGCTATGCGCGCGCTCATCGACGCGCACCGGGCCTTCGAGCTTGCCGCCATAGCCGCGCGAGACGACGTGCGGGCTGTGCCCGCGTTCGATCAACCGTTGAACCAAGGCGATGGTCGTGGGCGTCTTGCCGGTCCCACCCGCGTTGATGTTGCCGACACAGATCACTGGCACGGACGCGCGATAGCCGGGCTTTTTGAGGCGCTTGGCCGTGGCCTTCGCGTAGAGCGCGGACAGTGGCGACAAGAGCCGGGCTTGCCAACCGGGGTTTTTCGCTGGATTAGACCAGAACAGAGGCTGTTTCATGGCGCGATCCTTTCCCGAAGATCGAGGAAATCCTGCACCAAATTGGCGACACGGTCCGTGACCTCGGCGCCGGTGGAGGCCACTTCCCACGCCGCGCCAGCCATCAAAGCGGCTTGATCGGGGGACATCAAACGCCCGACCTCTTCGCCCAATTCAAACCCGTCCGTCACCACGCGCACGGCATTTCCGGCGGTGAGACGCGCATAGGCGGTGGTGAAATCCGAGACGTGGCGACCATGCAGGATCGCGGAGCCCATGGCGGCAGCTGGATAGGGATCGATGCCCCCAAAGGGCCCGAGAGAGCTTCCCATAAAACTGATAGGCGCGATCCGGTGCCACAGACCTTCCTCGCCGTGATGGGGGTCCGTCAGGAGGATGACGACCTGATCCGCTTCGGAAATTGCGCCATCGGGATCAAGGAGCGTGGCGGCCAGACCGGCGGTTTCCATCTGGGCCAAGACGCTGTCTTGCGTTGAGGGATCGGACAGGGACAGCACCAACAACAGCCGGTGCGCGCGGCGCAGGGCGCGTTTGTGGGCGCGGATCACTTCGCTGATTTCCGCGCGATTCAGCCGTGCGGCAAACCATGTGGGGCGCGTGCCGATCTCCGCCATGCGACGTGTCAGCTCATCGTCATCGACGCTGGGCGCGATGCCGCCCTCTTCGAGATAGCCCAAAATCTCGATCTGCTCCGGGCCAAGCCCGGCGCGGCGCCACGGATAAGCGGCCTCGGAACTGGCGGTGATCACGTGATCGAAGCCGCCCAGAACATGTTTGCGAAGCCCCGGCACGGGGCTGGTCAGATCGAGCGTGATCGGGCTTTGCGGGGCTTCGATGGCGAGGGTGGGAATATGGCGTTCATGGGTTTCGCGCAGCAAATTTGGACGGAATTTTCCACCGATCCAAACAAGGCTGTCGGGCGACCAATGGTCCAGAAAACGCCGCACGATGGTGCTGTCGTCTTCGGGTAAAACCGCGAAATAACCAGTGTCGAGCGCGGCGCCAACCGGGGGCTGCACATCGGGGGACAGCGTGATCAACCCGAACATATCGGGCCGGTCGTCGCTGATCCGACACATGAGTTCCATCGCCGGGCGCAGCGCAAAACCGGTCGCGGCGTGGAGCCAGAGCACCTCTCCTTTCGGGCGGTCCGGGAGATTTTGCGCAAGCCGTTGATCGCGGGCACTCTGCGAAAGCGCCCCGTTTTGCACGAGGCGATCCAACCGGTCGGCATGCTGCCGCTCGCTTTTGCGGCTCAGGCCCGAATAGAGCAGATAGGGTAAGGGTCGGGCCATCTGGCCTTATCCTCAGGCCCCAAGCTCTTCGGTGGGAGAGGCGTTTTGCGCTTCGTCGCGCAGCCGGTGCAGGTGGGCGATGAAATAGCGCATATGGGCATTGTCCACGGTACGTTGCGCTTCTGCCTTCCACGCGTTGTGTGCCGTTTCGTAATCGGGGAAAATCCCAACGATATGAATGTCATCGACATTGCGGAACACGGTTTTGGAGGGGTCGATCAATTCGCCGCCGAAGACGAGGTGCAGTCTTTGTGCCATGGAAACTCTCCGAATGTTATGGGCGCACCCTAGTCCAATCGCCGGGGGGGTCAAGCGGACTGCGGCATGCGCCTAATTCTTGGGCGGCATATTGCGGTTTTTTGATCTTTTTCGCGATGAACTGTTTTCCTTATCAGGCGCCGGGGTCATCATGAGGCTATGAAGACCGAAAAGACCGCCCCCCGCCTGATCGTATTTTCCGATCTCGACGGCACGTTGCTGGACCATGACAGCTATTCATGGGCCGCGGCGAAACCGGCGTTGCAGGAGATGAAACGTCTGGGCCTTCCTCTGATTTTGGCGAGTTCGAAAACCGCCGCTGAGATTGCGGAACTGCGCTCCGAGATGGGTTTCGATGATGCGCCCGCGATTGTCGAAAACGGGGCGGGCATTTTGGCGCCGGGTACTGGCGCTTTGTCGGACCGGACAGCGCATGATGCCATCCTCAAGGCCTTGGCCGATTTGCCGAAAGAGCTGCGCGCGCCTTATACCGGCTTTTCTGATTGGACTGTCGAAGAGGTGGCGCAGAACACCGGGCTTCCTTTGGCACAAGCCAAGCTGGCCGCGCAAAGGCAGTTCTCGGAACCCGGTCTTTGGCGTGGATCGAACGAAAATCTGTTTCGCTTTGAGGCCGCATTGAAGGACAAGGGCATCCATGCCCGACAGGGCGGGCGCTATCTGACTCTCTCGTTCGGCGCAACCAAGGCGGATCGCATGGCCGACATCATCGCGGATTACACCCCGCGTCCTGTCACGATGGCTCTGGGCGACGCGCCCAATGATGTCGAAATGATTGCGGCGGCGGATCATGGCGTTGTCGTGCGGAATTCACATGGGCCGGGTATCCCGACCCTGCCTGGAGAGGCCGAGGGGCGGATCATGCGCACTGAGGCGCCCGGTCCCGAAGGTTGGAACATTGCGGTGCTCTCACGCATCGCACAAGAATATCAAAATACCGAGAAAGGCTAAGACATGGCGGATTTTCATCAGGGCGGGCATGTCGCCACATTGCACAATCTGCGCATCAATGGCGAAGAGGACCTGAGCCGCGAACTCAATGCCTTTTCTTCGACGCGCAAAATCACGCTGATCCTGCCGTCGCTGTTTTCCGAGCTGGAAGGCGATGCGCTTACGAACATCGTCGATGAGCTGAACAAGGTTGATTTCATCCATCGCATCGTCATCGGCCTCGACCGCGCCACCGAAGAGCAATATCGCTACGCGCTTCAGTTTTTCTCGCGGCTCAAGGCCGATCATGTGGTGCTTTGGAACGATGGTCCGCGCCTGTCTGCGGTGGATGCGCGTCTCAAAGAGCTGGACCTGTCGCCTTCCGAGCCGGGCAAGGGGCGCAATGTCTGGTTTTGCATGGGCTATACGATTGCCCGCGCCGACAGTGCTGTGGTCGCCGTGCATGATTGCGATGTGGTGACCTATTCCGCCGAAATGCTCGCGCGTCTTGTCTATCCGGTTGCGAACCCGACCTTTCCCTATCAGATGTCCAAAGGTTTCTACCCCCGCATCGCAGACGGCAAACTCAATGGCCGGGTGACGCGGCTTTTGGTGACGCCGATGATCCATGCGTTGGCCAAGGTGCTGGGGCCACGCGATTACCTCGATTTTCTGGCCGATTTCCGCTATCCGCTGGCCGGTGAATTTGCCATGCGCACCTCGATCCTGCCGGATATGCGGATCCCGTCGGATTGGGGGTTGGAGATCGGTTTGCTCTCCGAGGCTTGGCGCAATCTTAGCCCGCGTGCGGTCTGTCAGGTCGAGATTTCCGACCGCTACGATCACAAACATCAGGACCTGAGCGAAGAAGACGCCGCCACAGGTTTGTCGCGGATGTCCGTCGATATCTGCAAGGCGCTTTACCGCAAGCTCGCCGCCGATGGGACGGTCTTCTCCGAAGAGATTTTCCGCTCGATCAAAGCCACCTATTATCGCGGCGCGCTTGATCTTATCGAGACCTATTTCAACGACGCGCGGATGAACGGGTTGCATGTGGACCGCCATTCCGAAGAGAAAGCGGTCGAGCTTTTCGCGAACAACATCATCCTCGCGGGCAGCGTGTTCCTCGACAATCCGATGGAGACGCCTTTCATCCCCAACTGGTCGCGGGTGCATTCGGCGGACCCGGACATCATTGCCTCGATGACGCGCGCCGTGGCAGAGGATATGGAAGAGTATAAATAGGCTTTTTCAGCCGGATTAGGGTCTATTTAAGCCGTGCGAGGATGCCATCCGCCAGATTGGGGCATCCCGCCACCAGGCCGCCCAATTGCGGTCGCGGCTGGTTGAAAACCGGTGTTTGTCCCGCAAGATCGGTGACCTGTCCCCCGGCTTCGGTCAGGATCAGCGTGCCCGCCGCCACGTCCCATTCCCAAGTGTCGCGAAAGCTGAACATCGCGTCATAGCGCCCCTGCGCCACAAGCGTCAGCCGGTAGGCGAGGGAGGGGCGGTATTTGTGAATGAATTTCGGCGCGCCGCCCTGCCAATGTTCGTCGTCCAAATGCTGGCGCGGGGCCAGAACGGTCGCGCCATCGAGATCGCAGCGTTCCGTCACGATCAGAGGCTCGTCGTTGAGATAGGCACCCTGTCCTTTGACTGCATGAAATAGCCGTTCGCGCAGCGGCAAAAACACCACAGCCGCGATCACCTCGCCCTCTTCGGCGATTGCCAAAGAATGCGCCCAATTGTGGTCGCCATGGATAAAGCTGCGGGTGCCGTCAATCGGATCGACGATGAACACGCGTTTTTTGCCGAGGCGCTCGGAGGTGGTATCGACGGTTTCCTCGGAGAGCCAGCCATACTCAGGTCGCTCGGAGAGGAGGTATTCGTGCAGCATGCGGTCGACGGCGAGATCGGCCTCCGTCACCGGACCTTGTCCGCCGCCCTTGTCCCAGACCTCCGGATCGGCGCGCCAATAGGGGCGGGCGATCTCGCCAGCGTTGCGCGCGGCCTCGATGAGAAGCTCCAGATCTTCGAAGGCACTTTCAGTCGCCGGCAAGTGTCATCCCTTCGACCAAAAGCGAGGGCACGACACGGCTCAGATGCGCGCGGGCGTCATTCGCGGGCACGATGGTTTTGAGCATATCGCGCAGGTTCCCTGCGATGGTGCATTCGTTGACCGGATAGGCAATTTCGCCGTTCTCGATCCAGAACCCGCTCGCCCCACGGGAATAATCGCCGGTGGTCGGATTGATCGACGAGCCGATCATCGAGGTGATCAAAAGCCCGGTGCCCATCTCGCGCATCAACTCTTCGCGGCTCTGGTTGCCCTGCGTTAGGGTCACATTCCCGGAGGTGGGTGACGGAGGCGAAGAGGCGCCGCGCGAGGCATTGGCGGTGCTCTCAAGCTCCAGTTTGCGGGCGGTCGCGAGGTCGAGAACCCAGGAGGTCAGCCGTCCGTTTTCCACTAGTGCACGTTTCTGAGTTGCCAACCCTTCGGCGTCGAACAGACGTGAGGCGGAGGTACGCGGGCGGTGCGGGTCTTCGATCACGGACAATCCGCTGGGCAGAACATCCTCACCCATCGCATCGCGCAGCCAGCTTGCACCACGCGCAATCGCGGAGCCGTTGATCGCGGACAGAAGATGCCCGATCAGCGACGAAGAAATTCTCTCGTCGAAGAGCATCGGATAGGCGCCGGTCTTGGGCTTGCGCGCGCCGAGACGGGCGACGGTGCGTTCGGCGGCCAGAAGGCCGATCTCTTCCGGGCTGGGCAGGTCCGCGCCGAAAATTCGGCTTTCGCCGCAATAATCGCGCTCCATCCCCGTGCCTTCGCCCGCGATGGCGACTGTCGAAATCATCCGGTCGCTGCGGGCATAGCCGCCGCTGAATCCATTGGTCGCGGAGAGGTAAATCTGGCGACGGCCGTAAGCGGCGGCGGCGCTGTCGACTTGCGACACGCCTTTGTATCCGGCCGCTGCCGCCTCGGCGCGCAGGGCGTCGTCTTTGAGCATTTCGGGCGATGGCTCGTCGGAGGGATCGAAGAGTTCCAGGGAACGTGCATCGGTCTTCCCGGTGATTTGTGTCGCATCGGCAAGGCCCGCCGTCGGGTCCTCTGGCGCCAATCGGGCCATGGTGACCGCGCGTTCGGCCATGGTGGCCAGTGTTTCGGGACGGGTGTCGGAGGCGGACACGCAGGCTTGGCGTTTGCCGATCAGAACCCGCAGCCCGATGTCCACACCTTCGGAGCGCTCCGCCTGTTCCAACCCGCCTTGCCGGACATTGATTGACAGCGAGGTGCCGTCGATGGCCATCGCATCTGCGGCCTCGGCCCCGGCACTCATAGCGGCCTCAAGAAGCGCCTCGGTCAGGTCTTTGAGGTTGCGCGTCATGGCGGGGTCTCCTGTTTCGTCTGATGTGCGTGTCAGATGCACCGCCCGCCCGCGAAGTGCAAGCAGGCGGTGCGTCTTCCCGTGTTTAGAACGGCAGCGGTTGCCCGTTGGCGATGATCTGGCCGTCTTCGGTCATTTCGATCTCGGACACCAACTCGCCTGCGGTCTCACCCGGACGGGCAAAGAGGCCCAGCATCATCTGCGCCGACATGGCCTGTTCCGGCGGCAGAATGCCAGCGGAAGACAGTTTGGTGATCAGATCGGTCACACCCACCATATTGAGCGAGAGCTTGCCCGCGAACGGCGGCATGCCACCGGGAACTGCGGCTTCCTGATCGAGGAAGTGCCCCGTGCCTTCGCCCTTGATCGTGGCGCCCGCGAGGTCGAGGAAGATCTCTGGAATATTCACCGTTTCGACTTTGAACGGCATCTCTCCATCGTTCTCTTCGAGAGCGGTCATGGCGGCGACGTCGAACAGGTCCATGCCGTTTTCCAGCGTACCATCCAGCGCAATGCGCAGGCTTGCCGGATCATGCGGCAGCTGGCCGGTCGGGTCTGCGATCATCCATGCGATCTCCGGCAGGACCAATTCTTCCATCCCGAGACGAAGCTCGAAGGGCTGGAGCTCTTCAGAGGCGGACAGCGGGAAGAGCAGAGCGGTGTTGTAGCTCTTCATCGAGACGTTCACCTGACCGCCGGGGATTTGTGCGCCAGCGGCGATGACATTGAGATCGGCGACCTTGGCGTCATAGCCAATTGCACCGTCTTCGAGCGTCATGTCCAGCGTCGAGGCCCCGGTTGCGGCGTCGATTTTCATTCCGCCACCCGGCGCGTCGCTCTCGATCACGATGGAAGAGGTGCTGCCCGCAAAGGCCATGGTGATGTCCATCGCACTCTTGCCGAGCAGGGTTTGCATGAAATTGTCAGTCTCACCTTCGTGCAGCGTGAAGGACCCGGTGACTGTCATGTCATTGGCGGCAAAGCCCATATCGACCTTTTCCCCGGTCTCCGTGTCCATCGGATCGAAATCGTAACTCAGCGCGCTTGCGGTGATGTCCATGTCGGACGTCCAACCGTTTTCGACCTGCTCAAGCGTATAGGTGCCATTGATGCCGACAATCTTGGCCGTGAGACCGGGCTGGATCACCATATCCTCGACACTAACCGGCTCGTTTTTCATTTCGAGCGCATTGTCATCGAAGGTAAACACCATGTCCTCGGGCGTGCCGGAAATGATCGTCACCCCGTCGAGCGTCATGGTTGAGCGGGTTTCAATCGTGTCGGCGTCCACAGACTCCTCGAACCCCGGTCCCACCGGCGTGACCGCGATCGAATTAAGCGGCTCGACAAAGCGCAGGGCAACGGTGCCCCCGCTCTGTTCCTGAAAGCGAATCTCAGGGGCCGTGGTGGTCGAGGTGACAGAGGTTTCACCCAGATCCATCTCCAGACCGTAGACCATGTTGCGCACGACCAGCGTGTCGCCTTCGCGCGTCACCTCGGCGGTCGGCTCCATGCCCATCTGGGCCATCTGACCACGATAAGCCTCCCAAGCCTCCTCCGGCGTGATGTCGGCAAGCGCCGGGGTGCCCATCAGGCAGACGGCGGTGAGCGCCGTGGTCGTAAACAGGGAACGCATGAAAATCTCCTTTAACATTCGCGCGTACATTTTCGTGCTTTGCGCGGAGGGTCAAGACTGGAACCCCGGACTTGCAGACCTTATGGTCGCGGAGAATTAGGAGAGAGGCCACACTATGTCAGACGTCACTGGAAAAACCGTTGTCATCACCGGGGCGAGCCGTGGCATCGGCGAGGCTGCGGCCCGTCTTTTTGCCGCATCCGGTGCGAAGGTTGCGCTTTTGGCGCGCAGTGAGGAAGCCATCACCAAGATCGCTGAGGAGATCGGTGCGAACGCCTTGGCCGTCCCTTGCGATATCTCAAGCTATACGGCGATTGATGCCGCGATGAGTGCGGTTGAAAGCCAACTTGGCCCCATCGACATCCTGATCAACAACGCCGGTGTGATCGATCCGATTGGCGATCTCAAAGCCTGTGATCCTGAGGCTTGGGGTCGTCTGATCGACATCAACGTCAAAGGCGTCTTCTACGCCATGCGGCGTGTTGTGCCGGAGATGGTTTCCCGTGGTTCTGGCACGGTTTTGACCATTTCCTCGGGCGCCGCGCATAGTCCGGTCGAGGGCTGGAGCGCCTATTGCAGTTCCAAAGCCGGGGCCGCGATGTTGACCTCCATGCTCGATCTCGAAGAACGTGCCAATGGCATCCGCGCCATGGGTCTTTCGCCGGGGACGGTTGCGACCCAAATGCAGTGTGACATCAAAGCTTCCGGCATCAATGCGGTGAGCCAGCTCGACTGGTCTGATCATATCCCGCCCGAGTGGCCCGCGCAGGCCTTGCTCTGGATGTGTGGCGCCGAGGCGGACGCGCATCTGGGCGAAGAATTGTCCCTGCGGGACGAAGGTCTGCGTCGCAAGATCGGGGTGATTTCATGATCGAACTGGCGCGGGATGGCGATCTTTGGAATGTGACCCTAAACCGGCCCGAAAAGGCAAATTCCTTGACCTCCGCTATGCTGTCTCGGCTCATTGACATTGTGGATGAAGCGTCAGGGACTGCCAAGATTTTCGTCCTGACAGGCGCGGGAAAGGTGTTTTCCGCAGGCGCCGATCTCGATGAAGCGCGGGCAGGTCTTGCAACCTCGCCTTTGTGGGAGGAGCTGTCGGGAAAAATCGTGGCTTTGCCGTGCCTGACCATCGCGGCGCTGAATGGTACTCTGGCGGGCGGCGCCTTTGGTATGGCGCTGGCCTGCGACATCCGCCTGTCCGACCCTTCGGCGAAATTCTTTTACCCGGTGATGAAGCTGGGTTTCCTGCCGCAGCCCTCCGATCCGGTGCGACTTTCGACCCTAATCGGGCCTGCGAGGGCGAAAATGATCCTGATGGCGGGGCAAAAAATCACCGCTGAGGAGGCACTGTCTTGGGGGCTGGTGGACCACTTGGTTCCGGCGGCGGATCAAAAAGAGGCTGTCGCAGAGCTGTCTCAGGCGGCGCTTGAGGCCGCGCCAGAACACATCGCCGGGATCAAGGCCCTGATCCAGCCGTGAGTGAGGCGCCTGTTCAGGTTGACGTGCTGGTCGTGGGCGCCGGTCCCGCTGGTCTCATGGCGGCGGATGTGGTGTCCAAAGCGGGCCACAGCGTGCTGATCGCCGAGGCGAAACCTTCGCCCGCGCGCAAATTCCTCATGGCTGGGAAATCGGGTCTAAACCTGACGAAAAACGAACCTCTGGAGGCGTTTTTTCGTGCCTATGCCCCGCTGCCTCCGACCCTTCGCACGGCTTTGGAAAGTTTCGGTCCGCAAGAGGCCATCGCTTGGGCGGAAGCCTTGGGGCAGGAGATGTTCACGGGCTCCACGGGCCGGGTGTTTCCCAGGGTGATGAAAGCCTCACCTTTGCTGCGGGCTTGGCTTGCGCGGCTGGAGGCACAGGGGGCCGAGCTGCGTCGCAATTGGCGGATGGACGCGCTTGGCGGAACGGTTCGCTTTGCAACGCCAGAGGGACCGCGCGAGGTTGCGGCCAAACGTGTGATCTTGGCGCTCGGAGGGGCAAGTTGGGCCAGATTAGGGTCGAATGGTGCGTGGGTAGAGATCGTTTCGCCCTATGTCGACCTTGCCCCGTTTGCTCCGTCGAATGTCGGTCTTCTGATCGACTGGAGTGCCCATATGACCCGCCATTTCGGGCATCCGGTCAAAGGCGTGACTTTGCGCGCCGGGGACTATGAGAGCCGTGGAGAATTTGTCATCTCCGCGACCGGCCTTGAAGGTGGCGGGATTTATAGCGTCACGCGGGGGCTGCGCACGGGCGCGCCTTTGGTGCTTGATCTCTTGCCGGACTGGTCAGAAGACAAACTCAAACAGACCCTAATCCAGCGGAAGTCGAAGGAAAACCTGACGAAATTCTTCAAACGCGCTTTGCGGCTCACGCCGGAGAAGATCGCTCTGGTCATGGAGTTTGCAGGGCCGAAGCCCGATGATTTGATCACCGCGCTCAAGGCGCTTGAGATTAAAAGCATAAAATTCCGTCCGATGGATGAGGCCATTTCCACCGCAGGCGGTGTGACCTTTGAGAGCCTGACGGATCATCTGGAAGCCATCGCGAAACCCGGTCTGTTTTTCGCTGGTGAGATGCTCGATTGGGACGCGCCGACAGGCGGCTATCTTTTGACCGCCTGTCTCGCCACCGGACGTCTGGCCGGGCTTGGCGCGCTTAGATATCTTTCATGACCTCGGCGGCGATCTCGAAGGAGCGCAGCCGTTTCTGATGATCATGGATATTCGCCGCAAAGATGATTTCATCCGGCTGATAACGATCGATCAGCGCCGTGATTTTGTCTTTCACCATCGGCTTCGTCCCGGTTGCCGAGACCGCGAAAATCGCGTCGAGCGAGGGGATGAACTGACGCGGCACGACCGTGGAAATATCCTCGACGGGATAGGGCAATTTGCCGGGGCGCCCCATGCGCAGATTGGCGAAGGTCTGCATCATCGACGAGCGCAGATACACGGCCTCCTCGGCGCTCTCGGCGGCAAAGACGTTTGTGGCCAGCATGAAATAGGGCTTGTCGAGATAGTCTGAGGGCTGGAACAGATCGCGATAGATCTTCACCGCCTGATCCAGCGCGGCGGGCGCGAAATGCGAGGCAAAGGCGTAGGGCAGACCCAGCACAGCCGCCAGTTCCGCGCCATAGGTCGAAGAGCCCAGCATCCACACTGGCACATGGGTGCCCGTGCCGGGAAAGGCGCGCACGGCGGCGTCCTCGGGCATGTCACCGAGATAGGCCATGACCTCCTGCACATCTTGCGGGAAGGTTTCGCCGTTGGCGTGCCCCGGCGTCAGATTGCGGCGCAGCGCGCGTGCTGTCGGCATATCCGTCCCCGGCGCGCGACCAAGGCCCAGATCGATACGGTCGCCGTACAATTCGCGCAATGTGCCGAACGCCTCCGCCACCTGCAAGGGCGCGTGGTTCGGCAACATGATCCCGCCTGCGCCGATACGGATCGTTGAGGTATGTGCCCCGATATGTCCGATCACCACGGCGGTCGCGGCGGAGGCAATCCCCGGCATGTTGTGATGTTCGGCCAGCCAGAACCGGTTGTAGCCCCAGCTTTCGGCATGCTGCGCCAGATCGACAGAGTTTTTCAACGCATCGGCGGTGGAGGTGCCTTCGGGCACGGGAGAGAGATCGAGAAGGGAATAGGGGGTCATGTGCGGCTCCTTTCCCCTACATCTGGGGCGTCTCGGAGTGCGAGCAATGGTGTTTTCCGCTCAGCGCCGTTGCGCGAGCATGGCAAGCCGGATGAGCGCACGCTCTATGACGGCCATGGTCGGCGCCTTGGACGAGGAGCGCAGCGTCAGATCGGTGTCGGTCAGAATGGAAAGCGCGGTTTCCAGTTTATACATGCCCCAGCCGGAGGCCTGTTTGGTCATCCGGTCCCGACGCGGGCCAAAGATCGGCGGACGCGCGGCGGCGATACCTGCGCCTGCGCCATTCGGATGCGAGGCGGCGGCGTGGAGGCTTCGGAAATGCCGCATGGCAAAGATCGAAAGCGCGACCGGATCGCTGCCTTGGCCCGCAAGTTTGATCATCAGGGGGCCAAGCTCATTGGCGCGCCCTTCGGCCACGGCGTTCAAGACATCGTCCACCTCGGCCTCCGTGGTGGCGGGGGCGCAGTTTTGGACGTCTTCGCTTGAGACGGGCGTGGTGTCGCCCAGTTTGTAGAGCGCGAGCTTTTCGAGTGTCTGGCGAAAATCGCCGGGGTCGATTGTGCGGGCCAGCGCCTCGATGTCGGTCATGGCGTCGCGGGAGATGTCAGAGATCCCAGCCTTGGACAGCGTGGCCTCAATCTCGGCGCGCGACGGCGGATCGGCGTAGATGGCGATGGCATAGGCGCTCGGGTGACCTTCGAAGAGCTTGCGCAGCTTCGAGGTGGCTTTGAGCTGACCCGCGGTCACAACGATCTGCGCATCCCCGTCGCGCCAGTCGAACAGCGCGTCCTTGGCGAGATCGGCGATCTGGTCGGTGGCATCCTCGACAAAGGCCACGCGCGGACCGGGGAAAAAGCCCTGGGATTTCAGCGCGTCCATCAGGAGCGTTTTATCTTTGCGCAGCTCGGCCCCCGACATGCGGGTGAGGCGCATTTCCTCTTCGCCCTCTTTGCCGATCAGCCCCTCGATCACCTCTTGGCGGCGCAGCGCTATGCGCATGGCATCGGGACCATAGAGCAGCACGCCCGCTTTCCCGGGATCGGGTTTGGCGAAGTAGGAGATCGCATCCCGAGCGGAAAGCTTCATGCCGGCAGCTCGGCAGGGAGATCAACGGTGGAGATGATCTGGCTCACCATCTGATCGGCGAGAATGACCATCAGGCGCTCGTAGGCATCGCGTGAAGCGGTCAGCGTGTCGACCGACGAGCCTGTGGCGGAATAGGCGGTAAAGCTCGAGGCCTTGCGTTTCGCCAACAGACGCCCGGTCGTGATGTCGGTGAGCGTGTATTCAACCTCACCCGCCACATGATAGCGCAGGATTTCCTGATCGCGGGTGATGCCGATCTGATTGCGACTGGTCGTAATCCTATAGGCGAGGCGATAGAGCGGTGTTTGTGTTGTGCCGAATTGATCGGTGAGCCGATTGACCAGAGTGTAGCTCTCGCGATCATCGGGCGCGAGGATATCGACCTTGCCCCGCAGGGCGCCGCCACTGCTTCCCGGCCCATAGGCAGGCGTGAACCCGCAGCCAGCGAGGGCTGCGAGCGAGATTAGGAGAGTTCTGCGATCAAACGACGACATTGACGATGCGGCCCGGGACAACGATGAGTTTCTTCGGCGATCCGCCATCGAGCGCCTTTTTCACAGCATCGTTTTCCAGCACCAGCTTTTCAACCTCTTCCTTCGGCATATCTTTGGGAACAGAGATTTCGTCACGGCGTTTGCCGTTGATCTGGATCGGAAGCGTCACCGTGTCCTCGACCAGCATCGCCTCATCCGGCGTGGGCCAGGCGGCTTTTGCGATCAGTCCCTCGCCCCCCAGCATGGACCACATGTCTTCCGCGAGGTGCGGGGTCATGGGGGACATCAGCTGCGCCAGCGTTTTGAGGGCAAAGCGTTTCGCCTCGCGCCCCGCTTTGGATTTCGCGATGGTGTTGGTAAAGCCGTAAAGCTTGGCAATCGAGGCGTTGAAGCCAAAGCTCTCAATGCCCTGCGTGACCTCGAACATCGCCTTATGCGCGGCGCGCATCAACTCGTCATCGCCTTGGCCCTGTTCCGGCGCAGTCTCAAGGTCCGCGGCCAGACGCCAGACACGGCCGAGGTGTTTGTGTGAGGCTTCGGCGCCCGAGGCGGTCCATTCCACGTCCCGTTCCGGCGGACTGTCAGACAGCACAAACCAGCGCGCGGTGTCGGCGCCGAATTGTTTGATGATCTCGACCGGGTCCACCACGTTGTTTTTCGACTTGGACATCTTGGCGGAGGGCACGATTTCGACTTCTGTGCCGTCTTTCAAGTAGCCTTTGCCATCCCGCAGGTCGACCTCTTCCGGGTAGTGATACTTCGGACGGCCGTCCGCGCCCACGGTCTTGTAGATCGCGTGGGTCACCATACCTTGCGTGAACAGTGCATCGAACGGTTCGCGGGCGCTGTCGGGCAGGTGGCCGGTCTCGTTCATCGCACGGGCGAAGAAGCGGGAATAGAGAAGGTGCAGAATCGCGTGTTCGATGCCGCCGATATATTGATCGACGTTCATCCAATACTCGGCGTCTTCCTTCACGGTCGGCGTCGTGGCATGGGGCGCGGTGAAGCGCGCGTAGTACCAAGAGCTGTCGACAAAGGTGTCCATCGTGTCGGTCTCGCGCAGGGCCGCGCCGCCGCAGTTCGGACAGGTCGTGTTGCGCCAGGACGGGTGACGGTCGAGCGGGTTGCCGGGGATCGAGAAATCAATCGCTTTGCCGTCTTCATCAAAGGGCAACTCGATCGGCAGGTTCTCTTTCTTTTCCGGCACCACGCCGCAGCTTTCACAGTGCACCACCGGGATCGGACAGCCCCAATAGCGCTGACGGGACAGACCCCAATCGCGCAGGCGGAATTTGGTCACACCATGGCCGACACCGTTGGCTTCGCAGAAATCGACGGCGCTGTTCACACCCTCGTCGCCGGTCTGAACCTCTTCGCCCGCGAAACCACGGATGTATTTCACGGTTTCAGATTTCGTCGGAACAAAGGCTTCGGCCTCGTTCAGCTCGCCCTCAACCGGGGCAAACACATAGTTGATCGGGAGGCCGTATTTCGTCGCAAAATCAAAGTCGCGCTGGTCGTGCGCCGGGCAGCCGAAAATCGCGCCGGTGCCGTAATCCATCAGGATGAAGTTGGCGATATAGACCGGCAGTTCCCACGACGTGTCGAAGGGGTGGCGCACGGTCAGCCCGGTGTTGAGGCCCAGCTTCTCGGCCTTTTCAATCGCTTCTTCCGTCGTGCCACCTTTGCGGCATTCCTCACAGAAAGCGGCAATCTCCGGGTTCTCGGCGGTCAGTTCTTTGGCCAGCGGGTGATCGGCGGAGATGCCCACGAAAGACGCGCCCATCAACGTGTCGGGACGGGTGGTGTAAACTTCGATCCGGTCGTGATGCGCGGGGGCGTCGACGATAGAAAACGCAAACTGAAGACCGCGCGATTTGCCGATCCAGTTCTTCTGCATCGTTTTGACCTTGTCCGGCCAATTGTCGAGGTGGTCGATGGCTTCCAAAAGGTCTTCGGAATAGTCGGAGATCTTAAAGAACCATTGCGTCAGTTCCTTACGCTCCACCGGCGCACCAGAACGCCAGCCGCAGCCGTCGATCACCTGTTCATTCGCCAGAACCGTCATATCGACCGGGTCCCAGTTCACGGTGGCGTTCTTGCGATAGACCAGACCCTTTTCCAGCATGTCGAGGAACATCGCCTGTTGCTGGCCGTAATAGTCGGTGTCGCAGGTCGCGAACATCCGGGTCCAGTCAATCGAAAGCCCCAGGGGCTTCATCTGATCGACCATCGTGTCGATGTTGTTGTAGGTCCAGGTTTTGGGATGCCCGCCAGAGGCCATCGCGGCGTTCTCCGCCGGCATGCCGAACGCGTCAAAGCCCATCGGGTGCAACACGTTGAACCCGGTCGAGGATTTGTAGCGCGCCACCACATCGCCCATGGTGTAGTTGCGCACGTGACCGATGTGGATGCGGCCCGAGGGATAGGGGAACATCTCAAGCACGTAGTACTTCGGCTTGCTCTCGTCGCGCTTGGCGAGGAACACATCCGCCTCATTCCAGGCAGACTGCCATTTCGGTTCGA
Organism: Celeribacter sp.; assembly: GCF_048270365.1. Lineage (NCBI taxonomy): Bacteria > Pseudomonadati > Pseudomonadota > Alphaproteobacteria > Rhodobacterales > Roseobacteraceae > Celeribacter > Celeribacter sp. The sequence goes on from NZ_JBLWTA010000004.1 coordinate 296,831, forward strand.
TCTCGCTGGGCGCGTAGCGGCTCATGTTCACATCCTCAATCTCAGACAAACGCCGGGCAGATAGGCCCGGCGTGGTCATAAATCCTTGGCTCTCCGGGGTCCAGAGGCCTTGTGTCGCTCGCCTCAGTTTCCTGAACGAAGCTGGCGGGCGCGGGTCAGAATGGCGTCTTCCACGGCTTGCACCGTCGCCTGGCTCACCGCACCGCCGCGGGTGTAGAGCGAGACGTTCAGCGTGCGGGCATCCAGCGCCGGATCGGTCACGTTGATCACTGCGCGATAGGCGTTGCCGCCGCCCGGCGGGGTGCCGTAGCCGGTGATGATCACGCCGGTGAAGGGATCGGCCTCTTGCACGGGCAGGAAGGACAACACGTCAAGTGCTGCGTTCCAGATGTATTTGTTGACTTGCACAGAGTCGGAGACAGAGCCGCGACCGCCACCAAAAATGGTCCGGCGTTTCGGCTGTTCGATCACGATGGTTTCGCCGTTGGGAATTTCCACCACTTGCCCGGTGGAGCGCGTGTCCACTGTTGTGGTGCCTTCGGTCGTGACAACGGTCTCTTTCTTGCCGCCGGAGAAGGGCAGGGAGCCCATGCTGTCACCAAGAGAACTGACACTGTCAAACGCGCCACAGCCCGCAAGCGAAAGGGTCGCGATCAGGGCGGTGGTCAGAAAGGATGGGCGAAACATCTACGGCTCCCTTACAAGATATCGCGGCAACCGTATCGTTCAGGCGTGAAAGGGACAAGGCCCCAAAACGTGCGATTGAAAAAGGAGTGGCGCAAAAGGAAAGGGCCGCTCTTGACGAGCGGCCCTCAAGAATTTCAATTCCGTCAGGAATTAGAATTCGAAGGACAGAGCCAGCGTGGCGCCGTAGTTCAGCTCGTAGCCACCGAGGCTGGTGTCGATGTCGTCGAGGTCGCCCGACTTGTCGTAGCTGGTTGCGTCAGCATAGGAGGCCAAGAAGGATGCGCCGCCGCCAAGGTCGTATTCAGCAACGATGTAGGAAGCGAAGTCGTTGTCGGTGTCGTCGTCACCGTCGATGGTACCTGCGGTCACAACGAGGCCGTTGCCCATGTCGTAGGAGCCAGCAACGCCGAATTCTTCTTCGTTGTATGCATCTTCGTAGTAGGCATAGATAGAGATCGGGCCGTCGGAGTAAGCAACGTTGACACCGTATGCCATTTCTTCAGCATAGGCTTCAGCGTAGTTCACGTTTGCGCCGATGGTGACCGGGCCAACCGGGTAAGCAACGGCGAGACCGTAGCCAGCGTCGCCGTCCAGCGTACCAGCGTTGAAGGTCAGCTCAGCGCCGCCGAGGGAGGTCTTCGCGGAAAGCAGGATGGTTTCAAGCTGTTCGTAGTCGCTGTCCATCATGTAGTCTGCGTAGGTGGTGTCCTCTTCAGCATAGAAGAAGCCGAGATCAACCATGCCAAGTTCCGCACTTGCGAAGAACTGGATGCCGAAATCCTCGGCGGCAGGGCCAAAGTCGGAGGAGAGGAACGTCGACACGCCAACGGAGTAGGCACCGAAATCAGCTTCTGCCTTCAAAACAGAAACGTCGGCCAAAAAGTCTTCAGCTTCGTCAGCAACCGGCTCGTAGAAGTCGTTGACCAGATCGAACGAGGTGAAGACGGTTTCAACGTCGCCATAGGTCAGCGCGAAAACGTCGTTCGACAGGGTGAGCACGATGTCCGAGGTGGAGGTCGCGTCGAGGAAGGAGAGGCCGGTGCCCTGAGTGGTTTGGTACTCAGCGGAGGTGAAGTCGATGTCTGCAGTCACAGACGCGGTCCAGCCGTTGTTCAGCTCTTGAGACAGGCCAAGGGTGAGGCCCAGGTCGTAGTAGAAGCCGTCGTAGAGGCCGGGTTCGTCGTTGTAGCCGAGCTCTGCGTCACCGGACCAGGTCACTTCAGCGGAAGCGGCGCCAGCAAGCAGGGCGATCGCTGCGGAAGAAAGAAGGATGTTTTTCATTTTTTTCCCTCGTGGAATTTTATGAATATCAGGCATGCCGGCTAACCCGACACATGGCGAGAGAAATGCGCTGAAGTGGGCTTTGGGTCAAGCAAAGGCGCTTTTCTGAACAAAGCTCTCTGAAAAATGATGCAATGAGGTCACACACCTGTTGCAGCGCAGCGCGACTACATTCTAAGAAAACAAAGGAATGTAGGCCTATAGGGCCATAGGAGGCAGATATGGGGTTGGCGGAGATCAAAGCGCGGGTTGCAAGCGAGGCGGAGCGTGTCGGGCGGGCGCAGGAGAGCGTCACTTTGATTGCTGTCTCCAAGGTTCAGCCCAATGAGCGAGTCGCATCCGTGCTTGAAGAAGGTCACCGGGTGTTCGGGGAAAACAAGGTGCAGGAGGCGGCTGGCAAGTGGCCTGCGTTCAAGGAACAGTATGACGGTGTGGAGCTGCATCTCATCGGCCCGCTTCAGACCAACAAGGCGCGTCAGGCGATGGAATTGTTCGATGTGATTCACACGGTGGACCGCCCGAAGCTTGCCAATACCATCTCGCGGCTGCGTGAAGAGCTGGGGCATTGCCCGCGCTTGTTCATTCAGGTGAACACCGGCGAGGAACCTCAAAAGGCCGGTATTTTGCCCGCCGATGCGGATGGATTTATCAAAGAATGTCTCGATCTGGGGCTGAGCATCGAAGGGTTGATGTGCATTCCGCCCGCCGAGGAAGAGCCGTCTCTGCACTTCGCGCTGTTGAAAAAGATCGCCCATCGGAATGGTCTTTCGGGGCTGTCGATGGGGATGTCCGGCGACTTTGAAACCGCGATTGCGCAGGGTGCGACCCATGTCCGGGTCGGCTCCGCGATCTTTGGCGAGCGGGATTATTCCTGACGATTGTGCATCTCGGTGACGTGTCGGAGAGTCGTCTGGCACGTTTTATCTGTGGTGCGGCTCTCAACCGTTTGATAGGTGTGTTTCGCGCAAGCGGCCTATCAATAGAGGCGGCGCGAATTTAATGTGAGTGTTGATTTTGCTTGATCCGGGTCTTTTCCCTTTTTTGATCGCGACGGGATTGGTTGTCCTTCTGCTTTGCATCGAAGTGCTCCTTTTGATGTTCGGACTTTCGAGTGCTCTGCCCGAGGCGGATTTGGGGGATGTGCCCGATCTCGATGTTGATCTGCATGGAATGAGTGTGCCGGAGTTGGCGACAGAGCTCGACGTGCCCTTCGATCTGGCGACGGAAATCGAGATTGGACTGGCGGAAGCTGATCTGCCGGACGCATCCACCGATGCCGCGGTGTCTTCGACCTCCAGCGGGTCTTTTGATTTTCTCGGATTGCGCAAACAACCCCTCATCATTTGGCTCGCCATCTTTCTTGCGCTCTTCGCGGCAGCGGGATTGGTCTTGCAATCGGGTATGGCGGCGATCTTTGGGCAGATGCTGCCACGCTTTGTGGCCGTGCCTCTGGCGCTTATCCCATCGTTGGCGCTGACCCGGAAACTGTCCGCAGCTCTTGCGCGTTTGATCCCGCAGGATGAAACCTCTGCGATTTCGGAGCGCAGTCTTGGACGTAAACGCGGCGTGGTCACCGTGGGCATTTCCCGACGTGGCAGTCCGGCGCAGGTTCGGATCACGGACGGGTATGACAACACGCATTATGCGATGCTTGAGCCGCTGGCCGACAAAGATGAAATTCCCGAAGGTACGGAGGTGCTCGTCCTTCGTCTGCGCAATGGCGATCTGCGCCTTGTGCCCCTCGGCTGACTTGTTTTTTGGAATTCCTATAACGGAGAGGACCCTTTCTCATGAATCTCATTCTAGGCGTTGCGACGCCGATCTTCGTGATCTTTCTCGCGTTTCTTGTCGTGGTTCTGGCTTTTTCGCGGATGTACAAGCGTTCGACGCGTGAAGTGAGTCTTGTCAAAACCGGGACGGGCGGGCGCAAGGTGATCATTGATGGCGGTACGCTTGTCATTCCTGTGCTGCATGAGGTGACGCGGATCAACATGCGCACCACCCGTCTCGAAGTGCGCCGCGATGGCAATTCCGCGCTGATCACCAAGGACCGGATGCGGGTCGATGTCGGTGTGGAGTTTTACGTGACCGTGCAAGCCTCCGAAGAAGGCATTGCACGCGCCGCGCAAACGCTGGGCGACCGGACCTTTGACGATGATGCGCTGCGCGAGATGGTGGAAGGTAAGCTTGTCGATGGTTTGCGCGCTGTGGCGGCAAAAATGGACCTCGATGACTTGCATGAGAATCGTGCCAATTTCGTTCAGCAAGTACAGCAGGCGGTGTCCGAGGATTTGCGCAAGAACGGTCTGGAACTTGAGTCCGTGTCTTTGACCGCGCTGGATCAGACGCCGCTCGACGGTCTGGATGAGAACAACGTGTTCAACGCAGAAGGTCTGAAACATCAGGCTGAGCGTATCGCCGATAGCCGCAAACAACGTGCGGCGATTGAAGCCGAAGCAGAGGTTGCGGTGGCGCGGTCGCGTCAGGAAGCCGAAGTGAAGCGCTATGAGGTCGAACGTGAGCAAGAAGAGGCCCGCGTTGCTCAACGTGTGAAAATGGAAGAACTCTCCGCCCGTGAATCCGCAGAGAAGGCGCGCCAGCACGAAGAGGCCTCGACCAAAGCGGAGCAGGCGCGGATTGCGCGCGAAAAGGCCATTGAGATTGCGGAGCAAGAGCGCCGGAAATCCATCGAGATTGCGGAACAGGAACGCCAGATCGCCGTGGCCGAGAAATCAGAAGCCGAAAGTCAGGCGCGTGCCCGTGCCGACCTTGCGAAAGCAGATGCGATTAAAGCGACTGAATCGATTGAAACCGAGCGCCGTGTGGCCGAAGGGGAGCGCCAAAAGCGCTTGACCATTTTGGCCGCCGAGGAAGAGGCCGAGCGAAACGCGACCTCGATCCGTGTGGCCGCAAAGGCGGAACGCGAAGCGGCGGACGACCGGGCGGCGGCGATGCGCGAGCTTGCGCAGGCGGAGGCCGACAAGGTGACGATCCGCGCAGAGGCGGAAAAGGCCGAACAGCTTGCAATGGCCGATGGTATGCGCGCCCAGAAGCTGGCCGAAGCCGAAGGGACGCGTGCCCTTGCCGAGGCGGAGAACGGTTTGTCCACCTCGATCATCGACTTCCGTCTGGCCAAGGCCCGTCTTGAAGCGATGCCGAAGATTGTCGCAGAAATGGTCAAGCCGGCCGAGAAAATTGGCGGCATCACCATTCATAAAGTCGATGGGCTGACCGGTGGCGGAGCGTCCGGCGTCGAGGCCCCGAAATCCGGTGGTGACGGCTTGGTCAATCAGGCCTTTGATGAAATGCGCAAAATGGCATTCCAGCTTCCGGCACTCGATGCGATTGGCAAACAGGTCGGTCTCAATATGGACAAAGGCATGAGCCAGATGGTGCAGGATGTTTTTGAGGTCGAAAAGACCGTGACGCCCGCGCTGAAAGATGTTCCCGAGCCGAAAGAGGCACCCGCGCCGAAAGATGCGGTGATTTCCGATCAGGCGGACGCCTGATCTTCGGAGGCTGAGGTCTTCGGTTAAACACATGAGCGGCTGCGAACGGATCGGATCTGTTCGCAGCCATTTTTATGGGCGCGTTCGTTTACCGAATGACCAATCGTGTCGAGGGTGTGATGCGTTCCGCGATCCAACGCAGATGATCGGCACGAAAGGCCACGCAGCCTTCGGTCGGATGTCGTGGCTTGCGCCAACGATGCACGAAAATGGCGGAGCCTTTGCCGGGCGTGGCATTGGGCCAATTCCAATCAGTGATGATCACCAGATCGTATAGCCGGTCGGCGCGGCGCATGTTTTCGTGACTGGCTTCGAGTGGCGCGCGCACGAGGTGGTTGTAGGCGGGATGATCGCCCGCATCGCACCAGAGATCGCCAGCGCGAATTTTCTCGCCAGTTATCGCCGGAATGCGATCCGCCCTGTAATAGAGCGCGGGCATATGATGTGCGCCGCGCGGGCTGGCCCCATCGCCTTCGCGTTTGTCGTCACGGATGCCGCCCTTGCCGATGGAACAGGGAAACCGCCGCCCCAAAAAACGCGCGCCCCAGCGGGTCACAACGATGTCGGTGGCTTTGAACATGGGGGCGCTCATAGCAGATGCCCGGATTTGCGCGCTTTGGTGGCGAGGTAGGCCTCGTTATAGCGGTTTTCGCCCACTTTGAGCGGGACGCGTTCGGTCACCTTGATGCCTTGATCTTTCATACGCGCAATCTTGTTCGGATTGTTGGTCAAAAGCCGCACGGCGCCGAATCCCATCTCTTTCAGGATCGCCGCCCCAATGCGGAAATCGCGTTCGTCATCCTCAAAGCCCAGGCGGTGATTGGCCTCCACCGTATCAAAGCCCTGATCCTGCAAAGAGTAGGCGCGCATCTTGTTGGCGTGGCCGATGCCGCGGCCCTCTTGGTTCAGATACAGCAGAATGCCTTCGCCCTCTTCGCCCATCTGCGTCAAGGCGGCATTCAATTGCGGCCCGCAATCGCATTTCATCGAGCCGAAAATATCGCCGGTGAAACAGGCGGAATGCAGGCGGGCCAGCACGGGTTTCGCGCGATCTGGGCGACCGACTTCGACAACGTAATGCTCTTCGCCGCCATCCTCGGGGCGAAACACATGCACGCGGGATTTCTCGGCGGCCAGCAAAGGCACGCGGGCGTGGACCATATCGTGCAGCGGCGCGAGATCGGCCATCAGCGGCAGGGCGGTTTCGACCGGCAAGACGGTCAGGCCATGGCTGGCCGCGATCTCAAAGGCGTTGTCGACATCCACCATCACGGCAGAGGGCAAAAGACGCGCGGATTTCGCCAGCGCAATCGCCGCCTTGGCGCAAAGCGCATTGCCTCCGCGCAGGGATTGGAACGGGCCTTTCATCGGATGGGTCAGATCGTCCGCCGGATTGGCGACGGCTTCGATCCAATCGACATCGACGTCTTTCGGTAGGACAAGGCGGGCCAGATCGCTGTCATAGGCGCGCGCTGACAGCGTCACGGCGCGGCGTGCGGTGATCGCCAAATAGGCCTGACCCAGTTGGCGCAGGTCATTCAAGCGCGCGGAGGACAGGTCCTCGGCCGCAATCGCAAGTGCTGCCCCCGCCTCGGACCGCAGCATAACGGGCACGCCCATACGCATATCAGCGCGGGCGCGAGCGATGAGTTCTGAAAGGCTGGGCGCAAGGCTCATGGCGGTATCCGTCCTGTGATCAGGCCCACCATGTAGCGATTTTTGACATAAAGTGAAACATTTCCGCGCGATTTGACACGCTTGCGTGATGGGTTTGTTGCAAATCTTGTTTTGGCGCATGGTTCACCTCAGATCACGGACAAGGCACAAACAAAGGAGGCCCGCGTGATGGCCACTCTCAAGAAAATTCTCCTCGTGGATGACGATGACGATCTGCGCGAGGCACTGAGCGAGCAACTGGTGATGACCGAGGATTTCGACGTCTTCGAAGCTGACAGCGGCGCCACGGGCATGGAGAAAACCAAAGAGGGTCACTATGACCTGATCATGCTCGATGTGGGCCTGCCGGATACGGACGGGCGCGAGCTTTGCAAACGGATGCGCAAATCCGGGGTGAAAGCGCCGATCCTGATGCTCACCGGCCATGACACCGATGCCGATACGATCCTCGGCCTCGACAGCGGCGCCAATGATTACGTGACCAAACCGTTCAAATTTCCGGTGCTTCTGGCCCGCATCCGCGCCCAGCTTCGTACGCACGAACAGTCCGAAGCGGCTGTGTTCCAGTTGGGGCCGTATACGTTCAAACCGGCGCAGAAGATGCTTGTCACCGAAGACGACAAGAAAATCCGCCTGACGGAAAAAGAGACCAACATTCTCAAATTCCTCTATCGCGCCACCGAAGGCGTCGTGCCGCGCGATGTCTTGCTGCATGAAGTCTGGGGCTACAATGCCGGTGTGACGACCCACACGCTTGAGACCCACATCTATCGTCTGCGTCAAAAGATCGAACCCGATCCCTCGAACGCGCGCCTTTTGGTGACGGAGGCCGGTGGCTACCGCCTCGCCTCCTGATCCGAAAAACCTGAACTTACGCAGGAACCTTTTGGCGCCTGCGTGGGTTTCATACAGGAAGATCCCTCGCACATCGGGACAAAGATGTGCAGTCCCTCGTCCCCTCGACTTAACGCCCGGCCTCAGTGCCGGGCTTTTTTTGTGCCGGGCATTTTTTTGAAAGGTGGTTTGCGCGGCTTTCGGGTGGTGTCACCTGCGGGAGACGAGTAGGGTTCGGAGCAAATCTGATCCGAGGACCCGATATGCCCTTTACTCTTGCCACCTGGAACATCAACTCCGTGCGCCTGCGCGAGCCGATCGTGCTCAAACTGCTCGAAGAGGAAGCGCCCGATGTGCTGTGCCTTCAGGAGTGCAAATCGCCGGTCGAGAAAATCCCGATGGAGGGCTTTCGCGCGCTGGGCTACACCCACATGGTCGCGCGCGGGCAAAAGGGCTATAACGGTGTCGCGATCCTGGCCAAGATCCCGATGGTTGAGGCAGGGGCGGCCGATTACGCCTCTTTGGGTCACGCACGTCATATCGCGGGTAAGCTGGAAAACGGTGTGACGATCCACAATTTCTACGTTCCTGCGGGCGGCGATGTGCCGGATCGCGAGGTGAACGAGAAATTCGGCCAAAAGCTCGATTACCTGACCGAGATGCGCGATGCCTTCCACGCCGACGCGCCGGAGAAAGCCATTCTTGTGGGTGATCTCAATATCGCGCCGCGTGAGGACGATGTTTGGGATCACAAGAAACTCCTGAAGATCGTGTCGCATACGCCTATCGAGGTCGAACACCTCGCCCAGACCCAAGACGCCGGGAAGTGGGTCGACATCACCCGTCAGGATATTCCCGAGGGGCTGCTCTACAGCTGGTGGTCCTACCGCGCCAAGGATTGGGATGCCGCCGACAAAGGCCGTCGTCTCGATCACGTCTGGGCCACGCCGGATATCTCGAACGCTGGCCATGGATCGCGGGTGCTGCGGGCCGCGCGGGGTTGGGACAAGCCGTCGGATCACGCGCCGGTCTTTGCGACCTTCGATCTTTAAAATCCATGCCGAAAAGCGCATATAAGCGCCAAGCAACCAGATAGAGGAGAACCGATATGGATCTCGGACAAACCAGCGCCGCCGCCAATGCCGGACATGGCGCCTATGTGAAAGACGTCTCAGAAGCCGATTTCATGGCGGAGGTGATCGAAGCTTCGCAGGAAACCCCTGTGATCGTCGATTTTTGGGCGCCCTGGTGTGGCCCTTGCCGTCAACTTGGCCCGGCTCTTGAGGCTGAGGTCGAGGCCGCCGGTGGCGCCGTCAAGATGGCCAAGGTCAATGTCGACGAAAACCAAGGCATCGCCGGTCAGCTTCGCGTGCAATCCATTCCGACCGTCTACGCCTTTTTCAAAGGCCAGCCGGTCGACGGGTTCCAAGGCGCGTTGCCGCCCTCGCAGATCAAGGAATTCGTGGCCAAGGTCGTGGCGCTGAACGTGGACGAAAGCCTGAATGACGCTGTCGCAGCCGCCGACGAAATGTTCGAAGCGGGCGAGATCGACGATGCGGCCCAGACCTATGCCGCAATCCTCGAAGAAGACGACAAACTCGCTGGCGCCTACGCCGGTCTCGCCAAATGTCACCTCGCCAAAGGTGATGTGGATGAGGCCGAGGCCGTGATCAACGGCGCTCCTGCCGAGATCGCGACGGATGCGGCCATTGAGGGCGTCCATGCGCAGATCGCTCTGGCGCGTGAGGCCGAAAACGCCGGTCCGGTGGGTGAATTGGCTACCAAGGTCGAAGCCGACCCGACCGACATGCAAGCCCGTCTTGATCTCGCCGTGGCGCAACACGCCGCCGGTCAAATCGAGGAGTCTGTCGACACGCTTTTGGCCGCCTTCAAACAGGACCGCGAGTGGAACGATGGCGCTATCAAAGAACAGCTGTTCAAAATCTTCGACAGCCTGAAGCCCAACGATCCGATCGTCCTCACAGGTCGACGCAAATTGTCGTCGATGCTATTTGCCTGATCGCCCGCGCGATCTAGCTATAGGGTATGTTGACCGCAGCAAGCCTTCCTGAGACGATCCCCGTCTTCCCGCTGCCCGGCGCGCTCTTGCTGCCCCGGGCGCGGTTGCCGCTGCATATTTTCGAGCCTCGCTATTTGCAGATGATCGAAGATTGCATGAAAACCTCCGCGCGTCTTATCGGCATGGTGCAGCCGCGCAGTGGAGGCGTGAGCGGGGCAGGGGAGGGCAAGCTCAACCAGATCGGCTGTGCCGGACGTCTGACCGCCTTTTCCGAGACCGAAGACGGGCGCTACATGATCACGCTTTCGGGCGTGTCGCGCTTTCGCCTGATCTCAGAGGTGAACGGCTTTTGCCCCTATCGCAAATTCTCGGTCAACTGGTCCGATTTCTCACAGGATCTCGGCGCCGCCGATTCCGATCCGCGCCTGGACCGCGCAGGTTTCATGGCACTTCTCAAACGCTATTTCTGCGAAGAAGACCTGCAAACCGATTGGGACAGCCTTGGTCAGGCGGAGGACGAATTGCTGATCAATTCGCTCTCCATGCTCTGCCCCTTCGGTCCCGAAGACAAACAGGCCCTTTTGGAGGCGCCCTCTCTTTCCATTCGGCGTGAAACTCTGGTAACCCTCATGGAATTCGCCCTGCATGGCGGCTCTGATGAGGATATGATGTGATGAGCAGTGACACGACCCCGCAAGTGCAACAGGCCTTTGATCGCCGCATGTTGGAGGCGCTCGTCTGCCCGCAAACACATGGCGTTCTGACCTATGATGCCGAGGCGCAAGAGCTGATCTCGAAAACCGCTGGCCTCGCCTATCCGATCCGCAATGGCATTCCGATCATGCTGGTCTCAGAGGCGCGCAGCCTCGAGGATTAAGGTGCTGAGGCGCGGGTCAATGCCCGCGCCCTTTCCTTAGCGTTTTTTCTTTGCGTTAAGGTTAATGCCGGACGGAGCGGGCGTTTCCTTTGTGCCAAAAATACTCAAGTGGCCTCAGGCCTCAAAGCGGCACACCCCGCAACAGCTTCGGTACATCGCCATTGACGCCCGCCGCCTCGCGGATGGCCGCGCGGCGCAGACCCGTCACCGAATTAACAACGCCCATGCCAATGTCGCGCGCAATGCGCAGCAGAGGATTGTCGTTGGAAAACAGCTTGTTGAAGCTGTCGGTCATCAGCGCCATCGAGGCCACATCAAACCGCCGCCACTGCGCGTAGCGTTGCAAAACGTCCTCGCGCCCGATGTCTTCACCGCGGCGATGCGCCTCGACCAGAACTTCGGTCAGTGCGCCGACATCCTTGAGACCGGCATTCAGACCCTGACCCGAAATCGGGTGCATCCCATGCGCCGCATCCCCCACAAGCGCGATGCGCTGTGCGGTGAATTGGTTCGCCAGAGTGATGTTCAAAGGATAGGTAAAGCGTTTCCCGGCAAGGGAAATCTCCCCCAGAAAATCCCCGAACCGGGGCCGCAGCACCGCGAGGTAATCCTCATCGGACAGCGCCTGAATATCTGCCGCCATCTGGTCCTTTTCGGTCCAGACGATAGAGCTTTGATTGCCCGGCAGAGGCAAGATCGCCAAGGGACCGGAGGGTAGGAAATATTGATGCGCGGCGCCATTGTGCGGCAGCTCATGCGAAATCGCACAAACCAGCGCGGTCTGACCATAAGCCCAGCCGGTGCGCTTGATCCCTGCGCGCTCCGCCGTGCCGGATTTGCGCCCGTCACAGCCGACGATCAGCCTGCCATCGATCTCCGCGCCACTGTCCAAAGTGACCTTGGCGCCATGCAGATCGACCTCTTGTGCCACGACAAGCCCCTCGACCTGCGTGATCCGGGGCTGCGCGTCGAGCGCGTCCAGAATGGCCTGCCTCAGGAACCGATCCTCGACCATATACCCCATCGGGCTTTCGTCGATTTCCCCGTCGCGGAACTCGAGCATGAAGGGCGCGGGGCCTTCGCCGGGTTTGCCGTCCGTGACCTTCACGTCGAGGATCGGTTGCGCATGTGCGCTGACGCGATCCCAAAGGCCAATGGCTTTCAACAGCTTATGCGAGCCAAGCGAGAGCGCATATCCACGCCCGTCAAAGACGTCACTGGTTCGGGTGTCTTTCGGCAGGCTGTCGATCAAACTCACGCTCAATCCGGCATTCGCGGAGGCAAGTGCAAGCGCCGGACCGTTCAAACCGCCGCCGACAATGATGAGATCGCTTTTTGGGGGGATGTTTTGGGTCATGGCAGTCTCCTTGCCGCAAATATGACGCCTAAAGCGGGATTGTCCATGCGATGTTGCGCCGCTAGTTTGCATCGGCAACAAGAAAGGGCGCAAAATGGTCGAGTATACAAAGATGAGCATGAGCGATCTGGGGCGGGCCATTGGCAGCGGCGACATCGATCCGCGCGATCTGGCGGCGGCCTTTCTGGACATGGCGAAGGCGCATCCGTTCCGCGACCGCATCTATGCCCGTCTCATGGAAGATCGCGCCATGGCGGAGGCCGAAGCCGCCTATGCCCGTGCCAAAGACGGTGTGCGACGCGGTCTCTTGGATGGCGTGCCGGTGTCGTGGAAAGACCTCTTCGACACGGCAGGTGTCGCCACCGAAGCGGGCACCGCGTTGCTCAAAGATCGCATCCCGACGCGCGATGCCGAAGTTTTACGCCGCGCGTCGAGCGCGGGTCTGGTGGCGCTGGGCAAGACGCATATGTCGGAACTTGCGTTTTCCGGGCTTGGTCTCAATCCGGTGACGGCGACCACGCCCTGTGTGAACGATCATGACGCTGTGTCCGGCGGGTCGTCCTCGGGGGCGGCTGGCTCCGTTGCCTTCGGGCTGGCCCCCGGTGCGATTGGCTCGGACACCGGCGGATCGGTGCGTATCCCGTCGGCCTGGAACGATCTTGTGGGCCTGAAAACCACGGCGGGACGCATCCCTCTTGATGGCGTGGTGCCTCTGGCCGCCGCTTTCGACACCGTCGGTCCTCTGGTCAAAACCGTTGAAGATGCGGCGGAGTGTTTCGCCATTCTCGATGGCACGCCCGCGCCCGATCTCAAAGGCGCGACACTCAGGGGCAAGCGCCTGCTCATTCTCGACAATGTGGTCTTCGATGATATTCGTGATGCGCCTTTGGCCGCCTTCGAGGCTTCGGTCGAAAAACTGCGCGATGCGGGCGCCGAGATCACCCGCGCGCCGATTAAGGCCGTGACTGAGGCGATGGACCTCTCCGGTATCCTCTTCACGACGGAGGCCTATGCCGAATGGCGCGACTATATCGAGGCCAAACCGGAGCTGATGTATCCGCGCATTCTCGACCGTTTCCGGGCGGGTGGCGCCTTCAACGGGGCGGATTTCGTGGCGGGTTGGAAAAAACTCGCCCATCTGCGCAGGGACTATCTGCGCGAGACGGCGGGCTATGATGCGGTGATCCTGCCGACTGCGCCGATCCTGCCGCCCAATGCGGAGCGGTTGCTGAAGGACGCCGACTATTACGTGACGGAGAACCTTTTGGCGCTGCGGAACACCCGTGTCGGCAACCTCATGGGGCTGGCGGCTTTGACGCTTCCGACCGGGGTGCCGTCTTGTGGTCTGTTGATGCAAACGCCGCCGATGTCCGAGGCTGCGCTGTTGCGACTTGGGGCGGCTGCGGAAAGGGCGCTGGCCTAAAAGTCACAACTTCTGCGAGCATGCCGCTGTCAAGGACGTCTTTCTCTGGACCAAATCAGTCGTGCCGGTTATCTTGACCTCAAACACCCGGGCAAAAAGATCCGGAAAAACAGAGGCAGTAGCAGTTTCATGACGTTCCCTGAGCGGTTTTCCAACCTGCCGGAATACGCGTTTCCGCGTTTGCGCACCCTTCTCGACGCCCATGCGCCGGGGGGTGAAGTCATGCATATGACCATTGGCGAACCACGCCATGAGATGCCGCCTTTCGTGGCCGAAGTTCTGGCCGAACATGTTGCGGACTTTGCGAAATATCCCAGTAATTATGGCACAGATGTGCTGTTGTCGGAGATCTCAGGCTGGCTCAAGCGGCGGTTCAATGTGGCGGTCACGCCCGAAACCGACATCATGGCGGTGAACGGCACGCGCGAGGGGTTGATGAATGCCTGTCTTGCGCTCTGCCCCGAGACGAAGCGCGGCAAACAGCCGGTCGTTTTGACGCCCAACCCATTCTATCAGGTCTATGCAGTTTCCGCCGTCACCATCGGTGCCGAGCCGGTGTTTGTGCCCGCCACGCGCGACAACGGGTTTTTGCCGGATTACAGCAGCCTGTCGCCCGAAATTCTCGAACGCACGGCCATCGCCTATGTCTGTTCGCCCTCCAATCCGCAGGGCGCGATCGCGCCGCGCGCCTATCTGCGCGACTTGATTGCCTTGGCGGAAAAATACGATTTCAAAGTGTTCTCTGACGAATGCTATTCCGAGATTTACCGCGGCGAGCCGCCTGTTAGCGCGCTTCAAGTGGCGCAAGAGATGGGGGCGGACCCGGAGCGTGTGGTGATTTTCCATTCGCTGTCGAAACGCTCGAACCTTCCGGGGTTGCGCTCTGGCTTTGTGGCCTCTGGTCCCAAAAGCATGGGCTATATTCGTCAGCTGCGTGCCTATGGTGGCGCGCCTCTGCCCAATCCGATCCAAGCGGTGTCAGCGCGGGTCTGGGCCGACGAGGACCACGTCATTGCCTCGCGCAAGCTCTATGTCGAGAAATTCGAGATCGCCGATGAGGTGTTTTCCGGCATTCAAGGCGCTGAGGCCCCCGACGCCGGATTTTTCCTCTGGTTGCCGGTGAATGACAGCGAAGAGGCCGCGATGAAACTTTGGACAGAAACCGGCGTGCGGGTTCTGCCCGGCGCGTATTTGTCGCGGGACGTGAACGGGGACAACCCCGGCAAGAATTACATCCGGGTCGCACTCGTGGCCCCAAAAGAAGAGACACAGCGCGGGCTTATCCGGCTTCGCGACTGTTTGTACGGTTAAGGTAAGAGGCAGTCATGGCATCCTATCAGGCGCGCGGTCGCGACCCGCTTTTCGACAGAAACACCCAAGCACTTTTGGAGCGTCGGGGGCGAGAACTCATTGGTCTCGGGCTTTTGGCCGTTGGGTTCCTGATCGCGCTGATGCTGGGGTCTTATGTGCCTGAGGACCCGAGCTGGTTGTCCGCGACCGAAGCGCCTGTGCATAACATTCTGGGCCGTCTCGGCGCCTCCGTGGCCTCGCCCTTGATGATCATCGTCGGTGTGGCTTCCTGGGGCTTTGTGCTGGGGTTTGCGGCTTGGGGTCTGCGTTTCGTGCTGCACCGCGGGGCGGAGCGCGCCCTGTCGCGTGCCGTGTTCGTGCCGATCGCCATTGCCGTGGCCGCGATCTATGCCTCGACGCATGCCTCCACCGCACCGCAAAGCTTTGGCGGTCTGTTCGGCGACACTGTGCTGGCCGCCTTGATCCAGATTTTGCCCTTTGGCGCTGCCTTTAGCCTCAAGGTTCTGGCGTTTTTGTCCTTCTTCGGTGCGCTGGCCTTGGGTCTCTTCGCGCTTGGTGTGACCGTGGCTGAGCTGAAACTGGCTTGGCGTTTCCTGCTGGTCGGGTTGGTCTCGCTTTATGCGCTGGCGCTGCATCTTTTGGGCCGTGGCGCGCGCGGCTCTGTCGTCATGGGTCAACAGATGGCCCGCACGGCTGCGACCCGTCGCGAAGAACGCCGTGCCGAGCGTCAGATGCTGGCCGAGCAACAGGCCGCGTTCGAGGCGCAGATGGCACAGGCCGAGCCGCGTGTCGGTGGCCGTGTGATCCGTGCGGAACAGCCGGCGATCGAGACCCCGCCGATGGAAGTCGACCAAAAACCGTCGCTTCTGTCCAAGATGCCGGGTCTGTTGAAACGCACGGCGCCCGAAGATCTGGAGCCCGAGTTGATCGAACCCGATCTGGCGCCCGATGTGGACTTGGGGCCGGGGCAGGATGATCGCATCCGCTCGAAAATTTCGTCGGCCATCAGTGCGCGCGCCCGTTCCGTGCCGCGTGGATCGATGACGGGCAACAGCCGCGTCGAGCCGCCTTTGACCGCGGTGCAAAAGGCAGCGCAAAAATATCGCAAAGGTCCGGCGCCGATCGTCTTTGATCAGAACGTTGTGGCAGCCCCGGTTGCCACACCCGCCGCGCATGAGGCCGCCGCGCAGGAAGCCTATGCCGAGCCCTATGGCTATGAAGAGGTTCCCGAGGTTGCCTATCACGCAGAGTATGACGCGGGATATGCCGATGCGGGCTATGCGGATGAGGGGTATTCTGACGCGGACTATGCCGCTTCCTATGAGGACGAGGCCTTCGTCGAGGATGCCTTGGAAACGCCGGAGTATGTCGATCCGCAGCCCGCGCGGTATGAGCCTGCCGCGCCTTCCGTGCCGGACCCAAAACGTGTGGTGCAGCACCCGGTGCGCAAACCGGTCGCACCCTCGAAACAGGCACAGGCGGAGGCGCAGCCTTCGTTGAAATTCGATCCCAGAGAGGCCGAATACGAAACCCCGCCGCTGTCTCTTTTGGAAAACCCGACCAACATTGTGCGTCACACGCTGTCCGATGAGGCCTTGGAAGAAAACGCGCGGATGCTGGAAAGCGTGCTGGATGATTATGGCGTCAAGGGCGAGATCGTTTCCGTGCGTCCGGGGCCTGTCGTGACCATGTACGAGTTGGAACCCGCGCCGGGTCTCAAGGCTTCGCGGGTGATCGGCCTGGCCGATGACATCGCGCGGTCGATGTCGGCTCTGTCCGCGCGTGTCTCGACTGTGCCGGGGCGCTCCGTGATCGGGATCGAATTGCCGAATGACCACCGCGAAATGGTGTCCTTCCGCGAGATCCTTTCGACCCGTGATTATGGTGACGGCAAGCTGTCGCTGCCACTGGCGCTGGGCAAGGACATCGGTGGCGATCCGGTCGTGACCAACCTTGCGAAGATGCCGCACTTGTTGATCGCGGGGACCACCGGTTCCGGTAAATCCGTGGCGATCAACACGATGATCCTGTCGCTCCTTTACCGTCTGACTCCGGAAGATTGCCGCCTGATCATGATCGACCCGAAGATGCTGGAACTTTCCGTCTATGACGGCATTCCGCATCTGTTGAGCCCGGTTGTGACCGACCCGAAAAAGGCCGTTGTGGCGCTGAAATGGGTCGTGGCCGAGATGGAAGATCGGTATCGCAAAATGTCCAAAATGGGCGTGCGCAACATCGACGGCTACAACGGTCGCGTCAAAGAGGCGCTGTCCAAGGGCGAGATGTTCTCCCGCACCGTGCAGACCGGGTTTGACGACGAGACCGGCGATCCGATTTTCGAGACCGAAGAATTCCAGCCGGAAAAACTGCCCTTCATCGTGGTGATCGTCGACGAGATGGCCGACCTGATGATGGTGGCCGGCAAGGAGATCGAGGCCTGTATCCAGCGTCTGGCGCAGATGGCGCGGGCCTCGGGCATTCACCTGATCATGGCGACGCAGCGGCCCTCCGTGGACGTCATCACCGGCACGATCAAGGCCAACTTCCCGACCCGGATTTCCTTCCAGGTGACCTCGAAAATCGACAGCCGCACCATTCTGGGTGAACAGGGCGCCGAACAGCTCCTGGGCATGGGTGACATGCTCTACATGGCGGGCGGTGGGAAAATCCAACGCTGCCACGCGCCTTTCGTGTCCGATGAAGAGGTCGAGAAAATCGTGTCTTATCTCAAGGCCTACGGTCCGCCCGATTATGTCGGCGGCGTGGTCGAAGGGCCGGAATCCGACAAGGAAGCGGATATCGACGCGGTTCTGGGCCTGGCGACCGGTGGCAACACCAATGGCGAAGATGCGCTCTACGATCAGGCCGTGGCCATCGTGATCAAGGATCGCAAATGTTCGACCTCCTACATCCAGCGCAAACTGGCGATCGGCTATAACAAGGCCGCGCGTCTGGTGGAGCAGATGGAGGACGAGGGTGTCGTGTCCGCCGCGAACCACGTTGGCAAACGCGAAATTCTGGTGCCGGAACAGTAAGTTCGGCAGCTGCGATGGGCGTTCACACGCCTGTCGCTCTCTTGTGAGCAGAAGACATGTGGCAGCCCGCGAAATCTGGCATATATCTACGCCATGAAACGATTTCTCACCGCGCTTGCGCCCGCCGCCCTGATTGCTTTGTCGACCGTCGCTCCTGCGGCGGCTGAAAAGCTGTCCCTCTCCACACTCTCCAATTATCTGAACAGCCTCGGCACGGTTCAGGCGGATTTTGTCCAGACCAATGACGATGGTTCACGTTCCAATGGCCAGGTGACGATCAAACGCCCCGGCCGGATGCGTCTCGACTACGGCTCCGGGAATGATGCGCTTGTGCTGGTGTCTGGCGGGCAGGTCGGGGTGTTCGATCCGGGTTCGAATGAGCCGCCGCAGCGGTTCCCGCTGTCGCAGACCCCGCTGTCGGTGATTCTCAAGCGCAATGTCGATTTGAATGCCGCCAAAATGGTGGTGTCGCATCGCGAGGAAAACGGTGACACGATCGTGCGGGCGCAGGACCCGGATCATCCGGATTACGGCTATATCGACCTGATTTTTAGCGCCACGCCTGTGCTCAAGGCCTGGGTCATTCACGATGAGGCCGGTGGGTCGACCACGGTTCAACTGACCAAGATGTCGTTGGGTGGCTCGGTGTCGGATCGTGAATTCAACATCCGTAGCGAAGCCGACCGGCGCGGGACGCCGCTCGACTAAAGCGTTTTTCAGAGTTTGCCGCAGGCCAAAAGCTGACCCCGATAGGTGTCAGAGCGTGCGGCAACCTGAGAGGAGACGCGCAACAGCCACGGTTTGGCATTATAGGAGCCGCGCGCATAGCCCGTGCGTCCCTCGTGATAGGCGAGGTATTGCGCGCGGGCGTCGGCCTTGGAGATGCCCAAAGATTCGGTGGTTTTATCCATATACCAGCCCATGAAATCGGTGGCGTCCTCGATCCGGTCACGTTTCGCGCCACGCCGTCCTTCTTCGTCGCGGTATTCGTCCCACGTGGCGTCGAGCGCCTGGGCGTAGCCGTAAGCCGAGCTTTGGCGACCCATCGGGATCACATCCAAAACAAAGCGGTAAGGCGTGCGCGCGTCACCGATGAATTTGCTTTCCTGATAGAATGTCGCCATCTGAACATAGACCGGCACGCCCCATTTGCGTTCGGTTTGCTTCATGGCCCGATGATATCTCGGGCGTTCGGATACGATTGCGCATGCATTGTCGAGGTCGCGTGGCGCGGAATAATTACCGCCACAGGCCGCGACCAAAAGACAAAACCCCAATGCGCGAAGACTTCTGCTCATACCTGCCTCTCGCTCTTTACTTTTGCGAGATCATAACGAATTTCACCGGGCTGTGAAATGGCATTCCTGTGAACAGCTTGGGGGTCAGATCACCATGGCCAAGATCAGCGGCAGATAGAGGACGGACAAAAGCGTCGAGGAGACCACAAGGGCGGCGACGGAGTCTGAATCCGCGCCATATTTTTCCGCCAGCATGTAGGAGGTGACGGCCACAGGCGTGGCGATTTGCACCACGAGTACGGCGAAGGGCACGGGGGCGAGGTTGAAATACATCCCGGCCAGCGCGGCGATGCCTGCGCAGAGCACGACTTTTCCCAGTGAAATCAACGTTGCGCGACCGAGACCACGCGGATGCAGGCGCGCCACCGCGACGCCCAATGTGATGAGCATGAGCGGAATGGCGATCTGGCCCAACATCTCAAGCGTGTTCATCGCAACGCGGGGCAGGGTCCAGCCCTGCCACAGGAACAGGGCGCCGAGAGCCGTGGCCCAGACCAGAGGTTCCTTGAAGGCCTTGCCAAGCGAGCCGCGCCCGGCCGTGACATAGATGCCGAAGGTGAAGGACCAAAGCGCCATGGCCGCAAACACGACGACCGCATAGCTCAACCCCGCTTCGCCGAAGGCAAAGAGCGCAAGCGGCAGGCCGAGGTTGCCGGTGTTGCCGAAAATCAGCGGTGCCAGATAGGTACGCGTGTCGAGTTTCAAAGATTTGACGGTGATCCACGCCGCGATGGTGACGCCGCCATAGGCCGCGACGGAGGCCATCGACAGGGCGGTCAGGGCGGCCGGATCTATGTCGGCCTTGATCAGGGCCGTGAAGATCAGCGCGGGCACGGAGAGCGTCATGGTCAGTTTGGTGACGAACTCCAAACGGTACTCGTGGCCGGTCTTGACCCAGGTGAATCCGATGAGCGCCAAAAGGAAAACCGGGGTGACGATTTCCAAGACTGTTAAAATGAGGTTCACAGACTGTTTCCCATTTCTTTGGCCGTCCCCCGTGGACAGGCGCCGTTTTTAGGGTCTACTAACCAAGTATAGGGGTTGCAATGTTATGATGAAATCACGGGCGAAATATCATCTGGGGCAAGTCGTGCGCCACAGAAAGCACAGCTTTCGCGGTGTTGTCTTCGATGTGGATGCGATTTTTTCCAACACAGACGAATGGTACGCCGCCATTCCCGAGGATGTGCGCCCCGACAAGGATCAGCCATTTTATCATCTGCTCGCGGAAAATGACCAAAGCTACTACGTGGCTTATGTGTCAGAGCAAAATCTCGTCGCAGATTACTCAGGCGTGCCGGTGGATCACCCCGATCTATCGGATTTGTTCGGTCCGTTTTGCGATGGATCTTACCCGCTGCACTTTCAGCTCAACTAAGCCGTTGGCCCAGAGTTTGCCCCGAAAGGGCAGAGCGGCTTTCATGCTGCGTAGTCATTAAAGTCCGGGCCGCAACCTCGCGTCAGGTGCCTAGCGTTTCTGGCCGATGGCCATCCGAAAGCTCAGTTTGTTTTCCCCGTCGATATGGGCGTATTGCAACTCATGCGCCAATTCGCGGATCAGGAACCAGCCAAATCCCCCCTCAGGCAGATCGGCGATGTCGCAATTCAGGTTGGCCTGCAACCCAAGCGGGGGCTCGCCGCCGGGCATCATATTGCCTTTGTCTGAGATCAGGCAATGCAATCCATCGTCGGCTTGCGAGAGACGTATGTCGATCAGACCCTCGGGATCGTCGGCATAGGCATGTTCGACAATGTTGTTGAGGATTTCGGCCAAGACAATTTCAAGGCTCGCAGCCTCGTCGGCGGCCAGACCGTTCGGTTCAAGCCCGTGCTTGATGGTTTGAAGTCCGCGTCGAACCGCGGCATCCGTCGCTGGCAGGATGAGTCTCAATTCATGTTCTTTCGGTTGGGGGCAAACCTCCCAGGAGTTCTGGTAGGCGAGATTTCCCTCAGGACGCATTCGCAATCCCCTCGACAGCTGTTGCCACGCTGGTGTGGATGGTGAACACGGTATCCATGCGGGTCAGATGAAAGACGCGTTGGACGGTGGGATGCAGCGCGGCGAGTTCCAGACGCTGACCATGCCGCACGGCTTTCAATGCCGCGACGACAGCGCCAAGTCCGGAACTGTCGAGAAATTCCACATTTTGCAGATCGAGAAGAATGCGCGCAGGACCGCTGTCGCTCAGCGCGCGCATTTCGTCTTTGAACTGGATGGCACAGGCGGCGTCAATTCGGTTTTCACCGACGCAAACCACGCGCACGTCATCAAAGTCCTGATGTGTCAGTTTCATATGCCGTACCTTTTTCCTGCGAAACGCCTGTACCTGAACCTTCGACGGACTCTCCGGAAAGCAGAAAAGACGCTGTATTGGGCTTGATCCTAGGGGGGAAATCTTACCAATGGGTTTGCGCCAACAGGAAAATGGAGAAAAATATGACCGACTATGCGGGGTTGTCTGCGCGCCTTGAGGCGCTTTGTGCGGGAGAAGCCGATGAGGTGGCGTTAATGGCAACCGTGGCCTGCGAGGTGCACCAGTTTGATGATCGGTTCCATTGGACGGGTTTTTATCGTGTTGTCGAAGAAAACCTCTTGAAAATAGGGCCTTACCAAGGTGGCCATGGCTGTCTCGTGATCCCGTTCTCACGCGGTGTTTGCGGCGCCTGTGCGCGGACGCGCGCGGTGCAACTGGTGCCGGATGTTGAGGCCTTTGAGGGGCATATCGCCTGTGCCTCCTCGACGCGGTCGGAATTGGTCCTGCCTGTGCAAAATGCGAATGGTGTGCTGTTGGGGGTTTTTGACCTCGACAGCGATCTCCCGGCGGCCTTCACCCAGGAAGATGCCGAGCAATTGACCCTTATTCTCAATCGGGTTTTTGCCAAGGTGAGCCGGGCATGATAGGCGCCTGTCATGAGTGACGATTACAATCCCCCGCAAGACCCTCTGGATGTGCTCCATATGGATCATGAGATCCTTGTGGTGAACAAACCCTCGGGGCTTTTGTCTGTGCCGGGCAAGGGCGAGCATCTGGCCGATTGCCTGATGTCGCGCATTCAGGCGGCTTTCCCGGAGGCTTTGCTGATTCACAGGCTGGATCGGGATACCTCTGGCGTGATGGTCTTTGCTCTGACGCCCCATGCACAGCGCCACATCGGGCTTCAGTTCGAAAAACGGCAGACCAAGAAAACCTATGTCGCCTGGGTTCATGGGCATATTGCGGAAAAGACCGGCACGGTGGACCTGCCGCTGATCGTCGATTGGCCGAACCGTCCGAAACAGATGGTCTGTCACGAGACCGGCAAACCCGCCGTCACCGATTGGCGGGTGGTGCGCTATCAGGACAATCAAACGCGGGTGCGGTTGATGCCAAAGACAGGCCGTTCGCATCAGCTTCGCGTGCATATGCTGGCGCTTGGGCATCCGATCATGGGCGATCCGTTTTATGCGACGGGGGAGGCGCGGGACGCTCCGCGCTTGATGTTGCACGCAGAACAGCTACGGTTCCGTCACCCGGATGGCGGCGCGGGGCTGTCTTTCACAGCGAAATGTCCGTTTTGACTAATCCCGAGTAAATGTGTCGCGGTTTCCATATCCGGGGTGGAAATTACAAATTTAGAACGTATCTGATTTTGTAAACCACGCACCTATAGAGGAGATGACCATGGGTCTTCGTATCAACGACATCGTTCCGAATTTTACCGCCATGACCGATCAGGGTGAGATCACCTTTCACGACTGGATTGGCGACAGCTGGGCGATCTTGTTCTCCCACCCGAAAGATTTCACGCCGGTCTGCACCACCGAATTCGGTGCTGTTGCGCAACTGGCCGATGAATGGGAAAAGCGCGGCACGAAGGTGATCGGCGTCTCTGTGGATGGCGTCGAAGAGCACAAGAGCTGGAAAGGCGATATCGAGAGCTTTGCCGGCACCTCTGCGGGGTTTCCGATCATTGCCGATACGGATCTCGCGGTGTCCAAAGCCTTTGACATGTTGCCGTCAGAGGCCTACCTGCCCGATGGTCGCACGCCCGCTCACACCGCGACGGTGCGGTCGGTGTTTATCATTTCCCCGGACAAAAAACTGCAACTCACGATGACCTACCCGATGTCGGTGGGCCGGAACTTTGCCGAGGTGCTGCGCGCGCTTGATGGTCTGCAAAAAACCTACGGCGTGCCGCTCGCGACACCTGCGAACTGGACCGTTGGCCAGGATGTGATCGCAGCTCTGTCTCTGACGGATGAACAGGCCGCCGAGAAATTCGGTGGTGTGGACATCAAGCTGCCGTACCTGCGTTTCGTGAAAGCGTAAACGTTTCGGTCAAAAGCCGTTGAAATCGCCCCTGTTCGCCTGTGCCGATCTTTCCTATGGTACTCGCGAACAGGGGTTTTTTATGTTTTCAGCACTGCGCCGCACCAAATCCATCTCTCGAATTGCGCTTGATCCGCCAAAGGCTTTGCCCGACCGCGAAGGTCTCGCGATTGTCCTGATCGTGCGCGATGAAGAGGCCCATATCGGTGAATGGGCGCGCTTTCACCAAAAGGCCGGGGTGCGCCATTTCTACGTTTACGACAACGGGTCGGTGGATGGCACGCTGGTGCAGATCGTGGCCGCCGTTGGGGTCCAAAACGTGACCGTGATCCCATGGACCCAAAAGCTGTGCGACGGGAATTCGGGTGCGGAAATCCACAATCAAGTGCTGGCCTACGCCCATGCAGTGGCGAATTTCGGCGATCAGGTCCGCTGGATGGCCTTTATCGACGTCGATGAATTTCTGGTGCCGAAATCGGGTGAGACGTTGATGGATTGTCTGGCGCATCTGGAGGGCGAGGTGAACATTTCACTGCCTTGGCATATGTTCGGACGCAACGGGTTCGAGGACGCGCCGGAGGGCGGCATCGTCGCCAATTACACCCGCCGTCACCCGGACCCGATGAGTCCTTTGAAGGGGATGTGCAATTTCAAGATGATCGTCGATCCCTGCCATGTCACCGCGATGAAAGTGCATTCCATCGAGACGGATGGGTCTGCAGTGAGCGTGAACGACCGAGGCGACAAAGCCTCTGCCTCGGATCGCAAAAAGCCGGGTTTCTATTCCGCCGATCACATCCAGCTCAACCACTATTACACCCGCTCGAACGCGGAGTTGATGGCTAAGATCACCCGTGGGTCCAACATGACCCAAGATGCAAACGACCACCTCCGCCGCGTGATGCGCAAGGTCGATCAGATCGAAGCGGAAAGCGTCGAGGATCCGGCGGCGAAACGGTGGTTTGGAGCGAACTATCCCTCACAAGCTTAGTGCCCAGTGGTCTTAGCGTAATGCTTGTACCGCACTCCGACGGCTGAATTCAGTTTTCCCCAAAAGCCGCCCGCCATCCGCGCAAATCGCAACGGCGCGGTTTTATGCGCGAAGGGGATGCTGAGGAAAAGAAAGACAAGCTGAATCAGTTTGCCGGGAATCCGCAGGAATATCGTGTAACGGCGGCTCGGTTTCTTCGACATGTTGCGATGAAAGCTGGTGTTGGCTTGGTCGCGCGCGCGGCGGAATTGGTAGCTCAGGCTAAGGCGATCTGCTGGAATGGTCTCATAGACATAGGCGTCTTTGACCCAGCCGACCGTAAAGCCGCGATCCATGACATCGACGAGAAACTGTGTGTCCTCTCCGCCGGAAAACCGCAGTGCTTCGTCGAACCAAATGTTCTCTTCACGGAACAATCTGGTTTGCGCGACCCAATTGTTGGTGGCGATGACGCTTCGGCCCCGACTGTTCAGCGTCGCGGTCTCCGCTGCGCTAAGGTCCCTTCTGTGATAGACTTCCACCATGTTTTTCAGGGCCACTGATTGCAGATATGTCAGCGGCTCGTTTTGCGGCGCAACCAAAACAGGTGCCCCCAAAAGTACAGCCTCGCTTTGACGGTAGCCATCAATCAGCTTCACAAGCCAGTCTGGCGCAACGGTTTCGTCGTCATCGACAAAAATCAAAAGATCAGCATCTTGATCTAGCGCTTCTTTCGCCGCGCGGTTCCGGGCGCAGGAAATGCCCGCCTCGGTTTCCAGTGCATAGTCTAACGGTATGCCATTTGGCAAAACGGACTGAGACGTCACCAGCGGCTGCGTGTTCGGTTGCTCATCGTTTTCCACGATCAGACAGCGGATGTCACACAGGGCAGGCAGATCCATCTGGCCCCAGGATGCAATCAAGGCCCGCACCATATGAGGGCGTCGGCGTGTGAGCGCAGCGACGGTGAGGCGAAGATGTTGAGTTCGGCGATTGTGAGGCATCGGTGTCTTTTAAAACTCGGTAGGGGCTTAGATGCTCTAGCCTGTTTTTCGCCGGAGACAAAAGCGACCTCACGTCAACAGGGGCTCTTTCGGCGGGTTTCCCCCGTTTCCTTTGCTGCCACAAATACTCAAAAAGCCCCGCCAATGGCGGGGCTTTTCCATGTTTCGAAAAGAGGAGGCGATTACTCGGCCTCTTCCTCTTTCTTGACCTCTTCGCCGGTCTCCTGATCGACCATTTTCATGCCAAGGCGCACCTTGCCACGGTCGTCGAAGCCCAGAAGTTTGACGTAAACTTCCTGACCTTCTTTCAGAACATCCGACGGGTGATTCAGGCGACGGTTCTCGATCTGAGACACGTGCACGAGGCCATCACGCTTGCCAAAGAAGTTCACGAAAGCGCCGAAATCGACCAGTTTCACGACCTTGCCCTTGTAGACCATGCCTTCTTCCGGCTCGGCCACGATGGAGTGGATCATGTCATAGGCTTTCTGGATCGCTTCACCATTGGCGGAGGCGATTTTGATGATGCCTTCGTCGTTGATGTCGACTTTCGCGCCGGAGGTCTCGACGATCTCGCGGATCACTTTACCGCCGGAGCCGATCACTTCACGGATCTTGTCGGTCGGGATCTGCATGGTCTCGATGCGCGGAGCATGGGCGGAGAATTCGCCAGCGCCGGAGAGCGCTTTGTTCATCTCGCCGAGGATGTGCATGCGGCCCTCTTTGGCCTGAGCCAGAGCTTGCTTCATGATCTCGGGCGTGATGCCTGCGACCTTGATGTCCATTTGCAGGGACGTGATGCCGTTCTCGGTGCCTGCGACTTTAAAGTCCATGTCGCCGAGGTGATCCTCGTCGCCAAGAATGTCGGTCAGGATCGCGAATTCGCCATCGTCTTCGAGCACCAGACCCATGGCCACACCCGCAACAGCGGATTTGAGCGGCACACCGGCGTCCATCATCGACAGGGAGCCACCGCAAACGGAAGCCATCGAGGAGGAGCCGTTCGATTCGGTGATCTCGGAGACCACGCGGATCGTGTAGGGGAAATCGGTGGCGGCGGGCAGAACGGCCTGAAGGGCGCGCCATGCCAGTTTGCCGTGACCGATTTCACGACGACCCGGGGAGCCGACACGACCGACTTCACCGACCGAGTACGGCGGGAAGTTGTAGTGCAGCAGGAAGTTGGAGCGGAAGTTGCCATGCAGCGCGTCGATGATCTGCTCATCGTCGCCGGTGCCGAGCGTGGTCACGACGAGGCCCTGCGTTTCACCACGGGTGAACAGAGCGGAGCCGTGGGTCCGCGGCAGAAGACCGGTTTCGCACACAATCGGACGCACCTGATCGAGGGCACGGCCGTCGATGCGCTTGCCTTCTTTCACGACGGTCGAGCGCAGCACGTTGGATTCGAGTTTCTTGAGGGCGGACCCGAGGTTCTCGTCTTCAAGCTGCTCTTCGGTGAGACCGGCTTTGATCGCGTCCTTGGCGGCAGCAACGGCGGCCACGCGCTCTTGCTTGTCGAGGATCGAATAGGCCTCTTTCATCGAGGCTTCGCCAGCGGCTTTCACCACGTTGTAGAGCTCGGAGTAATCCGGCGCGGAGAAGTCGAAGGGCTCTTTTGCGGACTCTTCGGCCAGATCGATGATCAGGTCGATGACCGGCTGGATTTGCTCATGAGCAAAGGTCACAGCGCCGAGCATTTCGTCCTCGGAGAGCTCGTAAGCCTCGGATTCCACCATCATAACGGCGTCTTTGGTGCCGGCGACAACGAGGTCCAGACGCTGGTCCGGGTTGTTGCGCAGCTGGTCCATGTCGTCCACGGTCGGGTTCAGGATGTATTCGCCATCCTCGAAACCCACGCGGGCGCCAGCGATCGGACCCATGAAGGGCGCGCCGGAAATGGTCAGAGCGGCAGAAGCCGCGATCATCGCGACGATGTCCGGGTCGTTGACCAGATCGTGCGACAGAACAGTACACATCACCAGAACTTCGTTTTTGAAGCCAGGGACGAAGAGCGGGCGGATCGGACGGTCGATCAGACGCGCGGTGAGCGTCTCTTTTTCCGTCGGACGAGCCTCGCGTTTGAAGAAGCCACCCGGGATTTTACCGGCGGCGTAGTATTTCTCTTGGTAGTGCACGGTCAGCGGAAAGAAATCCTGCCCCGGCTTTTGTTGCTTGGCGAAGGTGACGTTGGCCATCACGGAGGTTTCACCAAGGGTGGCGATGACGGTGCCATCGGCCTGACGGGCAACCTTGCCCGTTTCCAGAGTGAGGGTTTCTTCGCCCCACTGGATCGATTTTTTCACTTCGTTGAACATTCAGCGTATCCTGTTTGGGAGCCCTCGCGAGCCCTCTCGCGTCTCCCGTTTTGCGTGGCGGCCCCATTGCCGCCGACCCCATATCTTACTTTCACAACGCCGGGGTCTTTTGCGTTACGTCTCAGATGGGGCCCGCATACAGGAAAATGCGCTCTGCGCCAAGTCGCGAGTTTTGGGGGGATGGAAATGAAACGGGCGACCCGAAGGCCGCCCGCATGGTGTGTTCTCGGTGTGCCGGGATCACTCCGCAGGCGTTTCGATCGCCCGGAATTCGCCTTTGTCTTTCGTCAGGAGGCTGACGACGACAATCGCGATGGCGGAGGCGACAAAACCGGGGATGATCTCATAGAGACCTTGGCCCATGAAGCTTTTGTTCAGCCCTGTGGAAATCCACAGCGCCACGGTGCCAGCCCCCACAACGAGACCCGCCACGGCGCCTGCGCCGGTCATGCGTTTCCACGTCAGGGAAAAGATCATCAAAGGCCCAAAGGCGGCGCCGAACCCGGCCCAGGCGTTGGACACGAGGCCAAGCACGGAGCTGTCTTGATTGGAGGCGATGAGGATCGCGACGATGCCGACGAGTGCCACGCTGATCCGGCCCACATTGACCAGTTCCTGATCCGAAGCTTCGCGACGGAAGAAG
This sequence comes from Celeribacter sp., assembly GCF_048270365.1. Taxonomy (NCBI): domain Bacteria; kingdom Pseudomonadati; phylum Pseudomonadota; class Alphaproteobacteria; order Rhodobacterales; family Roseobacteraceae; genus Celeribacter; species Celeribacter sp. The sequence continues at coordinate 325,382 of NZ_JBLWTA010000004.1, forward strand.
ACCTTGTAGAAGTCTTCGGTCAGCGAGGACGACGACACCAGAAGCTGCGAGGACACGGTGGACATGATCGCGGCCAGAAGGGCGGCGAAGAGGAAGCCGGTGACCAGCGGGTGGAACAGCAATTCGGAGAGCACGATGAAGATCGTTTCCGGGTCTTCAAGCGTCAGACCATTGCGCTCCATATAGGTGCGACCGAAGACGCCGACGCCGATGGCGCCCACCAGCGAGATCGCCATCCAGAGCATCGCGATATTGCGGGCCACGGGCACTTCTTTGACCGAGCGCACGGCCATAAACCGCACGATGATATGTGGCTGGCCGAAATAGCCCAGACCCCAGGCGACCGTAGACAGGAAGGTCAATAGCGTCAGCCCGTGGGTCATCGACAGGTAGTTCGGATCCACCTCGGTCGCGAGACGTTCGGCGGCCTGTTCGACGCCGTTGCCCTGACCCGTGGTGAGGATCACGATCGGCATGATGATCAAAGCGAACATCATGATGCAGCCCTGCACGAAGTCGGTGAGCGACACGGCCAAAAAGCCGCCAAACACCGTGTAGACCAGAACCACCCCCAGAGTGAGGATCACGCCGGTCATGTAGGCACCATCAAAGGCCGAAGCGAAAAGCTTGCCGCCGCCGACGAGGCCCGAAGCGGTGTAGACCGCGAAGAAAAGCACGATGATCACAGCCGAAACGACACGCAGCGTGGTGGCGGCGGTCGGAAAGCGGTTCGAGAGGAATTCCGGGATGGTCAGACTGTTGTCATAGCGTTTGGTCTGTTCACGCAGACGCGGGGCGACGATGATCCAGTTGATAAATGCCCCGACAAACAGGCCGATGCCGATCCAGGCCTCGATCAGGCCGGAAGCATAAAGCGCGCCGGGCAGGCCGAGCAAAAGCCAACCGCTCATGTCGGAGGCGCCGGCGGACAGGGCCGCGACGGCCGGATGAAGATTGCGCCCGCCGAGGACATAGCCTTCGGCCGTATCTGTGGACTTGCGCCATGCGTAAAAGCCGATGGCAAGCATCAGCACGAAATAGAGGATCAGACTGATCCAAACTCCCAATTCCATAACTCTTCCCCTTGTTGGAATTCTCAGGGGAAACATGCAGATGTCTAATGTCGAAACAAGAAAAGACTAGCAATTCAAAGAAATAAGGACGTTCGATCATTTTTTGGTCATTTTTATGCGCGATGATCGCATACGAAGGAAGAACATTGGGACATTTGATCATGCCGCATTCGGTTATGTTTTCGGTTTTCATCTTGCGGAGGCTTGTGGCAGAGTGCCGGGACGTCTGGGTGGGCCGACGAATCTTTGTGATGCCAAGGGCAGAATGCGCCATCCATGTTCTATGACCGACTGAGACGTTCCCCGACCGTAAATCCGATCCTTGCCTTTGTGGCGTGCCTTGTTCTGCTGATCTCAGTGGGCCTGTCTGCTGATGCCGCTGGCAATGAAATTGCCGCCAGAGCCGCGCCGCAAAGCCAACCGGCGCCACTGCGCAGCGCGCGGATTTTGGCGCTTGGGGATTCGATGATCGCCTGGCATTCCGTGTCTCAGAACTCCATTGCCGATACGCTCTCCGAAAGCCTTGGCGAACCGGTCGAAAACCGCGCCATTGGCGGCGCGCGTGTCATCTATGGTCTGCCGGTCACCGGCGCGATGGGGATGAAAATCTCCAAACAATATCGCGGCGACGATGTGGATTGGGTGGTGATCAACGGTGGTGGCAACGATCTCTGGCTGGGCTGTGGCTGTGGCGCCTGTGACCGCAAGATGGCGCGGATGATTTCGCTGGGCGGCAAAACGGGGGAAATCCCCAAGCTGGTGCAAAGCATTCGCAAAACTGGCGCGCGGATTATCTATCTCGGCTATTTGCGCTCGCCGGGGGTGGACTCTGTGATTGACGCCTGTAGTGCGCTGGGCGATGAATTCGAAATGCGGTTGTCACGCATGGCGACGGAGTTCGAGGGGGTGTATTTCCTCGATGTCTCGGATCTCGTGCCCTCTGGGGATCGGTCGTTTCACGGGGTGGATATGATCCACCCCTCGCGCAAGGCTTCCCGGATCATCGGGCAAAAATTGGCACATATCATTCAGGCTTACGACTGATCTTTTGGGATTTGGTTCAGAAACAGCTTGAGCGCGCCGATCTCTTGCGGCCAGCTCAGCGTTTCAAAGGGCGGCATGGCCTGGGTCGGGCTTGCGCCCCAGATCACGATGCGTGCGCCGCGTTGTTCGAGCCTGTGTCCCAATGAACCTGCGTTGACCTCTGTGGCGGGCAGGGCAAGGAATGCGGCTGTCACCTCGGCCAGCTTGGTGATCTCCTTGAGCGCCTCGCCGGGCGTTGTCGCCCAGAGGATCAGGGCCTCAGGCATGACGCTCAGGAGCGCCAGCCGCAAGCTTTCCCCCAGGTTCCATTCGTCGCAAAGGATCAAAAAAACCGCACTGGGCGGCGAGGGAGGGGCATTTTTGCCGAACATGTCAGAAAGGTCCGTATCAGGAAATTATTCCCCAGAATGAACCAAATGGCGTCTTCGCGAATTAAACTATGACATAGTGGAGTGCGAAGAATGACGACGAGTTGTAAAAATTGCCCGCTGCGCAAGAAGGAGTGTTTTATGCCTTTCTCGGCGCAGGAATTGTCCTTCATGGAAACGTTCAAAAGCGGTGAGTTGAGTGTCGATGCAAAAACGACGATTCAGATCGAAGGGGCAAAGACACCACATCTTTACACGGTCTTGAGCGGTATGGGCCTGCGTTACAAGACACTCGAAAACGGCCGTCGGCAGGTGATCAATTTCCTCATGCCCGGGGATTTCATCGGTCTTCAGGCGGGCGTCATGGGCGAGGCCGGGCATTCGGTCGAGACCGCGACGCCGATGGTGCTCTGTACCTTTCAGCGCCAGGATCTGTGGCGTTTGTTCCAATCTCATCCGTCGCGCGCCTATGACCTTGTGTGGCTGGCGGCCTCCGAGGAGGCGTTTCTGGGGCAAAGCCTTGCCACCGTCGGCCAGCGCACCGGGGTCGAACGCGTGGCTTGGGCGCTATTGAAACTCTATGAGCGTTTGAATCACCGTGGTTTGACGAAAGGCAACAGTGTCGCCTTGCCCTTCCGCCAACAGGACCTCGCGGATGCTCTGGGACTGTCTCTGGTGCATACCAACAAAACGCTGAGCCAGCTGCGGTCGCGCGGGGTGGCGGATTGGTCCAACGGGGCGCTCACCATTCTCGATCGCGAGAAATTGCAAAACAGCGCTATGATGGATGTCGAAGAGATGGAACAGAGGCCGCTGATATAAAAAAAGACCCTCCGAAGAGGGCCTTTTCCTGTTCCGATCCGTTTCCCCGCCGCAACAGTCGCCGCGGCCGGGGCTTCGGAGGTACTTTCGTCTTAGCGACGGATACCGAGACGCTTGATCAGGTCGAGGTAACGGGCTTCGTCTTTACCTTTGAGGTAGTCGAGAAGCTTACGACGCTGAGCCACCATCATCAAAAGGCCACGGCGACCGTGGTTGTCTTTTTTGTGGGTTTTGAAGTGCTCGGTGAGCGTGGAAATGCGCGAGGTCAGAATTGCGACCTGAACTTCGGGGGAACCGGTGTCACCTTCTTTGGTGGCGAATTCCTTGATCAGGCGGCTTTTCTCTTCAGCAGTGATCGACATCGGGGTCTCCTTTCGAAAACAAAGGGTTATGGCACAAGCCGGGATGTCGTCCAGCAGGGCCCTTGGAGAAAATCCCGGTTTCTTTCATCCGAGAATGCGCGCGTTTAGCCGGATTCTCTGTGAAAAGAAAGCATTTTCGTCGTACAAACCTGCCCCGTTCCACTTATTGCCCCGTCTCCACGCGCTGGGTTTCGCTCATGATCTCTCCGGCCAATTGTTTCGCCCAGTCCCCGATGATCGGCACGACCTCCATCTGGTTGAGCATAAAGCCGACAATCGACACGACAATCGACGCGCCCACGACCGAACCGAAGCCAAAAGCCAGCCCTCTGAGGAACTGAAACCACATCATGCGCAAATTGGAATTGTGAATGCGAATAAAGCGGTGATTGTTCAGCCGCTCCAGCTCAACTCTCAGCTCTTTGATATCCTGAGATAAAATCTCTTTTTCGTCTGACATGTCCTGGCCTTTATTACGATCGCTTTGCCTAGGTTTACCCGAAATCTTCGCAAAATGAAAATTAACCTTTGTTAACAGCTGTTTAGATTAACTTTTTTGTTTATTTTTCTTTCATTTGCAAAGCAAAGGTCTATGCTTTGTGCGGGGTTTGTTCTGTGTAGGGGTGTGAGCAAATGTTATGGGCTTTGGCTTTGCTGGGATTGGTTCCGGCTGCGTTCGCAATAACGGATTTGGAAGAAGAAGGCACGCAAGGAAGTGCCGAAGACACTGACGCGGGTGTGGATGAGACCGGCGCAGAAGATACGCCGTCCGGCGAAGGTGATCTTTTGGACTTCACCGACCCTCTGCCTGAGGGCGATCCTGTTGAGGGAAATCCCGTCGATGAAGATCCGATTGCCGAAGAGGATGCCGCCGCGACTGACGAAAGCGATGACGGCCTCGGCGATGATTATGCCGTGGCGCTGGGCTCTGGTGAGACGCTTTTTGCGGATTTCGTCGCCGAAGAAGATCATGTGACTCTGACGCTCGATGATGGCGACACAGGTGAGTTCGTCGTTGAACCGCTGCTTGATGAGAATGGCGATGAGATCGGCACAAGCCTGTCCTATGTGACGGATGAGGATGAGACGATTCTGTCTTTCCTCGGCTACGATTCCTTGCCCGTTGGCGATATTTCCGTTGAAATCGTTGACCCTGAAAGCGGAGAGACAACGCTCTACGCTCTGGATGAATTGGGTGATTTCGGTGCGATTGATCCGAATGATCCGGACATTCCGGATGAGGCGGGCCCTGACGGCAGCGCGGATGATGATGTGCTTAGCGTGAACGATCCGGACATTCCCGATGAGCCCGGCCCAGACGGCAACGCAGATGACACTGTGTTGAGTCCGGAAGAGGAGGACGTCGCGTCGACCGGTGCGCTGACCGGGGAGACCGTGGAATATACCCTGTCTGACGAGGGCGAGACCTTTGTCCTGCCGGACGATCCGATGCAGGGCGGTACGGATACGGTGCTCACGCTGGATGAAAACGGTCAGCTGACAATTGAGACCGAAGGCACGCTGAATATTGTCACAGGCGGTGCGGGTGATGATACGATTGCCACGGGCGACGATGCTGCGATTGTCAATGCGGGCGCTGGCGACGACACGATTTACGGTGGCGATGGCACTGCGATCCTGTCGGGCGGCGAGGGCAATGATACGATCTATGCGGGCAATGACACCGGTTCTTCCTACGTGCTGTCTGGCGATGCGGGGGCCGATACGCTCTATGGTGGCGATGGTGACGACTCGCTTCTGATGGATGCCGAAGACACGGCTTCGGGCGGTGCGGGCGCGGATGAATTCTGGCTCTATTACGACGCCAATGCCGATGTTGGCCATGCGGAGATCACCGACTTTGCCGAGGGCGAGGACATGCTGCGCGTGACCCTCGATCCGAACGACAGCTTTGACGGCACACTTGATGTCGATGTGAGCCAGACCGCCGATGGTCTGTCCAGCCAGGTGATCGTCAATGGAGATATTGTGGCGGTGCTCTACGGATCGCCGGATGTCACGCTGGATGACATCTTGGTCGAGGTCAGCCCCACCGCACTGTCTGGCTGATCACGTTTCGGCGGATCAGGTCCACAGCTCCGGCTGCTGGGTATAGGCGATGTAAAGCGGGTGCTTGGGATGCCCTGCCTTTGACAGGCCAAGGTGATACAGGTCCCGCCCCGTGGCTCGCAAAAGCCGCTCGACCTCTGCGCCGCGATCCAGATGCGCGCCATGGGTCCCCCAGGCACAGATGATTTGATCCGCCCATTGGGCCCAGTCGCGAATGGCTTGGTCGTTTTCCGGCCCGACCGGATCGGCGGCTGCCCGCATTTTCTTCGGGTCTGTGTCGCGCCAGGCGAAAATATTCGTCACGCAAAACGACCCGAATCCAAGCGCGCGGGCGCGCCGCTCACAGCGTTCCACAGTGGGATCGTTCTGCACTTCGGTGGCGGTCGAGGGGTTCAGCATCACGAAAAACGCCTTGCGCCCTTCCGGGTCCCAAGTCCGCACCAGAGAATAACGGTAGCGTTCGCAATCGGAGTAGACCGCGGTCGAGGGCGCGTCGCCCTTGGTGTGGGTGCGTGTGATCATGCGGAGTGAATGGCGGCTCGCGGCGCGCAAGGCAAGGGGTTAGAGATTGAACACCCGAGAAGGGTGCAATTCGCCGCCTTTATATTGGCCCACAGCCACAGGTTTGCCCTCGAACGACGCCCAAACCTCATCGCCATATTCGACGCCATCCGCCGGATAGACCATGCCGGGATTGCCGTTTCTGAGACGCGTCGCGCCTTCTGGGGTACAGGTGACCTCATCGAGATCGGCCAGCCCCTCTTCGACAGGGCGCAGGAATTGGTCGATCTCTTCGCTCTTGGCGAATTCTTCGATCTTGGCGAGCGATACGCCCTCTTCGACATCCCACGGCCCGGACCATTCACGGCGCAGCCACTCGACATGGCCATAACACCCAAGCGCCGCGCCCAGATCGCGCGCGATGGCGCGCACGTAACCGCCCTTGCCACAGACCATTTCCAAAATCGCGTGATCCTCATCAACCCGCTCATGGAATTTCAATTCATCCACATAAAGCGGACGTGCGGCGATCTCGAACTCTTCGTCGTCGCGCGCCAATTTATAGGCGCGTTGCCCGTCGATTTTCACGGCGGAGAATTTCGGCGGCACCTGCATGATGTCGCCTTCGAACTGGGCCAGCGCATCAAGGATTTGCGCATCCGTCGGGCGGGCATCACTTTCGGCGATCACTTCGCCCTCGGCATCATCGGTGTTCGTCGCCTGCCCGAAGCGCACGGAGAAACGGTAACATTTCAAGGCTTCGGTGATGAAAGGCACGGTCTTTGTCGCCTCGCCCAAAGCTACGGCCAAAACGCCTGTCGCATCGGGATCAAGCGTACCGGCATGGCCGGCCTTTTGTGCGTCAAACGCCCAGCGTACCTTGTTGACGACAGAGGTCGAAGTCATGCCAGCGGGCTTGTCCACAACCAACCAGCCGTGAACTGCGCGCCCCTTCTTGCGTCGGGCCATTACTCTTCCTCGTCGCTGTCTGTGTCGTCTTTGTGCAGATCGCGTTGCACGCGCTCGTCGGCAAACAAGCGCCGCGTCGCGTCCATCCGGTCAAAAGTGTCATCCAGCGCGAACCGCATTTCAGGCGTGTGCTTGATGCCAAGCGCCTTGCCCATCTGATGACGGATCTCGCCCTTGTTGCGTCGGAGCGCCTCAAGCGCCTCCTCGGCGCCCTTGCCGCCCAGCGGCAGGATGAATGCCGTCGCCACCCGCAAATCCGGGCTCACGCGCACCTCGCCCACGGTGATCGACATCGCAGTCAGATCGGGGTCGTGAATTTCGCCACGGGTGAGAATCTCCGACAGACGACGCCGAATGGCCTCGCCGACGCGAAGGGTGCGATGGGACCCGCCGGGGCCGCTGGAATGAGAACGTTTTGCCATAAAGGCCAGATAAGCCCGAACCGCGCGCCATGCAAGCGGGCTTTGCCAAAACCCCTGCGACACGCTAAAGCTCGCGCGAGAAAATTTCAGGAGATGAAAACCATGAGCGAGCTTCCCGGCATTGTCATCACCGGCGCCTCTGGCCGGATGGGCCAGATGTTGATCAAAACCGTTGTGGCCTCCGACAAGTGCAAACTCGTGGGCGCCGTCGAGCGTACAGGCAGCGAATGGATCGGCCGCGATGTGGGCGAGGCCATGGGGGGCACGGCTCTGGGCATCACGGTCACGGATGACGCGCTTGAGGCTTTCTCACATGCGCAAGCGGTGGTCGATTTTACCGCTCCCGAAGCGACTGTCGAATTCGCCGCGCTGGCCGCACAGGCCCGCTGCGTCCATGTCATCGGCACCACCGGCATGTGCCCCGAGGAGCTTAAAAAGATCGAAGCGGCCTCCCGCCACGCCACGATCATTCGCGCGGGCAACATGTCCCTTGGCGTCAACCTTTTGACCAAGCTTACGAAAATGGTCGCTGCCGCTTTGGATGCCGATTACGACATCGAGATCATCGAGGCGCATCACAACCGCAAGGTCGACGCGCCTTCGGGCACTGCGCTCATGTTGGGCGAAGCCGCCGCCGAGGGCCGTGGTGTCAAACTCGATGAGGTCCGCGATTCGGGCCGCGATGGCATCACCGGCGCGCGCAACAAAGGCGACATCGGCTTTACCGCCATTCGGGGCGGCGACATCATCGGCGAGCATGACGTGATGTTCGCGGGTGAAGGAGAGCGCATCATCCTGCGTCACGTGGCTTCGGATCGCTCACTGTTTGCGAAAGGTGCCGTGAAAGCTGCGCTTTGGGGGCAGGGCCAGAAACCGGGCGAATACGATATGCTCGATGTGCTGGGTCTCTAAACGCCTCTGATTTTTTCTTGGCAAAAATACTCAAAACAAAACCCGCAGGTGACTGCGGGTTTTTCTTTTAGAAATCGATGGCGAGGCCTTTTTTCTCCCAGTCGCCATAACGCACGGGTTCCGGTCCATCGCGTCCGCCCAATTCGGTGGGCATGGCTTTGACCGCCTCTTCACGGGCTTTGCGGCGTTCTTCCGCCTCGGCCAGCGCGCGCTGGGCGGCGGGGGGAAGGTGCGACATATCGTGTTGTTCGGGTTGCTCACTCATGAGGAGCTCCTTTCGGATGATCTTGTCCGGCTTGCCCTTGTGATATACGGGGTTGGACCATGAAAACAAGATCAACAGATGTCGCCGGGCTCGCTGCCCGCCGGGCCGCTCTGGCCCTTCTGGATGCCGTGCTCGTTGAGAAGCGGCTCCTCTCTGAGGTGCTGTTGCAGCGCACCAAGGACCTCACGCCCGAAGATCGCGCCCGCGCGCAGCGTCTGGTGACCGAGGCGTTGCGGGTCACAGATCGCTGCGACCGGATGCTTGGGCCGCATCTCTCCAAACGCCCCGCGCCGCATGTGATGAACGCGCTGCGCCTTGGGGTGTTCGAGATTTGCGCGATGAATGAGGCCGCGCATGGCGTGGTGAACGCCTATGTGACACTGATGCAGGAACGCCCAAAGTCGAGCCATTTCAAAGGGCTGGTCAATGCGGTGCTGCGCAAGATCGACAGCGAGAAGGCAAAATGGGACACACTGCCCGCGCCGATGCTGCCGAAATGGCTGCGCAAGCCGCTGATTGCGGATTTTGGCAAAGCCACGGTCAGCGCGATGGAAGCAGCACAGGCCAAGGGCGCGCCGCTCGATCTGACGGTGAAGGGGGACGCTTCGGGGTGGGCCGAACAGCTTGGCGGTGAAGTGCTTCCGACCGGTTCCGTGCGCTTGGATGGCTCCGTGCAGGTCACGAAACTTGAAGGGTTCAAAGAGGGCGAGTGGTGGGTGCAAGACGGCGCCGCGAGCCTGCCCGCCCGCATTCTGGCCCCCGAAAAAGGCGCCCGCGTGCTCGACATGTGTGCCGCGCCCGGTGGTAAAACGATGCAGCTCGCCGCGATGGGTGTCGAGGTCACCGCGCTCGATATTTCCGAATCGCGCATGGCCCGCGTGCAGGAAAACCTCGCGCGCTGCGGTCTTTCGGCGGAAATTTGCGTCGGCGATGCGTTGGAATATGAGGGCGGGCCGTTCGATGCGATCCTTTTGGATGCGCCCTGTACCGCCACTGGCACGATCCGTCGACACCCTGACCTGCCGCATGTCAAAGACGGGTCGGATTTTCCGGGTCTCTTCGAGTTGCAGGAACATCTGATCGACCGGGCTTTGGGCATGCTCAAACCCGGCGGAAAGCTGGTCTATTGCACCTGTTCCTTGTTGATCGACGAAGGCGAGGAACAGGTGCGCGATGCCATCGCCCGGCACCCGGATCTGCGTGTCGATCTGGACGCGCTGAACATCCCCGGCATCGAGCCCGACTGGATCGGAGAGGAAGGTCTGCGCACACGTCCTGACTATTGGGTAGAGCGCGGTGGGATGGATGGTTTCTTTATCACGGTCTTGCGACGGGGATAACGGATCGGCATTTCCCGATGACATCCGGGGGCGCGCCCGCTATCTTCGGCGCAATTGAGAATGACCCGGTTAACAGGGTGGGGCAGGCCCGAAATGTCGCAAAGCGAGGATTGGCGCGCGAAGAACGTCCGCCGCATGAACAAGTATCATGCGTGGCGCGCTGCGCGTGCGACGCCCGCTTTGGGATTCGTGTCGCAGCCTGAGCCCAAATCCATCGGGTCTTTTGCACGTGGCCGCCAGTTGATCGGTGGAAATTTCCTCTTTGCGGGCTTTCTGGTCGAGGCGCCGAATGCCTCGATCTGGGATATCGAGGCCCCCGCGTCAGGATTTGTCGAAGAAATTCATGGCTTTGCCTGGCTCGATGATTTGGCTGCCGTGGGCGATTACAACGCGCGCCACCGGGCGCAGGACTGGATCAAGGATTGGGTTGAACGTTTTTCAGGTGGTAAAGGACCGGGCTGGACGCCGGATCTCACGGGGCGTCGGCTGATCCGCTGGATTCACCACGCGTTGTTTTTCCTCTCCGGGCAGGAGGCGGAGGTTTCGAACGCCTTTTACAAAACGCTTGGCCAACAGACGATTTTCCTGTCGCGTCGCTGGCGCACGGCCAGTCCGGGATTGCCTCGGTTCGAGGCGCTGACGGGGCTGATCTATGCCGGGTTGTCTCTGGTCGGCATGGAGGAACATGTCGCCCCCGCCGTCAAAGCGCTGGCGCAGGAATGCGAGGCGGAGATTGATGCGGAGGGCGGTCTGCCGACTCGCAATCCAGAAGAACTTTTGGAGGTCTTCACGCTGTTGACCTGGGCCGCGTCGGCCCTGTCGGAGGCGGGAAAGATTGCCGAAGAATCACATCTCGCCGCGATTGAGCGGATTGCGCCGACGCTGCGTGCGCTGCGCCATTCCGATGGCGGGCTGGCGCGGTTTCATGGCGGTGGACGCGGGGTCGAAGGGCGTTTGGACCATGCCTTGGCCAGTTCCGGCAACAAAGTGCCACCGGGGCAGGGGCTTCACATGGGGTTCCTGCGGCTGGCGGCGGGACGGACCTCGATCATCATTGACGCGGCCACCCCTCCGAAACTCGAAGCGTCTTTTAATGCCCATGCCTCGACCTTGGCGTTTGAGCTGACCTCCGGGCGCCGGCCTTTGATCGTGAATTGCGGCGCAGGCAGCAGTTTTGGCCCGGATTGGCGCCGTGCCGGACGCGCCACGCCGTCGCATTCCACGCTTGGGATCGAAGGGTTTTCGTCCTCGCGTCTGGGCGCGAAACGGATGATCGGCGGGCATCTGCGCGAATTTCTGGCCGATATTCCGACCGAAGTGCGCCTTGAGTTGCGCGCCAATGACGATGGCGGCGGTTTCGTTGCCGGGCACAATGGCTATGTCAGAACCCACGGCCTCACGCATATTCGCCAGATCGAGCTGTCGAAAGACGGGCGTGGCATCGCGGGCGAGGATACTTTGGCGACGATCACTGGCGAGGACGAGCGGCAATTCGACCGGATGATGGATCGGCTCAAACTGCAAGGCATCCCGTTTCAGGTCCGGTTTCACCTTCATCCCGATGTGGATGCGGAATTGGATATGGGTGGTGCTGCGGTGTCTCTGGCGCTCAAATCCGGTGAGATTTGGGTGTTCCGCCATGACGGTCGCGCAAAATTGAGCCTCGAGCGGTCGGTTTATCTCGAAAAAAACCGATTAAAGCCGCGTGCGAGCAAACAAGTGGTTCTATCTGCGACGGCAATGGATTATGCGACCCGTGTCCGTTGGACATTGGCCAAGGCGCAGGAGACGCCGACGACGCTCCGCGACCTTGAAATGGACGACGAGACCCTAAGCTGATCTGCTCTTGTTCTGGGGACTGCCAAAATGACCGACCTTTATCCCGTGAAGCGCGCGCTTCTTTCCGTATCCGACAAAACCGGCCTTGTTGATCTGGGCAAGGCGCTGGCTGCCAAGGGGGTTGAACTGCTCTCCACCGGCGGGTCGGCAAAGACGCTGCGCGACGCGGGGCTCGATGTGAAAGACGTCTCCGAGGTCACCGGTTTCCCGGAAATGATGGACGGCCGTGTGAAGACCCTGCACCCGCGTGTGCATGGCGGTCTTCTGGCGCTGCGTGACAATGCCGAGCATGTTTCCGCGATGGAGGAGCACGGCATCGGCGGCATCGATTTGTTGATCGTGAACCTCTACCCGTTCGAGGCCGCTCTGGCCCGTGGGGCCGAGTATGACGAGATGATCGAGAACATCGACATCGGCGGTCCGGCGATGATCCGTGCGGCGGCGAAGAACCATGGGTTCGTGACCACTGTGGTGGATGTCGAGGATTACGACGCGCTGGTCGCAGAGCTTGACGCCAACGACGGCCAGACCTCCTACGCATTCCGTCAGAAAATGGCCCAGATCGCCTATGCCCGCACCGGCGCCTATGACGCCGCCGTGTCGAACTGGATGGCGTCTGCGATTGGCGAAGAGGCCCCGCGTCGTCGCGTGGTTGCCGGTCAGATCAAACAGACGCTCCGTTATGGCGAAAACCCGCACCAGTCTGCGGCCTTCTATGTCGATGGCTCGGAACGTCCGGGTGTGGCGACTGCCGTCCAGCATCAGGGCAAAGAGCTGTCCTACAACAACATCAACGACACCGATGCGGCATTCGAGTTGGTCGCCGAATTCGACCCGGCGGAGACCCCGGCTGTGGCGATCATCAAACACGCCAACCCCTGTGGTGTGGCCAAGGGTGCGACGCTGATCGAGGCCTATAACAATGCGTTCGATTGTGACCGCACCTCTGCTTTCGGGGGCATTGTCGCTCTGAACCAAGTGCTTGATGCGGAGACCGCGAAAGCCATCGTTGAGATCTTTACTGAGGTCGTCATCGCCCCCGGTGCAACCGACGATGCGAAAGAGATTTTCGCCGCCAAGAAAAACCTGCGCCTGTTGACCACCGAAGGTCTGCCGAATGTCATGGAGAAGCCGAACACGATCCGTCAGGTCGCGGGCGGCTATCTGTTCCAGGACAAGGATGCGGGCTTTGTTGGCATGGACGATCTGAAAGTCGTGACCGAGAAAGCGCCCACACCTGAGCAGATGAAAGACCTTCTGTTTGCGTGGAAAGTGGCAAAACACGTCAAGTCGAACGCCATCGTTTACGTCAAAGACCAAGCCACGGTTGGCGTGGGTGCCGGTCAGATGTCGCGTCTCGATTCCGCACTGATCGCTGCCAAGAAAGCCGAGCGTATGGCCGAAGCCATGGGTCTGCCGGAACCGCTGACCAAAGGCTCCGCTGTGGCTTCTGATGCGTTCTTCCCCTTTGCCGACGGTCTTCTCGAAGCTGCCGCCGCTGGCGCGTCTTGCGTGATCCAGCCGGGTGGGTCGATGCGTGACCAAGAGGTGATCGACGCCGCCAACGAGGCCGGTCTCGCCATGGTTCTCACCGGCATGCGCCACTTCCGTCACTAAGGACACATCATGCGGATCACGGCACTGACAGCGCTGATCACCTTTGTGATCGACCAGCTCTCGAAATGGGCCGTGGTCCAAGTCATGAATCTCAAAGAGGTGGGGCAGATCGACGTTCTGCCCCCCTATCTCGTGTTCCACATGGCGTGGAACCGGGGTGCCAATTTCGGGCTTTTGTCCGGCCATGGCGATCTGTTGCGCTGGGGCTGGGTTGCGCTGGCGGTGGTGATTTCGATCTGGGTTCTGCTCTGGGTCCGTCGTGAACAGTTTTCTGCGCTGGGCCAAATCAGTGCCGGGCTTTTGATCGGCGGCGCGCTGGGCAATGCCATCGACCGCATCGTTTACGGCGCTGTGGCGGATTTTCTCAACATGTCTTGTTGCGGCTTTTCCAACCCCTATTCCTTCAATGTCGCCGACATCACGATTTTCGCGGGCGCCTTTGGTCTCATCCTTTTCACGGGTGACAAGAAAAACCGGACGTGACCTTGGTGTCAGTCTGGTTTAAACAGGCTCAGACGCGATTTGCGGAGGAAGGTTTTTATGGTCTCGAATGTGTTCAAAACGGCGCTGTGCCTTGTGGCTTTGACCGCGCTTGTGGCCTGTGGCCAGAACAAGGAACGCGTTCCGAACCGGATCAAAACCGGCCCGGATGAGTTTTCGATCCTGCCTGCGAAACCGTTGCAAGCGCCAGCCAACTATAGCGCGCTGCCGGCACCGACGCCGGGCGGCACGAACCGCACCGATCCGACGCCCAAGGCCGATGCGATCGTTGCATTGGGCGGACGTGTGCCGACGGGTGGCGTCGATGGCGGCATCGTGTCCTATGCCTCGCGCTATGGTGTCGATCCCGAAATCCGTGCGGAGCTTTATGAGGCCGACGAGGGCCGTCGCAAAGGCCGTGGCAGCTATGAGCGCGCCTACAAACGCCTCGCCCTCGATCCCTATGCCGAATGGGAACGCCTGCGCGCCCTCGGCATTGATGTGCCGACAGCCCCCGAACAATAAGCGGATCGCGGCGCTTCACGTCCGCGTCAACCCGGTTGTGCTGGCTTCGGCTTTTGCGCACACTCGCGGCGTAATTGATCTGACGCACAAAGGTGCTTTCATGAAATATGGTTTGGCGGCCCTTGTGGCGCTCGCTTTCCCCGTAATCTCCCCGGCTTATGCGGCCGAGGTGAGCCATTACACCTTGGACAATGGCATGGAGGTCGTCGTGTTGGAGGACCACCGCGCCCCCGTGGTGGCCCATACCGTGTGGTATAAAATCGGCGCCGCCGATGAGCCCGCGGGCAAAAGCGGCATCGCGCATTTCCTTGAGCATCTGATGTTCAAGGGCACGGACGATCTCTCCTCTGGCGAGTTGTCGGAAACCGTGACGCGCAATGGCGGGTCGGACAATGCTTTCACCTCTTGGGATTATACCGCTTATTATCAAAGGATTGCGGCGGATCGCCTGCCTTTGATGATGGAGATGGAAGCGGATCGGATGCGCGATCTGCAAATGACCGAAGACGATGTGAAAACCGAACGTCAGGTCATTTTGGAAGAGCGCAACCAGCGGATCGACAATGATCCCGGCGCTCTGTTCCGCGAACAGACCCGCGCGGCGCAATATCTCAACCACCCTTACGGCGTGCCGATCATCGGCTGGCGTCAGGAGATGGAACAGCTCTCGCGCGACGATGCGTTCAATTTCTACCACCGCTATTACGCGCCGAATAATGCCATTCTCGTGGTCGCGGGCGATGTCGATCCCGAAGAGGTCCTGGATCTCGCCAAGACCTATTACGGCCCCGTCGCGCCCTCGCCCGATCTGGCGCCTCGCTTGCGTCCGCAGGAGCCGCCGCAACTGGCGGAGCGGCGCATGACCATGAGCGATCCGCGCGTGGCACAGCCGTCGGTCAGCCGCACCTATCTGGCCCCGGAACGCGATCCGGGGGATCAGGAAAAAGCGGCGGCGCTGCAAATTCTGGCCGAGCTTTTGGGCGGCAATTCCACGACCTCCTATCTGGCGCGCAACCTGACCTTTACCGATCCGAAGGCGATCTATGTCGGCGCCTATTACGACGGCACGTCGATTGATGACGCCACTTTTGGTCTGATCATGGTGCCAAGCCCGGATGTGTCGATGGAGGACGCTGAAGCCGCGCTCGACGCGACGCTTGCGCAATTTCTGAAAGACGGTGTCGATCTTGCGGAATTCGAGCGGCTGCAAACTCAGCTGCGCGCCAGCCGGATTTATGCCGAGGACAATATCGAGGGCCTCGCCCGTCAATACGGTCAGGAATTGGCCGTTGGCCTGTCACTCGACGACATCGAATCCTGGCCGGATATTTTACAAGCGGTGACGCCGGACGATGTCATGGCCGCCGCCCATGAGGTGTTCGACCGCCGCCACGCCGTCACTGGCTGGCTCATGCCCGCGACCTCTGAAGGAGCCGAAGGATGAAACGTATTCTGAGTGCAATCATCGCGATGCTTTGGCTGAGCCTGCCCGCGCAGGCCGCCGTCGAGGTGCAGACAGTGGAAACGCCGGGTGGCATCAACGCTTGGCTGGTCGAAGAGCATTCCATCCCCTTCACCGCGCTGGAGATTCGCTTTCGCGGAGGTACGGCGCTGGATCGTCCGGGCAAACGCGGCGAGACGAATCTGATGATGGCGACGCTCGAAGAGGGCGCGGGAGACTTGGATGCACAGGGCTTTGCCGAGGCGCGCGATGCGCTGGCTGCGAGTTTCAATTTCGACGCCTATATGGATTCGGTGACCATCTCGGCCCGCTTTTTGACCGAGAATCGCGACGAGGCGATGGCGCTATTGCGCACCGCCTTGATGGAGCCGCGCTTCGATCAGGAGGCCGTGGATCGCGTGCGCGGTCAGGTCCAGTCCATCCTGCGCAGTTCAGAGACCGATCCGGGTGATATCGCCTCAAAAATGTTCTACAAACAGGCCTTTGGCGATCACCCCTATGGCAGCGACGACAATGGCACGGCCGAGAGCGTGGCCGGTCTGACGCGTGACGATATGTTCCTCGCGAAAGACCGCGTGATGACGCGTGATCGTCTCTATGTCGGCGCCGTGGGCGATATTTCTGCCGAAGAATTGGCGACGCTTTTGGACGATCTTTTGGGCGACCTGCCGGAAAGCGGCCCGGAGCTGCCGGAACGTGTCGAGCCTGCGCTGGCGGGGGGCGTCACAGTCGTGCCTTTTGATACGCCGCAATCGGTGGTGATGTTCGGACAAAAGGGCATCACGCGCGACGATCCGGATTTCATCCCGGCTTATATCGCCAACGAGGTGCTGGGCGGTCACGGCGAATCGCGGCTCATGGATGAGGTGCGGGAAAAACGTGGCCTGACCTATGGCATTGGCTCCTATCTCGTGCCGTTCGATCACTCCGAATTGGTCATGGGGCAGTTTTCGTCTGGTAACGCCGTGGTGGCCGAAGCGATTGATGTGGTCAAGGACGAATGGGCGAAGTTTGCCGAGACGGGGCTCACCGCCGAAGAGTTGGAGATGGTGAAAACCTATCTCACCGGCGCCTATGCGTTGCGGTTTGACGGCAACGGCCCGATCGCGCGCATTCTTGTCGGCATGCAGATGGACGGGCTGTCGCCGGACTATATCACCACCCGCAATGAGATGATTGAGGCGGTGACGCTCGATCAGATCAACGCAGTGATCCAGCGGCTGTATGACCCGGAAAACCTGTCTTTTGTGGTGGTCGGTCGCCCGGAAGACCTTGTGACCAACTAAAAGCGAACCGCTTCAAATCCGCCCGATTTGACCGGATTTCATCATGGTCGAATCGGGCGGCGTCATGCTACGCCTAGTGGTATGAATTCTCCGACACGCAACATAAGCCAAGAGACCCCGCGCCCCGTCATTCGTCAGCTTGACGAGGGTGCGATCAACCGTATTGCGGCGGGTGAGGTGGTCGAACGGCCTGCCTCCGCTGTCAAAGAGCTTGCTGAAAATGCCATCGACGCAGGTGCGCGGCGGATCGAAGTGGACTATGCCGATGGCGGCAAGACCCTCATTCGTATCACAGATGACGGCTGCGGGATGACGGCGGATGACCTGCCTCTCGCGCTTTCTCGCCATGCGACGTCGAAGATTGACGGCTCCGATTTGCTCGACATCCACACCTTTGGTTTTCGTGGCGAGGCACTGCCGTCGCTGGGTGCTGTCGGTCGGTTGAAAATCACCTCGCGCGCTGAAGGGGCCGAGGGCGTGACGCTCTCTGTGTCCGGCGGCAAGATGGAGCCGGTGAAACCCGCCGCCCTCACCCGTGGCACCGTGGTCGAGCTGCGCGATCTGTTCTACGCCACGCCCGCGCGCCTCAAATTCCTGCGCAGCGACCGGGCGGAGGCACAGGCGATTTCCGATGTGATCAAGCGTCTCGCCATGGCTGAACCCTATGTCGGCTTTACGCTTCGCGATGTCTCGGGCGGCGGCGAGGGGCGTGTGACCTTCCGCGCCGATCCGCAATCTGGTGATATGTTCGACGCGCTGCATGGGCGTTTGGCGACCGTCTTGGGCAAGGAGTTCGCCGAGAATGCGCTGGCGATTGATGCCGAACGCGAGGGGCTGACGCTCACCGGCTATGCCGCTCTGCCGACCTATTCGCGCGGCTCTGCCGTGGCGCAGTATCTGTTCGTCAATGGCCGTCCGGTGCGGGACAAATTGCTCGTTGGTGCGCTGCGCGGCGCCTATTTCGATTTCCTGTCCCGCGACCGTCATCCGGCGGCCTGTCTATTCATCGACTGCGATCCGCATCTGGTCGACGTCAACGTGCACCCGGCAAAATCCGAGGTGCGGTTCCGGGAGCCGGGCCTTGCACGCGGGCTGATTGTTTCTGCGCTGCGCCATGCTTTGGCCGAAGCCGGACACCGGGCCTCGACCACAGTTGCCAATGCGACGCTGGGCGCGATGCGGCCCGAGGTCACGGAACCCCGCGTCTATCAGATGGACCGCCCCTCACAGAGCTATTCCGCGCCCTATCGTCCCTCCTCTGAGGTGGTTGAGCAAAGTTACACGTGGCAAGCACCGGAACGTGCCGAGCCGATGACCACCCCGGGCTTTGCCGAAATGTCAGTGCCGTCTGCGCGGATGGAAGAAGTCGATGCGGCGCCTGTCACAGAGGCTTTGCCCTTGGGGGCCGCCCGCGCGCAGGTGCATGAGAATTACATCATCGCCCAGACCGAACGCGGTATCGTCATCGTCGATCAACATGCCGCACATGAGCGGTTGGTTTACGAGAAGCTGAAACATCAGATGGCGGAGCACGGCGTCAAGGCGCAGGCGCTTTTGATCCCGGAGATTGTCGAACTCTCTGCCAACGATGCGCAGATGCTTTTGGATCTGTCCGACGATCTCGCGAAGCTGGGTCTTGGCATCGAACCCTTTGGCGGCGGTGCGATTGCGGTGCGCGAGACGCCCGCCATTCTGGGCCGCGTAGACGCCAAGGCGATGATCGAGGACATCCTCGATGAGTTGGCCGATCTGGGGGACAGCTTCACGGTGCAGGCCAAAATCGAAGCGGTCCTGTCGCGTGTGGCCTGTCACGGCTCGATCCGCTCAGGCCGTCGGATGCACGCCGAAGAGATGAATGCGCTTTTGCGCGAGATGGAGGCGACGCCGCACTCCGGGCAATGCAACCACGGTCGGCCCACCTATGTGGAGCTGAAACTTTCCGACATCGAACGGCTTTTCGGACGCACATGACACTCGATTTTTCCGATCCCCTGACACTGGCTGCCGTGATCGGTGTGGCGGTGTTTCTGGTCTTTTTCATCCTTCTGATCGTGGTGCTGAAACGCTCCGGTGAGGCGGCGAAGATGGCTTTGCCGATTGCGCAGCAAATGAACCAGCTTGGCCAGCGGGTGCAGATGCTCTCCGACGGGCAACAACAGCTTGCCGGTGGGCTGACCCATGTGTCTGAGGCACAGGTCGCCTCGCAGACCAAGATGCTGGAGTTGATGGAAAAGCGCTTGGCCTTGGTGACCGAGACTATGAACGTGAACCTGCAAGGCTCCGCGCAGCGCACGGCGAAGTCATTGGGCGCGTTGCAGGAGCGGCTTGAGACCATCGACAAGGCGCAGGCCAATATCGAAAAGCTTTCGGGCAATGTGCTGTCGCTTCAGGACATCCTGTCGAACAAGCAAACGCGCGGGGCGTTTGGGGAAATTCAACTGAACGACATCGTGGGCAAGGCTCTGCCGCGCGACAGCTATACGCTTCAGGCGACGCTTTCAAACGGCAAGCGGGCCGACTGTCTCATTCACCTGCCGAATCCGCCGGGGCCGATTGCCATCGACAGTAAATTCCCACTGGAGGCCTATGAGGCGCTCAGACGTGCCGACACGCAATGGGAGTTGAATGAGGCCGCGAAACTGATGCGGCAGGCGGTGAAAAAACACATCTCCGATATTTCCGAGAAATACATCCTTGAGGGCGAAACGGCGGATGGTGCGCTGATGTTCCTGCCGTCCGAGGCGGTCTATGCGGAGCTTCACGCCAATTTTCCGGAGCTGGTGCGCGAAGGGTTCGACAAACGTGTCTGGATCGTGTCGCCGACAACTTGCATGGCGACGCTCAACACCATGCGGGCGATTCTCAAGGATGCGAGAATGCGTGAACAGGCGGGCGCCATTCGCAAGGAATTGTCGCTTTTGCATGGCGATGTCGAACGTCTCTGCACCCGTGTCGGCAATCTAGACCGGCATTTCGGACAGGCGGCGAAAGACCTCGAAGACATCAAAATCTCGGCGGAGAAAGCGGGCAAACGCGCGCACCGCCTCGACAATTTCGATTTCGAAGAACTGGCGAGCGATGCCGCGCCGGTTCCCCCTGCGCCGCTTGTGCAAAAGTCGTAAAGCGCGCTTCTCAAGCCTCTCTCTTTGACTTAGGTCATGTGCCGAAACAGATGTAAGATGCACACTCAGTCAGTCGAATGGAGGACCCCTGTCATGGATATCAGCCCGCACAAAGTTGCTTTTGTCATCGTGCGCGCGCGCGAGCTTGGGGCAAAAGTCGGTCGTTGGGATACGCCATCGGATGACGCCGATGGGGATACGATCCTTGAATCCCGCCCGTCGGATGGGACCGGGCGCGAGTTGCAAAGTTTCATCCGCGGTTTGAACGAGGATGAGAAAGCCGCGCTTGTGGCGATCATGTGGATCGGTCGCGAGACCTTCGACGATTACGCCGAAGCGTTTGAAACGGCAAAACAAGAGGCCATCGGGCCGACCGACAAATACCTCTTGGGCATTCCGCTTTTGCCGGATTACCTCGAGGACGGTCTGGAAAGTCTCGGTGTGGATACGTCCGAGATCGAAGATGAGATTTACCGCAAGGTGTAAGGCCGTCGCGAGAGAGATAAGGAAAGCGCCGCACGCTTGTGTGGCGCTTTTTTATGTCCGAGGCATGAGGGGGCCGGATTACACAGAATTGTGTGCAGATGTACACATTTCCTTTTGAATAAAAGAGCTTAGGTCTGTGCTGTGGCCGGCGCGACAGATGCCATGGCCCATGCCCTATGGGGCAAAATGTGATTTAAAAGGAGACCTCCCCATGAAAGCTCTTAGGTTCTACGCGGCGAAAGACCTTCGCATCGAAGAGATTGACGATATTCCCCAGCCGGGGCCCGGGCAGGTTGCGATCAAGAACAAATATGTCGGCATCTGCGGTACGGATTTGCATGAATATGTCGCCGGGCCGATTTTCGTTCCGGTCGAGCCGCATCCTTTCACCAAGGCACAAGCTCCGCAGGTTCTGGGCCATGAGTTCAGCGGCGAAGTGACCGCCGTGGGCGAAGGTGTGACCCATGTGAAACCGGGTGACCGTGTGTCGGTGCAACCGCTGGTGATGCCGCGTTCGGGCGACTATTTTGCCGACCGTGGATTGTTCCACCTGAGCGAAGATCTGGCACTTGTGGGGCTGAGCTGGATGTCCGGCGGTATGGCCGAAGCGGCCATCGTCAACGATTACAACGCCGTGAAAATCCCGGACAACATGAGTTGGGAAGAAGGCGCGCTGGTCGAGCCGACCGCCGTGGCCGTTTATGCCTGTGAGCGTGGCGAGGTGACGGCGGGTGATAGCGTGCTTGTGACCGGGGCTGGTCCGATTGGTATGCTCGCGATGCTCTCTGCGAAAGCCTATGGCGCGACGAAAATCTTCCTCTCCGATGTGAATGAAACCCGTCTGAAACTGGCGAAAGAGATTCTGCCGGAGGTCGTCACCTTCAACCCGACGAAGGACGACGTGGTGGCCGAGATTCGCGCTCAGACCGAAGGTGGCGTTGGCTGTGACAAGGTGATCGAGGCCTCGGGCAACGAAGCCGCGCTCAACACCGGGCTGCAAGCCGTGCGCAAACAGGGCACGATTGTTCAGGTCGGTCTGCACACCAAGGACAGCAAGCTGCATTGGCATGACGTGACCTTCAAAGACGTCGACGTGCGCGGTGCTTGGGCCTATCCGACGCATTACTGGCCGAAAGTGGTCGATCTGATCGCATCGGGTGCGATTCCGGCGGAGAAAGTCGTGACCAAGAAAATCGTGCTGGACGATGCCGTGACCGAAGGCTTTGACGCGCTGCTCGATGCCTCTGGTGAGCACGTCAAAATTCTGATCGACGTGACGAAGTAAGTCATCGTGACATCAAGGGTGGCGCGTCCGGTCTCGGGCGCGCCATTTTTATGCGATCCTCTCCTCCGCCCGCCTCTCCTCCGCCCGCCTGTGCGGAAATGGCGCTTGAGAACGCGGTTTGAAATCGGTCATGGCTTTTGCATGACGCAGAACGATGGGCGCGCACGCCTGACCATCTTTTTTCTCTGGATCACCGGGATTTTCGCCGCCGGGCAATTTGCCAAGGTCGCGGTCGCCTTCCCGCTGTTTCGCGCACTCTATCCGGGGCTGGGGCCAAAGCTCGGGTTTCTGATCTCGGCTTTGAGTGTGATGGGCCTCGTGTTCGGGTTGTTCGCCGGGATGATTCTGTCGCGCTACGGGTTTCGCAAATTGCTGATGCTGGCGCTGGGGCTTGGCGGGGCCTTGTCGCTGTTTCAGGCCAGCCAGCCCGCTTTCGGTCTGATGCTGGCCAGTCGTGTGCTTGAGGGCGCATCGCATCTCATGATCGTCGTTGCGGCGCCGACCCTGATCGGGCAAATCGCGCCGCCGACGTTTCGCAACACCGCCATGGCGCTTTGGAGCACGGTGTTTGCCGTGGCTTTCGCGGTGTTCTCATGGCTGGGGCTACCCTTGGCGGAGCGTTTTGGCCTGCCGGTTCTGTTGATCGTGCATGGGGGGCTGCTTTGGACCATGGCGTTGATTCTGTCCCGCCGTTTGCCGCCCGTGGTGCGGCGGGAGCCTGTGGCCGCATTGCGCCTGCGCGAGATCATGGCCAAACATGTGACGGCCTATTCCTCGCCCGCGATTGCCGCCCCTGCGGCGGGGTGGCTGTTCTATGCCATGGCCTTCGTGGCTCTCGTGACAGTGTTCCCGGACTTCGTCTCAAACGATCAGCGCGGGGTGATTTCCGGTGTGATGCCTCTGGCCGCTTTGAGCGTCTCGATGACGCTGGGCATCACTTTGCTGCGTTTCGTGTCTCCGATTGCGGTGCTGGTGAGCGGCTTTTCCATCGCGGCGATTCTGGCACTCTGCCTGGGCCTGAGCGGTGGGCAGGCGTGGGTTGCTGTGGCGATGATCGCCTCTTTGGGGTTCGTGCAGGCGGGGAGTTTCGCGTCGATCCCGGTTCTCAATACCTCGCATGAAGATCAGTCGCTGGCCAATGGCGCCTTGGCCCAGACCGGGAATGCGGGCAACCTGATCGGCACGCCTCTGTTGCTTTGGCTCGTGGAGCGGTTTGGTTTGTCGGGTCTGGTTGGTTTTGCTTGTGTCGTCTTTTGTTCCGGCGCGCTTGTGCACCTTTGGCTGGTGCGGCTCAGACGCAGGGTCTGAACAGGAATCAGACACAAAAAAACCGCCCGAAAATCGGGCGGCTTTTTTTAGTGATCGCTGATGATCTCAGCCCTGACGGGCTTTGAAACGGCGCTGCGTCTTGTTGATCACGTACACGCGGCCTTTACGGCGCACGACGCGGCAGTCGCGGTGCCGGTTCTTCAGCGAACGAAGCGAGTTACGAACTTTCATGTCCAGTCTCCTTGTCGCGGCGCCTGCGTGCGCCAGTTAAAACCAATCTGACCGGTCGGATGGTGGGCGTAACAAGGTTCGAACTTGTGACCCCTTCGATGTCAACGAAGTGCTCTACCACTGAGCTATACGCCCGTCCGTCCGTGGGAAACTGCGCCTTATTCGATGTTTCGCATGTGGTTAGACATGCAGCGTAACGAACAAGACGCGGGCATTTCCCGCGTCAGTCCGTGGGCGTATAAAAGGAGTCGGATGATTGTTCAAGAGCTTTTGACAGAGATTTTCGGTCCGCCCGCGTGTTTCTCCGGCGCGCTTAGCGTTTTTGCAAGAGAAAAGGGCGACGATGGGAGAGACTTGAGGCGTATTTTTCGTGAAATGAAGGTCTTCGGATTTTGAGAAAACGCACTATAGTTGTTTTGTGAAAGGACTTTAGATGATCCCAGCCCCCTATCTTTTGCAGCGCCCCGAACAGAGAACCTCCTCTGTGGTTTTCGCGTCGCCGCACAGCGGGCGGGCCTATCCGAAAGAGATGTTGGCGCATGGGCTGTTGGATGCCCTGCAACTGCGCTCCTCCGAGGATGCTCATGTGGATCGGATTTTTTCGCGCGTGCCGGAGTTCGGCGCGGTGCTGTTGTCTGCGACCTATCCGCGGGCCTGGGTCGATCTCAATCGCCGCTCCGACGAATTGGACCCCGCGCTCATTGAGGGCGTGCCGCGTGTCGGCATGAACCCTCGGATCGCCTCGGGGCTTGGGGTGATTCCGCGTGTGGTGTCTGGCGGGCGGGCGATTTATCGCGGCAAGATGAGCCGCGCCGCCGCGCAGGAGCGGCTGGATCAGGTCTGGACGCCCTATCATCGGCTTTTGCAATCCGTGCTCGAAGAATCGCATGCGCTGTTCGGTCAGGCGATTCTGATTGATTGCCATTCGATGCCGCGCGAGGCCCTGTCGACGGTGCGCACCGGGCAAAAGAAACGTCCTGAGATCATCATCGGCGATCGCTACGGGGCGTCGGCGAACCTCGACATCGTGAAAGCGGTCGAATCGGCGTTTCGGGCGCAGGGCTTTATCGTTTCGCGCAATGTGCCTTTCGCCGGTGCCTATGTGACGCAGCATTACGGGCGGCCCTCGCGACAGTTTCACGCCATTCAGGTCGAGATTGATCGCTCGCTCTATATGAACGAGGCGACGCTTGAGCCGCATCGCGACTTTGCGGCGTTTCGCGAGCGGATCACGGCGGCGGTTCGGATCATCACGGAGATCGGGACGGAACGCCTGCCGCTGGCGGCGGAATAAACGCGCTCAGCGTAGCGCGCGGCCTTTCACAATCGCATCTTTGCCAAAACGCTTGCGAATCTCGTCGCTGGCTTTTTCCGCCTTGGCCCTTTTGATGGCGTCCGGGTCGAGCAGATCGGGCGACAGATCGGCCTGAGACGCGGGCACGAGATCGGAAATGCCGATGCCGATCAGGCGAAATGGCCCCTGATCCAAAGCCGGGATCAGCAGATCGCGCGCGGTGCGGAACATTTTATCCGCGATATTCGTCGGCTCATGTAGCGTCACACGCCGCGTCAGGCTGGCGTGATTGGCGCGTTTGAGTTTCAGCGTCACGACGCGGCCCGCGATCTCCTTGGCTTTGCTGCGATCCGATACCTTTTGCGCCAAACGCCAAAGATGGCCTTCGAGCAGGTTGAGTGTGGCGATGTCGTCGGAAAACGTGGTCTCATTCGAGATGGATTTCACCGGACGATGGGCCGAAATGCGGCGCTTGTCCTCGCCGCGTGCCAGATGCCAAAGCCGATCCCCCATGGCGCCGAAACGGTGATGCAGATCGTCTTTTTCCCAACGCCTCAGATCGGTGAATGTCCGAATGCCGGCTTTGTCCAAAGCCCCCCGCGTCGCCTGCCCGACACCCCAAATGAGGCTCACCGGCTTGTCGGCAAGGAAGTCCATCGTCTCTGCTTGACCGATGATTGAAAACCCACGGGGTTTGTCGAGATCAGAGGCGATCTTGGCGAGGAATTTGTTGTGCGACAGCCCGATGGAGCCCGTCAGATGCAATTCCTCGCGCATCCGTTTCACCAAACGCGCGAGCATGACGGCGGGCGGGTGGCCGTGGAGTTTCGTGGTGCCTGTGAGGTCCATGAAGGCCTCGTCCAGAGACAGCGGTTCCACATCCGGGGTCAGCTCATTCATCATGTCGCGAATCTCGCGCGACGCGCTCACATAGGCCTCCATGCGGGGCTTTACGATCACGGCTTCGGGACACAACGCCAAAGCCTTGAACATCGGCATGGCGGAGCGCACGCCTTTGATCCGCGCGATATAACAGGCGGTGGTCACCACGCCGCGCTTTCCGCCGCCGACGATCACCGGTTTGTCGCGCAGCTCCGGATTGTCACGCTTTTCGACAGAGGCATAAAACGCATCGCAATCCATATGCGCAATCGACAGCGTGAACAGCTCTGGATGCGCCAAGACACGCGGCCGCCCACAGGCCGGACAACGCGAGCCGGTCTCAAATGTGGTCAGACAATCGCGGCAAATGGCGGGCATGTTTTGCTTCCTTGATGGGGGCACATCCTATACCCATCTGATCAAAGGGGCCATGTGCCTCATGATATCAGTTTGAGGGAAGGTTTCTCATGAATTCCATTGATCCGTTTCAGTTTTTGACCGGGGGCAATATCGTCACTCTGGCTTTGGCTGGTTTTATCATCCTGCTCGTTCTCAAAGGGGTGCGGATCGTCCCGCAATCGGAGAAATATGTGGTCGAACGCTTTGGTCGTCTGCGCACCGTGTTGGGGCCGGGGATCAATTTTATCGTGCCTCTGATCGACGTGGTGGCGCATAAAATTTCCATTCTTGAGCGCCAGCTTCCGAATGCGATGCAGGATGCGATCACTTCGGACAACGTGTTGGTCAAGGTCGAAACCTCCGTGTTTTATCGCATCATCGAGCCGGAAAAGACCGTGTACCGTATTCGCGACATCGACGGCGCGATTGCCACAACGGTGGCGGGGATCGTGCGGGCCGAGATCGGCAAGATGGAGCTCGACGAGGTGCAATCGAACCGCTCGCAATTGATTTCCACCATCAAGGCGTCTGTCGAAGATCAGGTGGACAATTGGGGCATCGAGGTGACGCGGGCCGAGGTGCTTGATGTGAACCTTGACGAGGCGACCCGCGCCGCGATGTTGCAGCAGCTCAATGCAGAACGTGCGCGCCGCGCCGCCGTGACCGAGGCCGAGGGTGAAAAACGCTCTGTCGAGCTGAACGCCGACGCCCAGCTTTACGCCGCCGAACAAGCCGCCAAAGCACGCCGGGTTCAGGCCGAGGCCGAAGCCTATGCGACTGCGGTTGTGGCCGAGGCCATTACGGACCACGGCATCGAATCCGCGCAATATCAGGTCGCGTTGAAACAGGTTGAGGCCTTGATCGCGCTTGGTGCAGGGCAGGGGCAGCAGACCGTTGTCGTGCCGGCCGCCGCGCTTGAGGCCTTTGGCGATGCGTTCAAACTTTTTAGAGGGAAAGCCTGATGCAAACGCCTGCCATGGAAAACGTCATGCTGTTGCAGCAATGGTGGGTCTGGGCGGTGGCGGCCATCGCCCTCATGGGGCTCGAAGTGCTGGCGCCCGGGTTCATTTTCCTTGGCTTCGGCGTGGGGGCCGGGATCGTGGCGCTTTTGCTGGCAGTTGGTCTCTTCGGCAGCAACATTGCCGTGATTCTCCTGATCTTCGCCGTGCTGTCTTTGGTGGCATGGCTGGTCATGCGTCAGGTGTTTGGTGTGCGCAAAGGCCAGGTGAAAGTCTGGGACAAGGACATCAATGACGATGTCTGAGGATTTTGGCCCCTTTGATGGGGCCAAGATCGCCATTTTGCGGGGCGATGACGTTCTGACGCTGTTGCGCGACGATCGCCCCGATATTCCCTATCCCAATCACTGGGACCTGCCGGGCGGCGGGCGTGAGGGGAATGAGACGCCGTTTGAGACCGTGGCGCGCGAATTATTCGAAGAGTTGTCCATCGAGATCGACCCCGCGCATGTGATCTATCACGTCGAGGAGCGGGGCTATACCAATCCCAATATGAAGGTGCATTTCTTCGTTGCCCGTTGGGAGACGCTGGCGGATGAGGCCATCCGTTTGGGCGATGAAGGGCAGGCTTGGGGCTGGATGCCTTTGCTGGAGTTCGTGCGACGGGAAGATGCGGTGATCTCTCTGCGCGGGCGGCTTGAGCGCTACCTGCGCTGGCAGGAGCGGAACTGATCCTGGAACTTTTGGCCAAGGCGTTGCGTTGTTTCCCCGAATGGACATGAAACGCAAAGGAAAAGCTCATGGCACAAAATGAGTCTTACAACCAAAGCTCTGGCAACGGTGGCCTGTACTTTATTCTTGGCGCAGTGGTCGTTGTCCTGGGCGTGATCCTCTACGTGGTCATGGGCGGTGATGCGACGCCGATGACAACGGATGGTGGTGACGGCGCCTCCGTGACGATCAACAACGATGCGCCGGACAACGGTGGCTCTGCCTCCGTGACGACCGAAGAACCCGCCGCAGATGACGCGCAGCCTGCGGAATAAACCTGCACATATATTAAAGAGAAACGGCGCCCTCTTGAGGCGCCGTTTTTGTATCAGGCTTTTTTTGTATCAGGCTTTGGCGATTTCGTCCTGGATCTCCAGCGCGGCCTTGCGCGGGTCCTTGGCCTGCCAGATCGGGCGACCGACGACGATGTGATCGACCCCGTCCTGAATCGCCTGCGCTGGTGTGGCGACGCGTTTTTGATCGCCGAGGGCTGCGCCTGCCGGGCGCACGCCGGGGGTGACGATGAGCTTGCCCGCCGCTTCGGGCAGGGCGCGGATCAATGCGGCCTCCTGCGGCGAGGCGATGATGCCATCGGCCCCGGCGGCAAAAGCATTGCCGGCACGCTCCTGCACCAGATCGCGAATCTCGCCCTCTTTGATCAACGCACCGTCAAGATCGGCGCGGTCCAGAGAGGTCAGGATGGTGACGGCAAGGATTTTCGTTTGCGACCCGGAGGCGCCTTCTTTGGCGGCTTTGACCACATAGGGGTCGCCATGCACGGTCAGGAAATCCATGTCATATTGCGCCACGCCGCGCACAGCGTTTTCGACCGTCGCGCCGATGTCGAAGAATTTCATATCGAGGAAAATCTTTTTCCCCTGTTCCTGTTTCAACTCGTTGGCCAGCGCAAAGCCGCCGCCGGTGAGCATGCCAAGCCCGATCTTATAGAAAGACACGGCGTCACCAATGCGATTGGCCAGTTCCAGCCCCTGCACCACGTTGGGAACGTCGAGGGCAACAATCAGTCGGTCGTCTGCGGTGTCGTAAGCGGTCATGGGGGCATATCCTTTAAAAGACAGGTTGCCTCTCCATCCGCATTTATCCCAGTGGGGTCAAGCCCTCGGTCCCGCGCGCGGGATCGTTTGCTTATGCCGTCAATCGCCCGCTGTCGGCGGCGGTGTCCGCCACGCGTTTCAGATGCGCGACATTGGCGCCGCGCCCGCGTGCCCGCAACGCCCGCGCCCTTAGAACAAGCCCGCGCGAAATGGTTTCGAAATCGGCGGTGATCGGCGCTTGGATTGCGACCGGGTAGGTGACTTTCTCAAAGGCCTCGTGAAAAACGACCTTGGCCTCATAGCTTTGCTCTACGGCATTATAGGTGAGACCCTGAACTTCTGCTCCATAGCTCTGCATGGTCTGAACTCCTTGCGTGCTCTGCGTGCTGTTTTACCTCCAACGCGGCAGGTTCAAATTTGTTCCAATTTTGCAACAGGTCCTCTTGCGGGGGGCGGGCGCGATCCCCATTTAGATCGGGAAGGTCCCGACCCTCATGCGTGCCGCAAAGCGGGCGCGGACATCCAACCGGGGCGCTTGTTAAGAGGAGAGACGGTATGAACATGGAAAAGTTCACCGAACGGTCGCGTGGTTTCCTTCAGGCCGCGCAAACGATTGCGATGCGGGAGAGCCATCAGGCTCTGAAACCCGAACATCTTTTGAAGGCATTGCTTGATGACGAAGAGGGCTTTGCCGCCAACCTGATTTCGAATGCAGGGGGCGATGCGAAAGCTGTGCTGGCCGCCAATGAGGCTGCTGTAAACAAATTGCCAAAGGTCTCCGGCGATGCTGGCCAGACCTATCTGGACCAACAGACCGCGAAAGTGCTCGATGAGGCCGAAAAGCTTGCCAAGAAGGCAGGCGACAGTTTCGTGCCGGTCGAACGCATGTTGACCGCTTTGGCGATCACCAGATCGGGCGCGAAAGATGCGCTGGAGGCCGGTGGAATCACGGCGCAGAAACTCAACGCCGCGATCAATGACATTCGCAAAGGCCGCACCGCCGACAGTGCCTCCGCCGAAGACGGCTATGAGGCGCTGAAGAAATACGCGCGCGACCTGACCGAGGCCGCCGAGGAAGGCAAGATCGATCCTATTATTGGCCGTGACGAAGAAATTCGCCGCTCGATGCAGGTTTTGTCGCGTCGGACCAAGAACAACCCTGTTCTCATCGGGGAGCCGGGCGTGGGGAAAACCGCGATTGCCGAGGGCCTCGCCCTGCGGATCATCAACGGTGACGTGCCCGAGAGCCTCAAGAACAAGCGTCTCTTGGCGCTCGATATGGGGGCGCTGATTGCCGGTGCGAAATATCGCGGGGAATTCGAGGAACGTCTGAAATCCATCCTCAAAGAGATCGAGGCCGCCGCTGGCGAAATCATTCTCTTTATCGACGAGATGCACACGCTTGTGGGCGCGGGCAAATCGGACGGGGCGATGGATGCCGCCAACCTGATCAAACCGGCGCTGGCGCGTGGCGAGCTTCACTGTGTGGGTGCGACCACTTTGGATGAGTACCGCAAATATGTGGAAAAAGACGCGGCTCTGGCCCGTCGTTTCCAACCTGTGATGGTTGAGGAGCCGACGGTCGAGGACACGGTCTCCATTCTGCGCGGCATCAAAGAGAAGTACGAGCTTCACCACGGGGTGCGGATTTCCGACAGTGCGCTGGTTGCGGCTGCGACGCTCAGCCATCGCTACATCACGGACCGGTTCCTGCCGGACAAGGCCATCGATCTTGTCGACGAGGCGGCGTCGCGTCTGCGGATGGAAGTGGACAGCAAACCCGAAGAGCTTGATGCGCTCGACCGTCAGATCCTTCAGCTTCAGATCGAAGCCGAAGCCCTCAAGAAAGAGGATGACGACGCGTCCAAACACCGTCTGGCCAAACTCGAACAGGAGCTGGCCGATCTCATGGAGAAATCCGATGCGATGACGGCAAAATGGGAAGCGGAGCGTCAGAAGCTCGAAGGCACCCGTGATCTGAAAGAGCGACTCGATCAGGCGCGCGCGGCGTTGGAAATCGCCAAACGTGAAGGCAATCTGGCGAAAGCCGGGGAGCTGTCCTACGGCGTGATCCCGCAGCTCGAAAAACAGATCGCAGAAGCCGGGGACACCGAAGCCGAAGGCGATCTCATGGTCGAAGAGGCCGTGCGTCCCGAACAGATCGCCGAGGTGGTCGAACGCTGGACGGGGATTCCGACGTCGAAAATGCTCGAAGGCGAGCGGGAGAAACTTTTGCGGATGGAAGATGGCCTGCACAAACGGGTCATCGGTCAGGAAGCCGCCGTCCACGCCGTCGCCAATGCGGTGCGTCGTGCACGGGCCGGGCTTAATGACGAAAACCGTCCGCTGGGGTCCTTCCTCTTCCTCGGGCCGACGGGTGTCGGGAAAACCGAGCTGACGAAAGCGGTCGCGGAGTTCCTGTTTGACGACGACAATGCGATGGTCCGCATCGACATGTCCGAGTTCATGGAGAAACACGCGGTGTCGCGTCTGATCGGTGCGCCTCCGGGCTATGTCGGCTATGACGAAGGCGGGGTTTTGACCGAAGCCGTACGGCGTCGTCCCTATCAGGTCGTGCTGTTCGATGAGGTCGAAAAGGCCCACCCGGATGTGTTCAACGTGCTGTTGCAGGTCTTGGACGATGGTGTGCTGACCGATGGTCAGGGCCGCACCGTGGACTTTAAACAGACACTGATCATCCTGACGTCGAACCTCGGGTCGCAGGCGCTGAGCCAATTGCCCGAAGGTGTCGACAGCGCGACGGCGAAACGCGACGTGATGGACGCGGTGCGGGCGCATTTCCGCCCCGAGTTCCTGAACCGTCTCGATGAGACGATCATCTTTGATCGCCTTGGCCGTCAGGACATGGGCGGGATTGTCGAGATCCAGCTGGCGCGGCTCGAAAAACGTCTGGCGAAACGCAATATTTCGCTGGCGATTGATGAGGGCGCCAAGGTCTGGCTCGCCGACGAAGGCTATGACCCGGTGTTCGGTGCACGTCCGCTGAAACGCGTGATCCAACGCGCGTTGCAGGATCCGCTTGCCGAGCTGCTCTTGGCGGGCGACGTCAAGGATGGCGATGCGATCCCGGTGTCTGCGGGCTCTGAGGGGCTGATCCTGGGCGAGCGCACGGGGGCTTCGCATAAGCCGAAGCCGGAAGATGCAGTCGTCCACTGATCGTTCCAGGACTGATCAGAAAGGAAAGCGGCCCTATTATAGGGCCGCTTTCGTATGCAAAAGAATACTGTTTTTAACGCTAACAAAGCTACCTTTACAGTTGTCTTCTGCCGCCTTTCTGTCAGGTTCAGGCACGAGATACCTGAAACAAAGAGGCATTCTATGACGTTTTGGCACTGGGCGATGATGGCGCTGCAAGTCTTGGCTCTGTTGTTCGTGGTTGCCATAGGTGTGGTCGCACTTGCGGCCTTGGCATTTTACGTTTTGGATAAACGCCAGACCCGTGATGCGATCCTGCGCAACTATCCGGTGATCGGGCACTTCAGGCATTGGTTCTCCACGCTGGGCGAATTCTTTCGTCAGTATTTCTTTGCCATGGATCGCGAGGAGATGCCCTTTAACCGCGCGCAGCGGGATTGGATTTACCGGGCCTCCGACGGCAAGGGCAACACGGTGGCTTTCGGTTCGACGCGTTCGCTGTCGATCCCCGGTACGCCGATTTTCATGAACGCCGCCTTTCCGCCGCTTGATGACCAATTCGCGACCACCGATCCGATGACCATCGGACAGCATTGCCGCGTGCCTTATAATGCCACGTCGATTTTCAACATTTCCGGCATGTCCTATGGCGCGATTTCCAAGCCCGCGGTTCTTGCGCTTTCGAAAGGTGCGAAAGAGGCGGGGATTTGGCTCAACACCGGGGAAGGGGGGCTGTCGCCCTTCCACCTCGAAGGTGGGGCGGATCTGGTCTATCAGATCGGCACGGCGAAATACGGCATTCGCGACGAAGCTGGCAATCTCGATGACGACAAACTGCGCGCCATGGCGGCGCATGAGCAGGTCAAGATGTTCGAGATCAAGCTGTCTCAGGGCGCCAAGCCCGGCAAGGGTGGTATCCTGCCCGCCGCCAAGATCACGCCGGAGATCGCCGCCATTCGCGGGTTGCGTCCGGGGGAGGACGGGATTTCCCCGAACCGTCACCGCGAGGTGGACGATTTCGGCGATCTGTTGGATTTCATCAACCACATCCGCGATGTGACCGGCAAACCGGTCGGCTTCAAATTTGTTGTGGGGTCCTCGCGTCCGTGGGCCAAGTTCTTTGAACTGATCAAAGAGCGCGGCGATGAATATGCGCCGGACTTCATCACCATCGACGGCGGCGAAGGCGGCACGGGGGCGGCGCCGATGCCGCTCATTGACCTTGTGGGCATGCCGATCAAGGAAGCGCTCATTCGTATTGTGGACTTGCGCGACAAATACGGTCTGCATGATCGCATTCGGATCGTCGCCGCCGGCAAGCTGGTGAACCCGGCCGATGTGGCTTGGGCGATCTGTGCGGGGGCTGACTTTGTCTGTTCCGCGCGGGGCTTTATGTTCTCCTTGGGCTGTATTCAGGCCCTAAAGTGCAACAAGAACACCTGTCCCACCGGCATCACCACCCACGATCCGCATTTGCAGGCCGGTCTCGTGGTGCAGGACAAATACAAGAAAGTGGCGGCCTACGCGAAAACCACCACCAAAGAGTTGGAGATGATCGCGCATTCCGTTGGTGTGTTGGAGCCGCGTCAGATGCGGCGGCGGCATGTGCGGATCGTTCAAGCGGATGGCACATCTGTCCCGCTGGACCGGATCGTGCCGAGTTTCCACCGCGAAGAATACGAGGATGGGGCGGAAAGTTACAAAATCCAAACGCAGTTGTGAGATGAGTTTGGTTTGTGATGCGGGGCGTCCGGGGTAGCGTTTTCTTAAAGCCTCAGGAGGACCCCATGTCGGCCAAGTACAATCTGCCCTATTCGCAAGTGACGCCGGAGACGGCCTATCTCAACCGCCGCGCCGTGATGGCCGGCTTTGCCGGCGCGGGCCTATTGGCGGCCACGGGCGCCCATGCACAGGACATGCCGGATTTTGAGATCAAAGGGTTCGACACCACGGAAAAGCCGAACACCTTTGAAGAGATCACCAGCTACAACAATTTCTACGAATTCGGCACAGGTAAAGAAGACCCAGCCCGCAATGCGCATACATTGACCACCGATCCCTGGTCCGTAGAGATCGACGGCATGGTCGAGCGGCCCGGCTCCTATGGTTTGGGCGATATTCTGGCGAAGGTCGACATCGACGAGCGCATCTACCGGTTCCGCTGTGTCGAGGCCTGGTCGATGGTCATTCCGTGGAATGGGTTTGAGCTGAACCAATTGCTCAATCTCGCGGGGGTTCAGCCCTCCGCCAAATATGTCCGCTTCGAAACGCTCTATCGTCCCGAAGAAATGCCGGGGCAGAAACGCGCCATTTTGGACTGGCCTTATGTCGAGGGATTGCGGCTCGATGAGGCGATGCATCCGCTGGCCCTCATGGCGACCGGGCTTTATGGCAAAGAGCTGCCCAATCAGAACGGCGCGCCGCTTCGGTTGGTGGTGCCGTGGAAATACGGGTTCAAGTCGATCAAGTCGGTGGTGAAGATCACGCTGCAAGAAGAGCAGCCGGTGAACACCTGGAAAGCGACGAACCATCGCGAGTATGGATTCTATTCCAATGTGAACCCGGAGGTCAGCCATCCGCGTTGGTCGCAGGCCTCTGAGCGGCGCATCGGCGGCGGGCTCTTTGCCTCGCGCATCGCGACGGTGAAATTCAACGGTTACGAAGAGCAGGTCGGCGATCTCTATCGCGGTCTGGACCTGTCGAAGAACTACTGATGATCGACCGTCTCAACCGCCTCGCCCGCAAAATTCCGACCTGGCCGCTCTATCTCGGCGCGCTGATCCCGCCTGCGTGGTATTTCTATGCGGGCCTCACCGGTCAGTTGGGTGTCGATCCCGTCAAGGCGATGGAGCACAAGATCGGGCTCTTGGGGCTACAGGTTCTGATCGCTTCTCTATGTGTGACGCCGCTGCGCCGTCACCTCGGGTTGAACCTCATCAAGTTCCGTCGCGCGCTGGGCTTGATCGCCTTCTTCTATATCGTGCTGCATCTCACGGTCTGGATCGTGCTTGATGTGCAGATCATGTCTCAGATCATCGCGGACATTTATAAGCGTCCTTATATCACCATTGGCATGGCGGGGTTCGTGCTGATGATCCCCTTGGCCGCGACTTCCTATAATGCCGCGATCCGCAAGCTCGGCCGGAATTGGCGTCAGTTGCATAAGCTGGTCTATCCGGCGGTGCTCTTGGGGGGCGTGCATTTCGTGATGCTGCGCAAAGGCTGGCAACTGGAGCCTCTGCTCTACGTGGCGGCGATTGTCGTGCTTTTGCTTCTGCGCGTGCCGATGCGGCGCAAAGTGATGCGCCCGAGCTGAATGATTCCGACCGATTCACCCGAGTCACCCGCGAGTCGGGGAAAGAGTCGGGCGATTCACCCGCGATTCATCTCCTGAATCGGGGGTGAATCGGCGGATTGAATGAAGCGAATACCAAATGTTGCGTGACCTCATGTGGATAACCGCAATTCGTTTCGTTAGTGCCTGATGCCTTCTGCCGCCCTGGCGTCCGAAGAGGCCGTATTGTCGAAAACTTCAACAAAAATTTATTATATAAATCAGTTATTTAATACGCTTTCTGAGGAAACCGTCATTTTTTTTAAAAAAGCGCTTGCGGGTTCTGGGTGTTCGCCTTAGAACCCCCTTCACCGGCGGCGCAGACAGCGCAGCACGGGACGCCAGACGGAACGGACGGGACGCCAACGAGGGGTTCTAG